>DQME01000108.1 GCA_015659815.1 Gammaproteobacteria bacterium | reverse complement strand
TATGGTGGTTATGGGTGGACTTGAACCACCGACCCCAGCATTATGAATGCTGTGCTCTAACCGGCTGAGCTACATAACCAAAAGAGCATGTATTATCGAAAGATTTAGCTAAAATGTCAATAGCAAAACAATAATAACCTTCTAGCTTACTGCCTTTGTTGGGTCTATAAAGTATGAAATTAAATACATTATGTTTACACAAAAAATTGCACTAACCGGTGGCATTGCAAGTGGCAAGTCGCTAGCAAGCAAAATATTTCAAAAATTAGGTGCCAAGGTCATAGACCTGGATGCAGTCTCTAGGAAGGTTGTAGTTCCTGGGAGTGACGGCTTAATGGAGCTTGTTAAAAGTTTTGGCTCTAGCATCCTTAACAGTGATGGCACTTTGAATCGAAAAGAATTACGCAAATTGCTTATTGATAGCAAAGACAATCAAATTAAGATTGAATCTATTTTGCACCAAAAAATATTAGACAGAATGGACCTTGAGGTCGACAAGATTGACTCTAAATTTGTTATTATTGAGATACCGTTACTGGCTGAGTCTGGGAGAGCTCAGATGTACGACAGGGCAATTATTGTTGATTGCGAAGAGAGTACACAATTAGAAAGACTCATAACAAGAGAAAACATCGGTAAAGATGATGCAATAAAGATGATGTCTGCCCAGGTTAATCGAGAAGATCGACTAAAGATAGCTGACAATTTACCTACAGACATAATCACAAACGATACGACGGAATCAGACTTAGGGAAACAAGTCAGCGCACTATACGAAAAATTTACTAATAATTACTAGATTAGAACAGACTACTATTCATTCCTAATAAGAGGGTAGACCGCAGGGCTGAACATATTTTTGTTCGCAAAAAGTATAAGCAAAAATGTGACTATACCTGTCGATGCAACCACCATTAACGAAAGGTTAATATCAAATACCCAATCAAATTGGAAAATATTTTCAACAACATAGTGAGATGCTATTGCCGCTACTGATATTGAAAAAGCTATCAGTGATAGATAGATAAGCATAAACTCAATGGTCATAGCCTTAACTATGGTCGCAAAGCCGACTCCCAGTATTTTATAAATTAAGTTGTTGTACTTTCTTAAGTTTGCTTGAACCAGGATCGCACTAACAACTACTATTAATCCTATAACAATAACAACGGCAGATATTGCGCTTACTGCAAAAAATATCTTATTTATGATCTCGCTAACTTTAGAAATTATTCTGTCAATCTTGATTGCCGAAACGTTCGGAAATTTATTTATAATTTGGGACTGAATTTTGTTCGTGTCTAGGCTAGATTTAAGTGTACCTATGTATTCATATGGAAGCTTAGATGCGTATGCGTCATTTATTATTATTGCAAAGTTCGTTCCGAGGCTTCTGTATTCGACCTTCCTAAAATTCCTTACAGTCCCTTCTACCTCTCTTCCCAATATGTTTAGAGTTACCTTGTCCCCTATCCTTATTCCGATATCGCTCGCAACGGACGAGTCAAAAGATATATGCAGATTATCAGTGTCGCCTGATTCCCACCAGTCACCCTCAACCATAGGGCTGTTATCTTTTGGTTGCTTAAGCCAAGATATCCTCCTGTCTCCGCGTATCGCCCATCTGGATGGGTTGCCTTCAGAAACTAGACTCTCGATTGGTACAGAGTTTAGGGCCACAAATGATGCGCTGATCATCGGATTAAAGTCAAGAATAGCCTCGGAATCTATGCCCCTAATAAACTCTTCAAGGTCGCCTTTTTCTTCTTTGTTTATGCTAACAAAGAATAGGTCAGGGGCTTTAGCAGGAATGTTTTCAGCGA
This sequence comes from Gammaproteobacteria bacterium, assembly GCA_015659815.1. GTDB lineage: Bacteria > Pseudomonadota > Gammaproteobacteria > PS1 > Pseudothioglobaceae > SZUA-1055. Next base: position 5,392 of record DQME01000108.1, on the reverse strand, counting down.
TCTCTCTCTTTAAATTGTTGGCAACAAGGCTAAGTGTCAAAAGCAGTGTGAGTCCAACACCTAGTGATATTGTAATGATTGGGGCTAGTGACTTTTTGCTTACAATGTTCCTGTAAGCTATCTTGTAGCTGTTACTGTTAAAACCTTTGAACCTCTTAAGTGTAGCTATAAGTGCACTAGCAACAAGATAAAAAATGACCAGACTTGCAAAAAACGCCAAAAAATAAGACAGCGTTATCGTTTGGTGTCTAGTTTGAAAAACAAAGTATGCAACTAGAATAGCTGTAAGTAGCACTAAGTAGACTATGTTTCTAGTTGAAAAGTGCAGGTTCACTGGCAAAAAAGTGTTACGAAACAAAGACATAGCCCTTATTGAGTTGATTGAGTAGAGCGAAGGTATCGAAAATATTAATACAATTAACAGCCCTATGAAGGCTATATTAAGATAATTAATGAGACTGAAGCTGGGCTGTAGAGTTATCCCTAACATCTCTGGAATCATAAAGTTAGCTATCAAAGGGCTCATCACTCCTATACAGTAAGCTAGTACAGAGGTCACAAACAGTATCAATAAAATCTCATAAAAATATATAAACTTTATTACCCTTGAGGAGAACCCTAGAGACTTTTTAATTGCAACACTGACGCTTCTTTGGTTAATAAAAGACAGCATCGTGTTGCTGATACCTATACCCGCTATTATCATTGCACTGACCGACACAAGATTCAAGAAGTTAGAGAAGTTATCAATAATTCTTCTTAGGCTCTCGGTGCTATCTTTTGGCAATTTAACTCTAACTTTGTCGTCATCAGTGAACATCGATATTGCCTCTTGATTTTTTTGTTCAAACTGCTCTTTAGAAATTTTCAGGCGATATTCGTGATGCAAAAAGCTGTTCTCTGACCTCAGGTCAAAACCATCGAACTCTTTTTTACTTATTATTGCAAACTCTCCAAAAACTGCGCTCCTAGCAAGGTCTGGTACCGAAGATATTACCCCTGCAACAATAAACTTAGTGTTCATTACTGTGACCTCTTGGCCTACCTGTAATGACAACTGACTCTTGATGTTCTCGTTTATAAGGATCCCTGGATTGTCCGAGCGATTTAGCACTGAATCGATTGCACTTGGTGGCACAGTTTTGAGTTCTCCATACAACGGGTATTGACTGTCCGCCGCCCTCATATCAACAAAAACTGAACTACCGGGCTGCCCTGAAAGCATTGTAAAAAAATTAACCGTACTGCTGACTGTCCCTAATGAAGAGAGCTTATCAATTACAACCTCATCGAGCGGGCTGACCCCGCTATCTATTAGTATGTCCCCACCAAGCAGCTCTTTTGAGTTGGCCGATATCTCATCCACCATCGACTGCTTTATTGCGAAAGTCAAAGACAGAAGAAGTAAACTAATAAATAGTGTGGTTGTAATGACCCAGAGCTTCTTGTAGCTCCTGCGCATGTCCCTTAGAGCGTAATTATGTATGAACGATAGTTGCCCCAAGTCAAGCAATCTTGCCGTCCCTGATCTCTATTATTCGATCACACTGTTTCGCTATATCGCCATCATGAGTAACCAAAACCAGTGAGGTTTTGTTTCCCCTTGTGTAGTTAAAGAGGAGATCAATCATGTGTTGAGAGTTTTCCTCGTCAAGGTTTCCTGTGGGCTCATCTGCCAGTATGATGGTGGGCTTATTTATAAGTGACCGGGCAATAGCTACTCTCTGCTGTTCGCCTCCGGAAAGCTCGCTTGGGAGGTGATCTAGTCTATGCCCAAGACCAAAATTTTCTAATAAACTTTCTGCCTCATCGTCCATGTTATATTTCTTGTTGGCCTCGAGTGATAGCATCACATTTTCTTTTGCTGTGAGGTTAGGTATGAGGTAGAAGGACTGGAAGACTATGCCTATGTGTCTACGCCTTATCAATGAAAGTTCACTCTCAGTAAGGCCAGTTATGTCCTGGTTATGAATGAATATTGAACCAGAGGTTGACTTCTCAAGCCCTGCAGCAAGCATAATAATTGAGGTCTTACCTGACCCACTAGGACCAACCACGGAGACTATCTCATTCTCATTAATTGAAAAGTCAATGCCCTTTAATACCTCGGTTGTGTTTGTATCTGAACCGTAAACTAGCGATATGTTTTGAAATTTTATTGACTCACCACTCATTACCTTTAGATTATATTAATGACTAACTAATCATTATAGTTATCGTGCCTACTATATATATAATATTTCAACATGGAAAAGTTAATAAATCATGCTTCAAAATTGGTGCTGTCTTTACTCATCATGCTTGCAACAATGACTAGCCCCTATGCCAATGACTCGCTAAAGGTTATGCTTTATGGTGACAGCCTTATGGCCGGTTACGGACTAACACAGAGCGACAACCTTGCAACTGTTCTGAGATACAAATTTGCAAGTAGCGATATAGCTGTGTCCATAATAAATGCTAGCGTCTCCGGCAACACGACCAGTAACGGCCTGTCTAGGGTTGAGTGGTCTATGGGTGATAGGCCTGACATAGTAGTACTATGCCTCGGGGCAAACGATATGCTTAGGGGTATAGACCCGAACAACACTAAAGACAACCTAGAATCAATAATAACCACTATAAAGCAAAGCGGTGCCCAGGTCATCCTTGCTGGTATGCGTTCACCAGACAGCATGGGTTCTACATATCAACACAAATTTGACCAGATTTATCCTCATCTAGCCGACAAGCACGGGCTGGTGTTTATGCCCTTTTTGCTTGAAGGGGTGGCACTAAATAAAGATCACCTGCTCGATGACAACAAGCACCCTAATGCGGCTGGTGTTATTATTATTGCAGACAATCTATACCCATATATCCTACAAAACATAAAGAACAAGTAGCCCTTGCTTTATTGATTGTTAAACAGTTATGGGCTTTCAGGTGTTGATTTTTTGTTTATTAGCAGTCTATCGACTACCTCTCCAGATATGAGGTGTTTGGAAATTATTTCATCAACATCTTCCTCGTCAATGTATTGATACCAAACGTTGTCAGGGTAAACCACGGCTACGGGCCCGTTTTCACACCTACCCAGACACCTAGACTCACTAACGCCTATTCTGCCCTCACCCAGCATGGCACTATCGCGACACTGGTCCTTTGCGTACCTGTATAGGTTCTTGGCACCGAACTGAGAACAGCACTGCTTCCCGTTAACCCTAACGTTGTTGCAAAAGAAAATATGTCTAGTATAAAAATTCATAGCACTTACTATAAATCTATTGCTCTCTGATAGCAATACTTTTTGTCTATTCCAGTAATCTTGGCAGCAATCTTGGAGGCCTTGGATGCCCCCATCTCGCTCAGAAGGATTGGCAATATTTTGTCTAACTGCTCCTCACCTTTCACCTTAGAGTTCTTATCAATTGCAGATATAAGTATTACAAACTCACCCCTTTGGTGGTCCTGTTGTGACTCTAAATAGTCGACTATATCTGGCAAAGTTGCTGTTATTATTGTTTCAAATGACTTGGTAAGCTCCTTAGCGAAGCACACAACCCTGTCATCGCCAAGAACCGATCTAAAGTCTACAGCGCTGGCAAGTATGCGTTTAGGTGACTCATAAAAAATTACTGTCTCCTTGGAGTGAGATATTGCCCTTATAGCCTTGACTCGTGCCCCCTGTTTGGAGGGCAGAAATCCATAAAAAGTGAAGCTGTCGCTGGCAATCCCTGAGGCGGATATTGCGCTTGTCAGAGCACTCGGGCCGGGAATTGGAGAAACCTTTACGCCTGCTTTTTTTGCCTCCCTGACCAGTACATATCCTGGGTCGCTTATTAGTGGTGTACCGGCATCGCTTATAAGTGCCATACCCCTTCCTGACAAGAGGGAACCGACCAAATCTGCAGTTTTTTTTGCCTCATTGTGCTCGTGGAGTGACTGTACAGGGGTAGATATACCGTAATGCGATAACAATTTTTTGCTGTGCCTGGTGTCCTCTGCAAGGATAACGTCAACACTTTTCAGGGTATCGATAGCCCTGAAAGATATATCTTCTAGGTTCCCTATAGGTGTAGCTATTATGTATAACATTTTTATAGTTTATCCGGTCTAGTTACAATTCTGCAAAACCCTTCATAGCCATTAAGCTAATGCCGTATTTATTTTTTAGCTATAAGGATAGATATTTTAGCTAAGTCTTTATGTATAGATACAATTATGTCCGAAAAACTTTTCAGTACTAGCCTTCCAATCACGCCTCACAAAAAAGAAATAATTCAACAAATGCAGACAATGTTGAATAACTTTGTATATCTGTTTATACATGTTCACTAGCAACTTGATTTAAAATGTAGCTATTAATTTTATTACGGCAACCTCAATAAGGGTCTCACGATGAAAACAAGAGCGCTAATACTGATATCAATATTTACAGGATATATACTTCTCTCCTCATGCGTTCCTGCCATACAGGGGGCCTCTACAGTAAGCTCAATAGCTTCAATCAGTATCGATCGTAGAACTGCTGGAGTTGTACTGGATGACAAAACTTTGCACTTAAAATTGATAACCTCTGGAGCTGAGGATGCCCAGTTGGAAGATAGCCACATAAACTATATGATATATGACAAGAGCGTACTGGTGGCTGGCGAGGTACCAAGCAAAGAGATACAGTCATACGTCTTAGGCAAAATACAAATACTAGCCCCAAACATTAAACAGATATATAACGAAACTACTATAGGGCCAACTAGTGGAATAGTTAGTAGGGCCAAAGATTCGGCAATAACGTTACAGGTTGAGGTTCTGTTTCAGGACCAGGAAGTGTTCCACCCTACACACGTAAGGGTTATGACTGAGAATCAGAACGTGTACCTTATGGGTGCGGTAACCGACCGTGAAGGCTCGATGGCGGCAAAAATTGCAGCCAATGCCAGAGGAGTAAAAAGGGTAGTGAAGATGTTTGATTACCTAGCGGCAATACCTGATTCCGAAATTGAGAAGGCAAAGGCTAAGGAAAAAAATGAACAGGACAAAGCTGCTCTGGAACAGCTCAGTGCAGACTTGGAAGCCGAAAAATTAATAATTCAACAAAAGATTGATGAGCTTAACTCTGCTAACTGAGATAGATTAAATTTTTTATCGGGGCGAACGATTTTCGGTGCTGCCCTTCTATCACCCCAAAATTAGTTAGGGCCGTAACATGTTGAGTCGTGCCGTACCCCTTGTGCTTTGCAAAGCCGTACTCTGGGTAGGACTTATCTAGCTCAAGCATCTGAATGTCTCTAGTCACTTTTGCAATAATCGATGCGGCTGATATTGCAGGCACCTTGAGATCGCCCTTAACAATTGCCGTACAGTTTTCTATCTCTGGGCAACGGTTACCATCCACAAGTACCCTGTCATA
>DQME01000030.1 GCA_015659815.1 Gammaproteobacteria bacterium | reverse complement strand
GAAACAGAAATTATATTATCAAAGGAGGCAACATCTTTCTCTGCCAAGCCACTGAAAGTAGCATTAATCTCTACTAAATCAACTGGCAATGGAGGAATTAACTTGTCTGCATTTTTGATTATAATTACTAAATTAGCGTCACTAAACAGCTTACCCTCGTCGTCTTTTGCAATTGAATTATGTTGAATCGAGAGGTTCAATGGCTGAATGTTAGTACCACTAGTTCTGATTAATATCTCATCAAATGCACCAGAAAACTCTCCAATAGGAAGTAAATTGCCAAACATTGACTTAACATTGGAATCAAAACTAACACCATTTATTCCTAGATATAATTCAGGCAAATTGACTGTTAAATTATCAAACTTAAGGCTACTTTTGTAGGCTTTTGGGTTAGTATCATTATTGCTCTGCAATGAAATCTTTATTGGTGAGAAGACAAATCTATTCTTGCTACCTTTATCATAAATATCAATACCATCAATAATAATTTCAGTCCCAACTTCACCAGATATACCAAAATCAACATCAACTGAAATTCTTGCATCCTCTACATATTCAGAAAAATCCTGTTCATAAATTTCAGATACCAAGTCTGAGATGCTTATATTGCTATTAACGTGAGCTATGCCTAAATGTATCCCGTTATTGATAAATACTGGCCCATGCTGTATCTTGAATTTTGATCTTAATGGCAACTTTACAACTTCGGCCAACTCCTTTCTTGTAGCTGGGTCTATAACATCAATTTCAAACTCAGCGTTAGCTGATAACAAAGACTTACTATAAGACACTAACCTTATTGAAAGATCATACTTTTCTTTCCATGTTTGATCATATTTTTCAATATAGCCCCTGAATGTGTCTTCAGTTTTGACACCAACATAAAATAACGTAGCAGCAATTACTATAAATATTGCAATTATTAATGTGATCAGTCTTTTCATCAAAAGAGCTTCAATATTACTGGATTAATTGCAAAGATTATAGCAGTAATAATACGAATCAGACGGATAGCTCCTTGTAGGTCTGTGAGAATGCCTCAATTGCCTTATCTAAATCATCCTTGGTGTGAGCAGCAGATATCTGGGTGCGTATTCTGGCTTTCCCTTTTGGTACAACTGGAAAGAAGAAGCCTATAGCATATATACCCTTCTCTAGTAATTTTTTACTCATTTTTTGTGCAAGCTTGGCATCTCCAAGCATAACTGGAACTATTGGGTGGTCTCCATCGTCAACATCAAATCCGGCATCCTGCATGCCCTTTCTAAAGTAGTGAGTATTGCGCTCTAACCTGTCTCTAAGTTCAGTAGAGTTAGACAACATATCAAGTACCTTTAAAGAGGCTGCACATATTGAAGGGGCTAGAGTGTTTGAAAACAAGTAAGGCCTTGAGCGTTGTCTAAGCATATCAACAATCTCTTTTCTTGCCGAAGTGTAACCCCCTGATGCTCCACCTAAGGCCTTACCGAAAGTTCCAGTGATTATGTCGACCCTATCCATAACGTTACAATATTCGTGCACCCCTCTTCCGTTTTTTCCCATGAAACCAACAGCATGGCAATCGTCATGATGCACCATGGCATCGAACTCATCTGCGAGGTCACATATCTTGTCAAGTTGGGCTACAGTTCCGTCCATAGAAAAAACCCCATCTGTAGTAATTAGTATTCTTCTAGCGCCACCATCTTTAGCCTCTATAAGCTTAGTCCTTAAGTCATTCATATCGGTGTTTTTATAACGAAAACGTGCAGCCTTACATAATCTCACACCGTCAATGATAGATGCATGATTTAATTCGTCAGATATTACCGCATCTTCGTTAGTAAGTATGGTCTCAAATAGGCCAGCGTTGGCATCAAAACATGCAGCATAAAGTATAGTATCTTCCATACCTAAAAAGTCACTAACCCTCTTCTCTAAGGTTTTATGTATGGTCTGAGTGCCACAAATAAATCTCACTGAGGATAATCCGAAACCCCACTTAGAAAAGCTTTCCTTTGCCGCATCTATCACTTCAATGTTGTTTGCTAATCCAAGGTAATTATTTGCACACATGTTAATTACTTCTGTTCCATCATCAAGTGTTATATCACTATTCTGTTCACTAGCGATAACCCTTTCTGTTTTCCAGAGGCCTGCACTTTCGATCTCTTTTAAATCCTTTGCAATACTATTTTTAGCGCTTATAAAGCTCATACTTATCCTTATTAACCTTCCCAGTTAAGAACTACTTTACCGGAATTACCTGAAAGCATAGCGTCAAAACCTTTCTGGAAGTCTTCAATATCGAATCTATGGGTAATGATTTTTTCTAAAGGCAATCCACTCTGAACCATCATCGAACCCTTGTACCAGGTTTCAAATATTTCTCTCCCATAAATACCCTTGATGGTTAGTGCTTTAAAGACCACCAGATCCCAATCAATACCTGAACCTGCAGGCATGATAGCCAACATAGCAATCTTGCCACCATTGATCATCAACTGCAACATGTCGCTAAAGGCGTGAGGAGAGCCAGACATTTCTAAACCAACATCGAACCCCTCAAAAATACCTAAACTATTCATAAAGTCTCTGTTTATTGATTCTTTGTTTACATTTATTGTAGTAATTTTAGGGACTATACTTTTAGCAAGCTTTAGTCTGTAGTCATTAAGATCTGTTAAGACAATGTTTCGTGCACCACAGTGCTGTGCTACCATGGCCGCCATTATTCCAATTGGTCCCGCTCCAGTAATTAAAACGTCTTCGCCTACCATATTGAATGATAGAGCTGTATGTACTGCGTTTCCGTATGGATCAAAGCAAGCAAGCAGCTCAGATGGTATGTGTTGACTTGGTTTAAATACGTTCTCAGCAGGTATTGATAAGTATTCCGCAAATGACCCTGTACGGTTAACTCCAACACCTATAGTGTTTGGACATAGGTGCCTTATTCCGCCTAAACAGTTGCGGCACCTTCCGCAAACAATATGACCCTCACCGGAAACCAAATCACCAACTTTTAAAGAGCTAACGTTGACTCCCATGTCAGCAATAACTCCAGCAAATTCATGGCCAACTGTCATTGGAACTGGTATGGTTTTTTTTGCCCAGTCGTCCCAATTATATATATGTATATCAGTACCACAAATAGCAGTTTTTTGAATTTTTACAAGAACATCGTTGTTCCCCATTATTGGCATAGGAACATCTTCTAACCAAATACCAGTCT
>DQME01000041.1 GCA_015659815.1 Gammaproteobacteria bacterium | reverse complement strand
CCACGGTTATATTGAAACTGTCTATATTAACAATGTTGCACTGTTCCATACTGTCAATAGACTTATCGTAATGCCTGTCTATAGTTATAAATTGTGCATCGTCCTCGAGGCTGATTAATGGGAAATGCCAAACTCCTCTTGCAAAATTAACTCCCTGCTGGCCATCTGAGATGAATGCCGATATTTGCTCCAAGTTAGGTTCTTTCGCTGGCGGTGCAACAACTATAATAAATGCTTTATCGCTTCTAGGGATAAAGCACTGACTAAAAAATGGATGCATCTCCAACATGTCAATCTGTAGTGGCATTGGCCTTTTCTTGGCTATAAATATATGTATAGCAGTTTTTCCATTCTCGTAAGACGTATCAATCTGTGCCAGGTTAGCATATTTATTAGCAAAGCCGCTATTTATGACATCGAAATCATGTCCCTGCGTCTCTATAACGTCACCGAATTGGTTAAAGTTTTCCTGAGTCAGTGTCTGTACATTTAGTTTAATCTTCTTCATAATTTTACAAAGGTTCCAATCAATTTCAATCTAGCTATGCCACCGTCCGGAAAAATATTTACCCTAACATGAGTAATGGGGTCTTGGTGTTCAATGTTTTCCTGATTGAATGTGTGCTCCTTGTTCATTTTCAGCTTTCTGTTCGTCACAAGATCGCTCCATCCATCGCTCTTAGAGACAACCTCACTATCACTTAAGTTACTTATATTTGCAGCACTTATTGAAAAGCTGTCAGGATAATTTCCTTTAAAAAACTTAGTATCTACAACAAGACCGCTTATTGATGCTGGTCGTGGTAATTCTATTACTCCCCAATCATTGCCGGGCTCTCTTCTGCGTCTGGTTTCCCAGCCATCCCCCATATTGAGTGGCTCTCGCTCTGACAAAATATTTTGTAGATTACCAAAATGCTCATCATTCGCATATACCGCCCTTGCGCCATAAATTGACGCAATGACATTTATTTTATCCTTCCCAAACAGGTCATCGTCAAAACAAATGCTACCGTAAGCCCTTAGCCTTGCTATACCTCCATCGGGATAAATGCTTACCTTGAGGTGGGTGACTTCGTTTTGATTTATAGATGAAAAATAATTGTCTGAATCCCCCTTAAGGTTACTCTTGCATACTAAGTCAAACCACATGCCATCGTCTGAACGTTCTACGATATCAGTTTCGCTATAGTGTTTTGAAAAGCAGCCACCAAGAATAGATACTCCAGGAGGAAAGTTCCCTGTAAAGTGACTGGTGTCTATATTAAATCCATTGATTATTGATTTCCTGCCTAGCTCTATGAAGCAGTAGTCGTTCTTACCGTCTCTTCTTCTTCTGGTTTCCCATCCATCCATCCATTTTCCATGGTCATCAAACTTGCCATCAATAAAAACAGGTTCGCTCGGCATAAGCATTCTATCTGCTGCAGCAAAGAACTCATCACTAGTACTTATAACTCTAGTACCTAGTTCGCTACTGGCAACATTTATTTTATTATCAAATTCCATAGATACCCTTAATCCTTAGCCAGGCTATTTTATTAATTTCTGCTATCGCGTTTTGTTTTTCTTGTTCAACAGAGTTATTTTGTCTGTTAGCAAACCCGTTCACAATGTCTTCCTTGTTTTTTTCTTTTATTGCCATAATAAAGGGGAACTTAAATTTCATAAGGTATTCTTGATTGAGAACTTCAAACATAGAAATTTCTTCATCTGTACAGTCGTCTAGTCCAGCTGATTTCTGCTCTCCAGTTGAGAATTCAGTCATATCTTTTTTTACAGACCTTTTGCCTGTCAGTACTGGGTGCGCTAATATCAGTTTCTGCTTTATGTCATTGTCTGCATTGAGCAATATTTCACTTAACAGTAAATGGAATAACCCTAGATCGTTGTACTCGACTTTTGATTTAGTTTGTAAGAGTGCTGTCTCAGCAACCCAAGGAGAGTGCTCGTACAGGTCACCAAAAGTGTTAATAAAATCTCTCTCTGATCTTTGTGCTAGATTACTGGGTAGTTCAATATTCATAATGTTTTTCTCACGAAAAGTTAGAGTACCAATGTTCGGCTATCTGGCCACGAGTGCAAAACCATACACGATCAAAATTACTTACATACTCCAAAAACCTTCTCATAGCCATTATCCTTCCTGGTCTTCCTAATATTCTCGCATGCATACCAATTGACATCATCTTTGGTTGCGTTTCACCCTCCAAATATAAGGCATCAAAGCTGTCCTTTAGGTAATTATAGAATTGATCTCCTGAGTTAAATCCTTGTACAGATGCAAAGCGCATATCGTTCACATCCAAAGTGTAAGGTATGACTAGGTGCTTACTCTCGGTAGAGTTGCCCTCTATCCAGTAGGGCAAATCGTCATCATAAGTGTCACTGTCGTAAATAAAACCGCCCTCTTCAAGCACTAACTTTCTGGTGTTAGGGCTGTTTCTACCTGTATACCAACCAAGCGGCCTTTTGCCTAACACGTGTGTCAATATATCTACGCAGTTTTTCATATGTTCACGCTCAACGTCTTCTTCTACGAACTGGTAATCAATCCAACGAAAACCATGTGCGCAGATGTCATAATCTTCTTCTGCAAGGTACCTAGATAGCTCTGCATTCCTAGCAATTGCCATTGCAACGGCGAAAATGGTTATTGGAATATTGAACTCCTTAAAAAGTCTAAGTATCCTCCAGACACCAGACCTTGATCCGTATTCATAAATTGACTCCATACTCATATGACGAACACCATCATAAGGTTTGGCTCCAATTATTTCTGACAAGAAGGATTCAGAAGCCATGTCACCATGCAGCACATTGTTTTCACCCCCCTCCTCGTAGTTTAGAACGAACTGCAATGCTATCTTTGCATCGTTAGGCCATTTAGGGCTTTGAGGAAACTTGCCATACCCTAACATGTCTCTAGGGTATGAATTTATATTTGGTATCATTTTTTCCATAGCATATTATTAATTAAATATATGACTGTAGTTTGTTTTTGCTTTTGGTTTTATTTCAAAATTTAAGGACTCTATACACCTATCAAGGTGAATATTAATTGCGTCGATAGTGTTTTGTCTGTCTTGGCTTTTTATTGAGTCAAATAAATTTTGGTGCTCCTCGTAGGAACAAAAACCTGAACTTTCATTTGTATACACAGAAGCTGCGAGGGTACTTAACAGTATCAATGGCTTCAAACTATCTACTAAGAACTGATTATTGCATAGCTCAGCAAGTCTTAAATGAAAATAACAAGATGCCTGAGTCAGTTCAGTAGACTTGCCACCTCTATGTAATTGCTCTTCTTCTTCTATGAGTTTTTCAATAGTCTCAATGTCTAACTTATTATCTATGCACTGGTCCAACAAGATTTGCATTATTCCATTCTCTATAATTCTTCTAGCCTGAAATATTTGTCTTGTCTGCTCTTCAGTTGGCACGGCCACATGAACACCTTGATTTTTTTTATGAATTAAGACCCCAGCATCGACAAGCTTCAAGAATCCTTCCCTGACAACATTGCGACTGAATCCAAACTCATCTTGCAACGAGACCTCTGATAACTTAACTCCAGGGTTCAGCCTATTTGACAATATTGCGCTGATTACATGCTCTACAACCTGGTCAGAATCGTTGTTCTGTGTTGATATCATATCTAAACCTTAAAACAAATTATTAACCGATACGATAATTCTATTCTTGTTGACAATAATTGTCAACAATAATTGTCAACAATTATAGATTAGACCCAAGTATTGCTGCTTAGTGACGTTATTTAGTTATCTTTAGACAGTGCAAGTCATATCTTGTCCACAGCATTGAGGTGACTTAATTTTCCCATGATCATTTGGACATTTTGAAACTTGTACTTTGTCTCCATCATCAGTTGTGATAGTGTCGTTCACTAGTGGTGCGTCACATTTGGCGCAACTTGCATTAACAGACATGCCGCATTTACTACATTCATATGTAGCCATAATATTCTCCATTTTGAAAAATTTAATACTAACAGAATTAAACTATTAAATTCCCTAATAATTAATGTGAGTTTTAAAGTGCCCCAAGAAAGGCGCTATTAGTGTGAGATAATTATCTAATGAATAAGACATACATTTCGGCTCAAGAATTATTGCTAGACTCGTTCAGGTTAGGAGTTCAAATTCATAATAGTGGGTTTAGGCCTGACTTCATTGTAGCGATATGGCGTGGAGGCACACCTGTAGGCATAGCTGTACAAGAAATGCTTAACTATCTTGGCAATGAAACTGACCACATAGCTATTAGAACATCATCATATACTGGAATAGGCACCAGATTAGATGAGGTTAGGATTCACGGATTAAGTTACTTAATAAACAATATTAACTCGAGTGACAAGCTACTAATAGTGGACGATGTGTTTGATTCTGGAAGAACCATTGAAGCTATAATCAACAAATTTAAGAAAAGGTCGAGGCTCAACATGCCGTCAGAAATAAGGGTTGCTATGCCTTGGTTCAAACCTAACAACAATGACACCGACAGGGTTCCTGAATACTACCTACACGAAACAGACGACTGGATAGTTTTCCCGCACAGTCTTGAAGGGTTAACTGAGGAAGAGGTATACAATAAAAGAAATGGCATAAAGGAGATACTTGCCAATGCAATCTAACCTCTATTGGCGGAATAAATTTATCTAGCTGTGATCAACAAAATAAATATTTATAACTATATTCCTTGGATTTTTGTGTGGATATGGAGTACAGGATTTCTAGCTGCTAAATACGGACTACCGTATGCAGAACCTTTTATATTGTTGACATACAGGTTCGGAATAACACTGTTAGTTCTTCTGCCAATAATTATTATACAAAGGCGTAATTGGGCAAACTCCCTGTCAAATTTATTGCACTTACTAATATCTGGAATCCTTATACATGGTATATATTTAGGTGGTGTTTTTCAAGCTATAAAGTGGGGTATGCCGGCTGGACTAAGCTCAATGATTATTGGCCTTCAGCCTATAATTATGGCACTAATTGCAAGCTCCATGCTAAAAGAGTTTATAAGTAAAAAGCAGTGGCTAGGTATAGTTATTAGCTTACTCGGTTTATATCTAGTGCTCTCTGGGCACCTAGCAAACGTTACTACGCTTGAGATCAGCAATGCATCGATAGTTATTGTTTTTGTGGCTCTATTTGCAGTATCACTTGGAGTAATCTACCAAAAACGTTTTTGCAGCTCTATGGACTTAGTTACTGGTACTTGGGTGCAATATCTTGGTGCCTTGGTTGTATGCCTGACTATTTCAATGTTTTTTGAGGCAGGAAAGATACAGTGGGAAGTGCCCTTTATTGCTACCTTGGCCTGGCAAGTCTTAGGGTTATCTATAGGCGCTATATTGTTATTAATGGTGATGATAAAAAATGAAGCATCAACTAGAGTTGGTAGTTACTTTTACTTGGTTGCCCCTGCAGTTACAGTTCAGGCATGGTTTTTGTTTGACGAGGAGCTGACTATGGTAGCAATGTTTGGTATATTGCTAATCACATTGGGTGTAAATATGAGTATTCCTCAAAAGAGCAACAGTCATAATAAGGAATGAAAGTGTTTACAGCTTCCCCTCACTCTCAAGCACGGACCTTGCTATTCTAAAGCACTCAACGCCCTGTGGGACTCCGCAATATATTGCTATGGTATGTATTATTGACTTTATTTCATCTTTACTTACGCCGTTGTTTAGTGCGCCTCTACAGTGAAGTTCCCATTCGTGCATCTTCCCCAATGCAGCAATCATAGTTAGATTCATCATCGACCTAGTTTTTTCATCGATAGTTTCATCTCCCCACCCAAAACCCCAGCACCATTCGGTCATCTGTCTTTGAAAATCAAGATTAAAGTCGTCAGCCTCTGATAAGTTTTTTTCAACATACTCTGACCCCAGTGTTGACTTGCGTTTTGATAAGCCGAGCTCAAATAAATCTTTGTCCATAATTACTCCTTCTGATTATAAATTACATTACGACTGTGCTACCTAATAACAAATGGATTTGCCATTGGTTCTGGCGATGTATTTATCCAAGTTGTTTTGGTGCGTGTATATTCATATATAGCGTCCAATCCAGCCTCTCTCGAGCCTCCACTCTGTTTAAAACCTCCGAAAGGGGATATAGGAGATATAGCTCTGTATGTATTAATCCAAACTATCCCGGAACGTATCTTTTGGCTGACTCTGTGTGCTCTTGCAAGGTTTTGAGTGAAAACTCCTGCACCTAAACCAAACTCTGAGTCATTTGCCATATCGACAACTTCGTCTTCTGAGTCAAAAATAATTAGACTTATCACGGGTGCGAATAACTCTGTCTGGACACACTTAATTGACTGATCATGACATAGCAGTAGTGTTGGATCAAAATACCAACCAGCTCTCATACCCTTAGACTTACTACCACCAAATATAAGTTCAGCTCCTTGGTCTATGGACTCCTCTAGTACTCTTTCGACTCTTTCAATTTGCTCAGGTGTTGCAAGTGGGCCGATATGTGTTTTATTGTCTATCGGGTCGCCAACTACAATGTTTTTGGATGCCTGTTTTAACTTATATATAATTTTTTTATGAACATTGCGATGCACAAAAACCCTAGATCCTGCAACACAGCTCTGTCCAGATGCTCCAAAGTTTCCAGCAACTATCCCGTTAACTGCTGCATCAATATCGCAATCTTCGAAAATTAACATTGGCGACTTTCCACCCAGCTCCAGACTGACATGGGCAAAATTTTCGGCAGAATTTTTTACTATCTTTTTTGCAACCTCGCATCCACCTGTGAATGCTACACTGGCTACCTTAGGGTGAGAGGTGAGTATCCTTCCACATGGCTCACCATACCCAGTTATGATGTTAACCACCCCAGGTGGAAACCCGGCCTGGTCGATAAGTTCAGCTAACTTAAATAGTGCTGCAGGGGCCTGCTCTGAAGCCTTAACTACAACAGTATTTCCAGCCGCAAGTGCGGGGGCAATTTTGGTTGCAGACAGAAACAATTGCGCGTTCCATGGCACAATCGCAACAACCACTCCTATAGGTTCTCTAGTAGTGAATACTCTCATGTTAGGCTTGTCTATAGGCAAAACATCGCCCTGAATCTTGTCTGCAAGACCAGCATAGTAGTAATAGTAGTCGGCAACATATCCGGACTGTGCCCTAGTTTCAACCCTCAGCTTACCACTATCTTTGGTTTCAAGGTCTCCCAACTGGCTGGACTCTTCCGCTATAAGGTCACCAAGCCTGTGTAATAATTTTCCTCTCTGGGTGGCCGTGTATTCCGACCAAGGACCATGAAAAAGTGCCTTGTGTGCTGATTCAATCGCGTACTCAGATTCTTTTTCGTTCGCAGCAGGGAATAAAGCCCAAGGCTCACCAGTCGCAGGATTTAATGACTCGAAGTAGTCTGAGCCAAACAAGAATTTACCGTTTATGTAGTGCTTATATTTTTTCATAACTTATTCCAGGTTTACATAAATGCAGGCATAACCTTGTCTATAAACAGTTCTAGCGATTTCTTCTTCTTCTCAAAGCTCATGCAACTGTCTACCCAATAACTATACTCGTCATAGCCTAAACCTTCGCAATACTTTATTCTATTTATAACCACTTCAGGCGACCCAATAACTTGATTTTTTCGCATATTATTAGGAGAATACATCTCCATCTTTGCCATCTCATCATCGCTTAGCTCTTTGATTAAACCATCCTTAACTGGCCTATCGTTCTTAAACCATGAACCAAAGTAACAATAAAATTTAGAAATATCTTTTGCCCCTTGCGCTATTTCTTCTTCAGACTCTGCAACATATGTATGGCGAAGCAACATTATCTTAGGCCTAGAAATATTAGGATTTGAATCGCATGCGTTATTAAATTTACCTATCAATGATGTAACCTCCTCGTCTCCAAGCCATAACGGTGTAACTTGTACATTGCAATCATTCTTTACAGCAAACTCGTGTGAATTTATGTCTCTAGCAGCAATCCATATCGGTGGATGCGGGTCTTGATACGGTTTAGGTGAGCTGGTAGTTTTTGGGAATGACCAGTGCTTCCCTTTATGCTCGTAATTGCCACTCCAAACCCCTTTAATTGCTGGAACCATTTCTCGCAAAGCTTCTCCCGCACTGAATGCATCAATCCCTTTGGCAAGTCGGTCATATTCGAATGAGTACGCGCCTCGGGCCAGTCCTATTTGCAGTCTTCCTTTAGTGATTATGTCAACCATTGCTGACTCTTCAGCTAACTTTATTGGATGCCAAAATGGTGCGACTATGGTTGCAGTACCCAAACTTACATTCGTAGTTCTGTGTGATAAATCGACTAAATTTGTAAATGGATTTGGAGCGATTGTAAAATTCATACCGTGATGCTCTCCATTCCATATAGTCTTAAAACCGGCCCTATCAGCTATAACACATAGCTCAATATATTCTTCATACAGATTTCTGTGTGAATTCTGTTTGTCAATCCTCTCCATATGAATGAATAAAGAAAAATCCATCAATTCTCCTTGCTGTCTATTTTTGTTATTTTGTTGTTCAGTTCGAGCTTGCCTACATCTTCCTTGCCTACATATATTCCAAATGCATTGAGATCTCTCTCAGTTATGTATCTCTCAAGCATAGTCCTTATCGCATCGTCAGATATTTTATCGAGGGGTATGTCATTAAATTCATAGAACTTTCCTTCATTTACATCTGGCTCTAGTTCAATCCTAGCCCTGTAGTATATAAGGCTAGATTTATCGCTCTGATTTTCATATACAGAGAACAAGTAATGCTCCGGTGCACTTATTCCTAACTCGAGAAGGTTACTCAATAAGCTACCCTCATCATCTACAGATCCAAGTCTACTTGATGTTGGTAGATATAAATTATTTCTTGTGTTATCCTCTAACAGGAAGATCTTCTTTCTATACTCAATAATTAGCCCTACAATAACATTAGAAGCGCTGCTCTCCATGGTTTTAAGCATTTTCATGTGTAGCCCAAGGTTAACGTAATTTCCTCTCAAATAAACCAATGGAGTATATGT
>DQME01000017.1 GCA_015659815.1 Gammaproteobacteria bacterium | reverse complement strand
TGTGTGAGGGAAAGTTAGGCGATAAATGGGGCTCGAACCCGCGAGCACTTCGCTAAGTAATTTACATAAGCTAATAGTGTTTTCTTGATGAAAATTAACTCCGAAACTCTAGTAAGGCTGGGCTTGGTATAAAGTGTGGATTACAAACGATAGATTAATTAAAAAAGATCTCTCCCTGAAAAGCCCGTCAATTCGGCTTTTTTTCTTTTAAGAAATGACAGGAAAAACTATACGCCCAACCAAAATAAATACAGAAAACCAGCCCCCATTGAACCAACTGCAGCAAAGCCCAAATAAAGCGCAAAAAGTCGAGGCTTAGCAAGTGAATATATAGCAATTGCTGCTGGAATACTCGTGACACTGCCAGCCAACATAAAGGCTAGTGCCGTGCTTGGCGACATACCCATTTCTATTAATCCACCAACGAGTGGAATGGCTGCATAACCATTCAAATAAGCCGGCACACCCAAGAACACTGCCAAAGGAAGTGCGAAAGCATTACCCTCACCAAGCCAATTAACAATAAAATCATTGGGCACATACACAAGCATCAGACTTTCGAGTAAAAATGCAAATGCTAGCCAACGCGTTAAGAATAATCCAATCGAAAAAACCTCTTTAGTAAAGGTTTTCCGCCTATCGGAACTAAGCCAAAATTTGTACAATATCTCAGCTTTATCTTCTTTCGAACAAGAAGTTGAGCAACTAGGTTTAGCAATGTCTTTTAAGGCATCATTTAGATAACCAGTTTTGCTGATCAACAATGCACCGTAACCTGCCAACAATCCCATTCCAATGGCTGATAATGTCTTGACTAGAGCAAATTCAATTCCCAATTCTGCTGCTGTCAAGATAAACATTTCTGGGTCCATTATCGGTGAGGCTATACAAAATGCTAACACCGGCGCAATGGGTACTCCTGCCGCTAGTAGCCCCGCAACTAAAGGGATTACACCACAAGAGCAAAAAGGTGAAAGTGCACCAAATATAGAAGCAACGGCAATAGCTCTAACGGGACTCCCCTGGAAAGCATTGGCAACCATTTGATCAGCACCAGTGGCTTTTAAATAAGCAGCTACTGTTACCGATAGCAATATGAACGGTGAAATACGTATCAGGGCATCAAGAGCGTCAATCGAACTATTGACAGCCTGTGAAGGAGAGACAATAGCAAGGATAGTAATAATTGCAACGGAGAGTCCAATCGGAATTCCTAGAAAAGAAGTTATCTTCTTTATAAAAAGAACCCATTGATTGTTGTTTTTACTGACGATACCTGGATCTGAACAGCATTTATTTTGCCCCTGTGTTTCGTTTTGATTCATACGATCTCCCTTAATTTCTACGTTTCTACGTTTCTAGTGTTATAGTTTATATATAGTAAAAAAATGCTCTGAAATGTCAACTAATTCCACTACAACACTCAGATTGAAGTTTACTTAGTACTTCTGTAAGTTGCTCTAATTTGGCAGTACAAATTATACTTCGACTTTGCTTAACCTGGTTGACCAAGCTAGCATCTACCAATCCTCTTAAATGAAAATTCAGTGTTGAAGGTGGTATATCCAAACGCTTACCAATTTCTCCCACAATTAATCCTTCATCGCCATAGCTAATCAACAATCTATAAATATCAAACCTTGTTTTATTGCCCAATTCTGAGAGGATTTGAATCATTTTTTCATCATTCATAACTACATCATACCATCAAGATACAACTATATTTCTAGTTTTATTGAAATAAAAATAACTTGGATGATTGTTAGTTTCTTATAGTTGTATATTCATTTATCATGATTTATTAGAGTCCACTATAAACCTATAAAGAATAAAAGTCCAAATCCTCTCTGATGTGTGAGGGA
>DQME01000141.1 GCA_015659815.1 Gammaproteobacteria bacterium | reverse complement strand
GCTACGCTTGAAAATGGCGCCAGAGTACCTGGAACAAATTATGAGTTAGACCCTGTAAGAGGGGCCTGGAATATAGGTGCAATGGTTCGTTGGCTTGATTACAACGATACCTGGTTGGCGGCCGAATGGGGCCACCCTTCCGACAACTTAGGTGCTATCCTGGCAACGGCAGACTACCTTTCGAGGGGCGATATTGCAAAAGGAAAAAAAGGCCTAAGCATGAGAGATGTATCAATCGCGATGATTAAGGCGCACGAAATTCAAGGTGTAATCGCACTTGAAAATAGCTTTAATCGGGTTGGTTTAGACCATGTCATGCTGGTTAGAATTGCATCAGCTGCTGTCACAGCACAGATGCTTGGTTGCAGTCGCGACGAGATCCTGAATGCCGTATCTCACTCATGGATTGACGGGTCATCGCTAAGAACATATAGGCACGCCCCAAACACAGGCTCAAGGAAATCATGGGCTGCGGGTGATGCATCATCAAGGGGACTGTTTCTTGCCCTAATGGCGAAGCGTGGTGAGATGGGCTATACTAGCGCTATAACTGCACCTGTTTGGGGCTTTCAGGACGTTCTTTTTGGGGGCAACGACCTAACATTTAAGCAAGAATACGGTACCTATGTTATGGAAAATATTTTATTTAAAATAAGCTTCCCGGCCGAGTTCCATGCACAAACAGCCGTAGAGGCAGCTATTAACTTACACTCTGTTGTTAAAGACAGGTTAGATGATATTGAAAAAATAGTTATAGAGACTCAAGAGTCTGGCGATAGGATAATTAACAAGACAGGCAAACTAGACAACCCAGCAGATAGAGACCACTGCATTCAGTATATGGTAGCTATAGGCCTAATTAAAGGCTCATTGGTTGCAGATGACTATGAGGACGATGTCGCCAGTATGCCGAAAGTTGACGAGTTACGCTTAAAGATGGAGGTTGTAGAAAATGAACGTTTCACTAGGGAGTATTTAGAGCCAGAGAAACGCTCAATAGGCAACGCTATACAGGTATTTTTTACGGACGGAACATCAACACAACTAGAGAGTGTTGACTATCCAGTTGGCCATCGTACTAGGCGAGCAGAGGGCATCCCTCTTTTAATTGAAAAGTTTGAGCGCTACGTCAGTGGACACATGAGCAACAACCAGGCACGCAAAATATTAGAGGTATGCTCATCCCAAGAATTGTTTGAAAATACCAGCGTTGATGATATGATGTCATTATTTTACATCCAGCACAAACATTTAGACGTGGTATAGAAGCTTTGTTCGTCTAATTGTTTTTGCGTTAAGTTAAAACGATGGGCAAACTGAAACGTTCAGCAGACTATATAGCAGAAGGACTTTATCTTTCTGGGTGTCGTTACGCCTTTGGTATGCCAGGGGGCGAAGTTCTCACAATTCTTGATGCTCTAAACAAGGCAGGGATTGAGTTTGTTCTTTGTAAGCATGAAAATAATGGCGGCCATATGGCCGAGGGCGTTTATCAAAGAACGGGATCAATTAGTGCCCTGCTGGCAACCATAGGCCCAGGAGCAACCAACATAGTAAATGTTGTTGCTAATGCCAAACAGGAGAGAGTACCTTTGTTGGTAATTACTGGTTGCGTTGACCAAGATGTTGAGTCTTACTACACTCACCAAGTTATTGACCACCAGAAGGTATTCGAAGAGGTAACTAAAGCCAGTTTTAAGTTGAGTGCTACTACAGCAGATATGGTTGTGGATAAGGCTATAAAAATCGCCACAACAGGTCAGCCAGGTCCGGTTCATATTGACGTTCCTGTAGGTGTAGCAAATGAAATGGTTTCTCCAAGCCTTGACAGCAGAACTGCTAAACCGTCTCCAATGTCGCCAGCACAGGGTTCCGACCTTTTGCACGCAAAAGAATTGCTGGCAAACTCAAAAAGGCCTCTATTAATTGCAGGTATTGATGCGATGAACCAGAAAGCAGAGGAGGAAATAGTAAGGTTTATTAATAAACACAAGACCCCTGTAATTACAACATACAAGGCCAAAGGCATAGTGCCTGAAGACCACTCGCTTTCACTGGGAGGGGTTGGGCTATCACCAAAGTCAGACTCAATTGTACTGAAACTAATAAGGCAGGCAGACTTGGTTATTGGGGCTGGGTACGACCCAGTTGAGATGCGAGGTAGCTGGAAAAATGCTTGGGACATAAACAAAACAAAAATGATAGATATAACTGCAACTATAAGTAATCATTATATGCACAGCTCCAACATTAATTTCGTAGGTGACGTTGCGTCTAGCTTGAGGACCATTTCTGAGGGTGTTCACCCTGCTAACGTTTGGGTTGGTGGAGAACCAGACAGAGCCAAAAATGAACTCAAGGTCGCATTTAGGAACCCAAATGAGTGGAGCCCTGGGTTAGTTATATCAATGGTTCGTAGCGCTATACCAAAAAACTCTATAGTTACTTGTGACACAGGAGCACACAAAATCCTGTTGTCTCAAATGTGGACATGCTTCGAGCCTAGGTCACTTTTACAATCCAACTCTTTTAGTACAATGGCTATTGCAGTACCTATGGCAATTGGGGCCAAGATGGTAGAACCAGAGAAGACCGTGGTTGCTTTTACCGGCGATGCAGGCCTTTTAATGTGTTTAGGGGAGCTAGCCACAGTTAAAGAGAAAGAACTGCCAATTGTAATTATTGTGTTTGTGGATGATTCTTTAGCACTGATAGAGAAGAAACAGCGAGAGAGAAACCTTGAGAATGCGGGGGTTGATTTTAACAAGGTTAATTTTGCTAAAATAGCAAAGTCATTTGGCGGGAATGGGTACGATGCTTATGATGAAAAACAGCTAGATTTAGCATTAAAAGAATCTAAGAACAACAAAGCCTTCAGCATAGTCGCTTGCCATATTCCACAATTTTCCTATGACGGAACATTCTAGGTGTCAACGTAATTACCTAATTATTTTAATTACACATATATATATTCCAAAAAAGAGTATATTGGATTGTTCCGCTTATAGTTTGAATTATTTTCATAACTAAAGCATGACGCTCAATTATTAAGTATCTTTATTTAATAATGGGGATGGCTATTTTCTTAAATAGCTTTATTTAAAAAAAGGAGAAGATAAATGTTAAAAAAACTAAATAAAACTTTGCTAACAACTGCAGCTTTTGCTTTATCAATTGCTACATTGCCTACTACAACGTTTGCAGCTACGTCGGAGTACGTTTCAATTGGTACCGGCGGTGTAACTGGTGTTTACTACCCAACAGGTGGCGCTATTTGCCGTCTAGCAAACAAAACACGTAAAGAGACTGGAATCCGTTGTACTGTTGAATCCACCGGCGGCTCTGTTTACAACATCAATGCTATTAGAAATGGCGACTTAGAGATGGGTGTTGCACAGTCTGACTGGCAATATCATGCCTATCATGGAACATCTAAATTTAAGGACGTTGGAGCGTTCAAAGATTTAAGGGCAGTGTTCTCAGTCCACGCTGAGCCTGCAACAATTGTTGCTAGAGCAGATTCTGGAGTTAAACACATAACAGACCTTAAAGGTAAGCGCTTTAATGTTGGTAACCAAGGATCAGGTACTAGAGCTACATGGGAAGTAATGGCTGAATCTATGGGAATGTCTAACTCTGATTTGGCGTTAGCTACAGAACTAAAATCATCAGAAATGGCTTCAGCGCTATGCGACAACAAGATAGACGCTTTTGTTATTTTGATTGGTCACCCAGGAAGCTTAGTCAAAGAAGTTACAACTAATTGTGATGCCACATTGGTTGAAATTACTGGTGCAGGTATTGATGGATTGATTGCGGATAACGATTTCTATCGTAGTGCTACAATTCCTGGAGGCATGTATGCAGGCAACCCTAATGACACTACCACTTTTGGTGTGGGAGCAACATTTGTAACCTCAGCTGCAGTTTCTGACAAGGCTGTATACTCAATTGTTAAGGGTGTTTTCGATAATTTTGATACATTCAAAAAACTTCATCCTGCTTTTAACAACCTAAAAGAATCAGAAATGATTTCTGATGCACTTTCAGCTCCTCTACATGATGGCGCTGTTAAGTACTATAAAGAACGTGGCTGGATGTAAGTAATATTCAACAATAAAACGAAAAAGGCAGAGTAATATCTGCCTTTTTCAATAATAACACTACATTTATAAAACTATTGGTGCTAATATGCAACTCAGTCTAAGTAGCTTAGGCTATAAATTGAGCTAAATATATGCCCAAAGACTTACTATTAAGCCATCCTGGGAGGGGGCTCTATGGATAACAGTGCTGCAAAATCCTTTATTGAAAACGAGACTGGCAGTAGGGCAGAGTTAGGGCCATCTTCTAGGCTTTTGTATTGGGTTGCATTTGCTTGGGCTGTTTTCCAACTATGGATAGCGTCACCATTGTTATTTATGTTTTCAGACTGGATACCGGTTTTGAATAATATCGATACAAGGTCAATCCATTTATCGTTTGCACTATTCCTAGGATTTCTATCTTTCCCCGCATTTAAATCTTCAAGCAAAAAAAGCACACCTATGATTGATTGGGTCTTTGCCTTATTAGGTGTTGCAGTGTGCATGTATCTTGCGGTGAATGCGGTCGACTTGTCTTCTGTTTCACGTTCAGGCCTACCAAATACTGCAGATCTGATAGTTTCAGTTATAGGCTTAGTATTATTGGTAGAGGCTTCAAGAAGGTCACTAGGACCACCACTAATGGTTGTGGCCCTGGTATTTTTAGGATATGTATTTTTTGGTCATTTGGCGCCCGAGGTTATTGCATGGAAGGGGGCAACAATATCTAGAGCAATGAGCCACATGTGGTTAACACAAGAGGGAGTCTTTGGTGTCGCACTGGGAGTTTCTACGACCATGGTTTTCTTGTTTGTTTTGTTCGGCTCATTACTTGAACGTGCGGGAGCTGGAAATTACTTTATTTGGGTAGCCTTTTCGTTGCTAGGGCATATGCGTGGAGGTCCAGCAAAGGCCGCAGTTGTTTCATCTGCATTAACGGGTATAGTTTCAGGCTCATCTATTGGCAACGTGGTTACTACTGGAACATTTACCATCCCCCTTATGAGGAGGGTTGGGTTTACCGCAGAGAAAGCTGGAGCTATAGAGGTGGCGTCATCGACAAACGGGCAATTAACACCCCCAGTGATGGGGGCAGCAGCTTTCTTAATAATTGAATTTACAGGTATTTCCTATATAGAGGTTGTTATGCACGCAACTCTACCTGCAATTATTTCTTATATAGCACTTATCTATATAGTTCATATAGAGTCCTGTAAAGCTAACCTTAAGGGTTTGCCACGTAGAGACAATAGAACGATAGCCCAAAGACTGTTAGTGTT
>DQME01000097.1 GCA_015659815.1 Gammaproteobacteria bacterium | reverse complement strand
CAGGCCCATTAGAAAAATATAAGATAAACACAGTATGAAAGATACACTACAACTACTCATTATTAATAGCCTAGAATCACTAAAGGAAAATGGCGTCATAGAGGAATTGCCAGAGTCTATCCGTATAGACCACTCGAAAGACAAGTCTCAGGGTGATTTTGCTTGCAATATTGCTTTAGTGTTATCGAAGCAGGCAAAGTGTACTCCAAGAAATTTAGCAGAAAAGATAGTATCCAATTTGACAGTGTCGGACAAGGTAGATAGGGTAGAGATTGCCGGTCCCGGGTTCATTAATTTCTTTCTTTCTCATGAATCAAACACATCTGTTATTGAAAATATCATTGACGAAGGAGAGGGTTACGGCTCATCTAATGTGGGTAACGGGAAAAGGGTATTGTTAGAGTTCGTATCTGCAAACCCAACAGGGCCACTACATGTAGGTCATGGAAGGGGCGCCGCCTATGGAGCAACTGTATCTAACCTGCTACGCGCTGTCGGTTTTGAGGTCAACAATGAGTACTATGTCAACGATGCAGGCAGGCAAATGGACATCTTGGCCACTAGTGTATATTTGCGTTATATAGGCACTGAAAAATTCCCAGATAACGGATACAAAGGGGACTACATTAAGTCCATTTCTGACCAACTTTCTGGTATTGATAAAGTAGATATATTGCCCAACGTTAAAGCGTCGAGTGATGATAGCAATGACATTGAGCGCTATATGGATGACCTAATTGTTAGCTGTAAAATGTCTCTCGGTGAAAGCTATAAGGTAGTTTTTGATACAGCAATAAATAACATTTTGGATGGAATAAAGAGAGACCTATCTGGGTTCGGTGTCGAATATCAGAAATGGTTTTTAGAGCAGTCATTGATTGACAGTGGCTTGTCTAATAAAACTATCAAGACTCTTCAGGACTCCGAGTGTATATACGAAAAAGAAGGAGCCTTGTGGTTTAGGACTACTGATTTTGGAGATGAAAAAGATCGTGTTGTCGTTAGAGAAAATGGTAACCATACCTATTTCGCATCTGATATAGCGTACCACTTAGAGAAGCTAGAGAGGGGCTATGACAAAATTATAAATATTTGGGGTGCAGACCATCACGGATATATAGCAAGAGTCAAGGCATCGATCAGTGCACTTGGCCATGACCCCGATAAATTAGAGGTTTTGTTGGTGCAATTTGCTAACCTATATCGAAAAGGCAAGAAGGTGTCCATGTCAACCCGTAGTGGCTCATTTGTAACCCTGAAAGAGTTATGTGACGAAGTAGGAAATGACGCGGCCAGGTTCTTTTATATTTTAAGAAAATCAGAACAACACATGGATTTTGATTTGGACTTAGCGAAGTCAAAGACAAACGAGAATCCTGTTTTTTATATTCAGTATGCACATGCAAGGATCTGTTCTGTATTAAAGCAGGCCAGCGAGAAGTTTGCTGATTCATCTGCATACGACCTTTCCTTGCTAAGTAACGATTACGAGGTTTCTTTGATAAAGTCACTAAACAGATATAAGGGCGTTGTGCAATCCTCAGCCCTAAATTACGAGCCACATGTTTTAGCTTACTACTTACGTGAACTAGCTGGAAACTTTCACAGCTACTACAATGGCAGTGAGTTCCTAGTTGATGATAGTGCTCTTAGAGCCTCTAGATTACTGCTTATAAGCTCTGTTAGACAGGTAATATCAAATGGATTGAAGCTATTAGGTGTTGTCGCGCCTGAATCAATGTGAATGACAACCTTAATAGAGAGCTAGCATTAAACGAAACTGAGTCATACATAGTTCAAGCCCCGGCAGGTTCTGGAAAAACTGAGCTACTAGTGCAGCGCTACTTAAAGCTTCTATCCATATCTAAAAACCCAGAAAATGTAATCGCTATGACGTTTACTAAAAAGGCCGTCAATGAGCTAACAAGTCGCGTTATTGATTCATTAATGTCAACGAAACTAGAGAGCCCTGTCGAGCCTCACAAAAAAATCACTTTCGACTTGTCTTGCAAAGTTATGGATCGCTCCAAAAAGGAGAACTGGAATATACTTGATATGCCGGAGCGCATTAAAATCTCAACTATAGACGGCCTATCCAGCTTAATTACTAATAGGTACCCAACCCAAGAGCAATTAGTTCCTAGGCGCATTATGGAGCAGTCTTGGGAAAGAGAGAGGACCTATAGAGAGGCTACAGAACAAACACTGCTCACTATTAATGAGCCCGAATATGAAAGAGTGGTAGGGCCTGTACTGCTGTATTTAGATAATAACGTAGAGAAGTTTTATAGGTTAATAATACACATGATATCTAAGCGAGATCAGTGGCTTACACGTCTATACAGGGGAGACCCACTAAACCCAAAGAAACTAAAAGAGAGCGCCTCTAAAATCATTATTGAGCACTTATCTTTGTTGGAGTTAGAGGCAAAAAAACATATAGGTGCAGGCTTTTTTGAATCCTTAGGCAACAACATGATCGAAGAGTATTCAAAAATCAAATCAATGCCAGGAAAAACCTTGAACGATCTAGAGGGATGGAGAAGTATCAGTTCTTTGTGCCTAACTAAGGACGAGTGGAGAAAAACAGTCAACGTGAGGAATGGGTTTCACAAGGACTTTAAGGAACAAAAGGCTAGATTTGTTTCAATATTGAGTGACTTAAGGTCGAAGGATTTATTAAAAGATTTACTGTACGAGGTATCGACACTACCTGACATAGATATACCTAAACCGCAAGCTGAAATTTTGGATAACATATCAGGAGTATTGAAGATATGTGTTGCACAACTAAAGGTAATTTTTGATAGAGAACAGGCTTGCGACTATATAGAGATTGCGATGCAAGCAGACGACGCGCTAGATGATAGTGCAAGTATTAGTGACATATCTTTGTTCTTAGATTACAAAATAAATCACGTCCTTATAGACGAATTTCAAGACACCTCGTATTCCCAGTTCTCCTTGATTGAAAAGTTAATCAATAATTGGCATAACAACTCCGGTAAGACGCTATTTATAGTTGGAGACCCGATGCAATCAATTTATAGATTTAGAGAGTCTCAGGTTGGGTTGTTCCTTAAAGTTAAAGAATCTGGTATTGCCAATCTAAGGCCTAAATTTTTACAACTTAATACTAACTTTAGGTCATCAAAAGGAGTGGTAGATGGTAATAATGAGATTTTTTCCAAAATATTTCCAAAATTTGAAAATATAAACAAGGGAGCAATAAGTTATTCTGACTCTGACTCTGAATCAAGCGTTACTAGCAACAGTCCAATTAAAATTTATCCCTTTAGTGCAAACCAGTATCAACTAGAGGGACAAAAAGTTGTTGAAATTATTAACAATGAGGTAAATATAAATCCGTCAACTGAGGTTGCAGTTTTGGTTAGAAATCGATCTCATTTGGCTGACATTGTCACTGCACTGAAAAGTCAGGGCGTGGAATATGAGTCATTAAACACAACCCCATTTAGGGATCATATGTTTACAAGAGACTTACTATCTTTGACAAGATCGTTACTTTACTTAGGAGATAAATTGGCTTGGCTTAGCGTCCTTAGAGCGCCCTGGTGCGGGCTTTTACTTGAGGACCTATTGGTTATATCTTCTAACGAAGATGCAATAATTATTGCACAACTAAATGATGCAACAATATTAAATAAATTAACCAAGGACGGCCAAGATAGAGCAAGACATGTAGCAATTATTATGAATAGGGCTTTAGCTAATATGGGTAGGTTTAGTTTTGTAGAGTTGTTAACGTTTGCATTAAACAAACTTATCCCTGAAAACTATTTAAATATTCAGGAGTCAATGATAAAACAGAAGTATCTTCAAATTATTAATGACTGTGAGGTCCAACAATCACTTACAATTGAGACTATTAAATCAATGCTAGAAGAGCTGTATGCTCCTAGTGCAAGTGCTAAAGTAAAGTTAATGACTATACATCAGGCCAAGGGCCTGGAATTTGACGTTGTTATTATCCCCGGTCTAGGTAGACGCCCAAAGAGTGACAATGCTCAATTGATGAATATAAAGGAGTTTGCAGACAGTTCGTTACTCTTGGCTCCAATAAAATCCTACAAAGAAATAAACGAAAGTAACACCTATAGTTACTTAAAACATATTGATTCGCAGCAAGATAATTTTGAAATTATGCGCTTACTGTATGTAGCTATGACTAGGGCTAAGAGGAATATCTATTTGTTGGGCTGTGCCAATCGGAATAATGGCGCCAGTTCGAAGAGCTTTTTATACTTATTGATGCGTTTTTATCAAAGTAAGTTTGATGAGTTGGACCATCAAGGAGAAGTTGTTAAGTCTAAAAAGCATGAATATCCAAAATTATTACGCCAATCTAATCTTGAGGATATCGATGAATCATTGGATTATAATCATGAGCAAATAGATTACCAAATGAGTCTAGATAATTTATATAAAAGTCTTCTAGGAACCTTGATACACAAATACTTAGAGTTAGAAATATTTGATCCAGATAAGAAAAAAATATGTTCAGAATTAATCCAAATTGGGGCCCCTCAAAATAAAATCAACGAGAGCATTGAATTTGTAACGAGTATGCTTAATAACACCAAACAGGATTTAATTTTTAGTTGGCTCTTTAAACCAAGAGAGTCAACATTGGTTGAGGCTGAGTTTGTAATAAACGGAACCAGCATTGTTATCGATAGAATGTTTGTTGAGGGTAATATTTTGTGGATTATTGATTATAAAACAGCACAATTAGTCGATAGGGAGTCTATACCTCAGTTTGTTCTAAGGCAACAAGAACAGCATACTAAGCAGTTGTTGTCCTACAAAAATGCGATTGGGGAGATTTACAATAATGAAATCAAGTGTGCACTCTATTGTCCTGGTGTCCAAAAGCTAATAGAAGTTTGATTTATGCTTTATTCCTAATAGTATTTAAATATACCCATCAAGAAGAATTTGAAAGAACGCTTAAGGTTATTTCCAAACGGTAGTGCCGATAATGAAACATCTACAATTTCATATTCGTCTATAAGTTATGCTAAGTAAAAGAGTTATAGAGAAGTTCTGCTATCTGATAGAAGCATAAAAAAATAAGAATCAGTCTTGAACAAGGGCTGTAATGATGGCTACAGCATCACATCCTGCGTTGTATGCAAGTTGTTGATTATCAAAGTTTATACCTCCAATACCAACAATAGGAATATCGAGCAAACGCTTAGCTTTAGTAATTACTGCAAGTGAGCAGTGTTGAGCGCTTGGTTTGGTACTTGAATTAAATATAGAGCCAAAGGCAACATAGTCTGCGCCATCCATTTGAGCTTTTATTGCTAGATTTAAATCGTTATAGCAGGATGCTCCAATAATGGCTTTGTCACCTAATATCATACGAGCTCTTACTATAGATTCATCATTCTTTCCAAGATGAACACCATCTGCGTCTATTTTTTCAGCTAGGTTGATGTCATCATTGATTATAAATAAAGTATTATGTGTTGAACACAATTGCTGAAGATTTTTCGCCTCTTTGTATTTAATTATTTCATCACTTGTTTTGCGTCTATATTGAAGAATGTTAATATTGTGCTTTACTATGACTTTTGCAACCAGATCCAGATCGATTATATCGTCAGTAGTTATGGCATATATACCACTAATTCGTTGGTTAGACGGTTGCTTCATAGATAATTATAGAATTTAATAATGACAGGTATTCAATTAAAAAATATACTCAGAGTAATCGCCACTATTATAGTGGTTATTGTTTCTGGTTGGCTTTTGATGAGTAATGCTCAATTTTTTTTATCCATATTACAAATAGACGATAGCGACACAATTAAAACTATTGATGCTTCACCAGAGTCTGTATCGTACACAGAAAAAATAGACAATTTTGCAATGCAAGAATTTAATGAAACCCAAAAACTGATTCATTATATTGAGGCCAAAACGTTTCTAAACTATAAAAATCATCCTGCTAGATTATTAAGTCCAAAAGTAACCACATATAACGATAATGGCGAACCAGACTACATATTGAATTCAGTCAGTGCCGATTATTTGGATAGTGGGGACATAAAGTTCATTGGAAGTGTAACTTTAAAACCTTACACTGGAATTGGTCACAATATTGAAACTGAAGAACTTATTGCTAGCTCAAATGACAATAATATATTTAGCAATAAGAAAGTTAATTATTATGGTGATGAGGCTAGAATTGTTGCTAAAGGCGGTTTGAAAATGAACACCAAAGAGGGCAGGGCTAATTTAAAGGGAGATACAGAAATATTTATGGATAGAGGGAGGAAGATAAACACAAAAAACCTAGTCGTAGACAGATCTGAAGGTCGTGAACATTACTATTCAGAATATGCAACTAGGTACCTGTCAGATGCAAATAAAATTTCTTCAGAAGGGATGGACCTAGATATGATAAAAAACACATTAAATCTTTACGGTACATCTACACTTGAGAATCCTGATGTTACAATAAATACCAAAAATTTAGTTGTAGACCAGTCCAATGACCAAGAACGATACTACTCTAAATACGACACTACATATATTACTGAAAACAATACAGTGCACTCTGAGGCTATTGATTTAAATATGAAAACTAAAGTCAGCTACCTTTCTGGAAATGTGACAATATTGCAAAGCTCTGGCAGCAAGGTTGAAACAAATGACCTAGTTGTGGATCAGTCTGATGGTAAGGAGGTCTACAAAACCAAAAACAAGATTCATTACAAGTCAAATTACGCAGACATCAATGCTACAGGGATGTATTATGATGCAGTAAACCAACTAATGAATCTAACCGGAGGGGTGGTGGGTCGCTATGAATGAGACATTTCCAAAACACTTGACACGCAAATACAAATCCTATTTATTATTAATAAAGGCGTGTACATTTATATTGTTAATACAAACAAATAACGCGTATTCACTCAATAAAGATGCTGAAGAGCCGCTAGAAATCTTTGCTGATAGTGTAATGATTGATGATGCTAAGGGGTTAAGCACCTTTACTGGAGATGCGGTAATTACGCAGGGGTCTTTATTATTAAAAGCAAATTTAATTGAACTTTATACAGATGAAAAAGAGGTCACAAAGGCTGTAGCCAAGGGCTCAAATAGTGTTAGGGCGTACTACAAGCAAAACCAGTCTAGCCAACCAAGATTTGTTGAAGCTACGGCGATCACTATTACATACTCTCTTGAAAAGCAATTTATTTATTTGACTGGTAAGGCTAGCTTAATACAGGGATTTGACTCTTTTAGTGCAGGCACTTTGGAATATGATATAGAGAATGACAAAGTTATTGCAGAAAAGTCAGAACAAAAAACTGATTCAGAGGAGCCGGTGCGACGGGTCCATTTTAAGATTAATTTTTAGAAAAATTATTGCGCACTTTTATATCTCTTTTTAATAAAATTACATACTATATGTTTACATAAAAGTTTGGTTATTTTTCAAGCTTTTTTTTTGTATCCCTAAGGGGGTATCTGAGTATATCACCAATAATTGATATTATCTAAAATAATGGTTGGTATAATTCATTCTTTTGTTCAAATATACAAGTTATTTAATGTCAAATTTAGTCCCTCCTCACGGAAATACAACTCTTAAGCCGCTTGCACTGTCAGGCAAATCATTATCGACCGAATTAGAAAGAGCAAGATCATTGCCAAAAATTAATTGCTCATCTAGAGAGGTTGGAGATATCATAATGTTAGGTATTGGTGGATTTACACCGCTAGATGGCTTTATGAATAAGGATGATTGGCAAAGTGTATGTGATGATATGACTATGGCTAGCGGTCTTTTTTGGCCAATTCCTATCACCCTTTCAACTGACGATGAAGATGTTAAATCTGAGGATGAGGTGGCATTAGTAAATGGTGAGACGGGTGAAATTGTTGCTACCATGAACATTACTGAAAAATACACAATCGATAAAGAGCACGAGTGCGATACTGTATACAAGACTACAGAACTACAGCACCCGGGAGTTGCTATGGTTATGTCACAGGGTAAATACAATATAGCTGGCCCGATTAATGTTCTTTCTAGTGGAGGCTTCCCTGACAAGTATGGTGATTTGTATATGACACCAATGCAGACACGTGAGTACTTTGAGGAGAAGGGATGGAAGACTATAGCTGCATTTCAAACACGAAATCCAATGCATCGTTCACACGAATACTTAGCCAAGATTGCAGTAGAGATCTGTGATGGAGTTATGATTCATTCTGTTTTGGGAGGACTTAAGCCTGGAGATATTCCAGCCGAGGTTCGCTCTGAGGCAATTGCGAATTTGATTGAAAATTACTTTGTTGACAATACGGTATTGCAGTCAGGTTATCCTTTAGATATGCGCTATGCTGGTCCACGTGAAGCTCTTTTGCACGCACTATTTAGACAAAACTACGGATGCACTCATTTGATTGTTGGTCGTGACCATGCAGGCGTTGATGATTACTATGGACCATTTGATGCACACAATATATTTGACGAGATTGCTGACGACGCATTGATTACACAGCCACTAAAGATTGACTGGACTTTTTGGTGCCATAAGTGTGGCGGGATGTCATCTATGAAGACTTGCCCACATGCTGCAGATGACCGTGTATTGCTGTCTGGAACTAAGGTGCGCAAAATGCTTTCTGATGGGGAAGACCTTCCAGATACTTTTAGTCGACCTGAGGTAGCTAAAGTATTGCAGTCTTATTATGCAGGTATTAAAGAAGAAGATAAAGTAGAAGTAGAATTAAAAGGCCATTCAGGTAAGTAGTGTTGGCCTAATAAAGGTATTTTTGATATT
>DQME01000127.1 GCA_015659815.1 Gammaproteobacteria bacterium | reverse complement strand
TGTAGTTTTACCATGGTCAACGTGACCGATTGTGCCCACATTGACGTGTGGTTTGGTTCTTTCGAATTTTTCTTTTGACATTTTTATTCTCCTTAGTGAATAAATATATTTTTGGAGCTCACCAGCGGATTTGAACCGCCGACCTCTTCCTTACCAAGGAAGTGCTCTACCGACTGAGCTAGGTGAGCACAACCTCTTCCTACTGGAGCGGGTAACGAGAATCGAACTCGTCTCATTGGCTTGGAAGGCCAAGGTAATACCAATATACGATACCCGCAAATACTACTACATACTTCTCTGTGGTGGAGGGGGAAGGATTCGAACCTTCGAAGGCAGAGCCGACAGATTTACAGTCTGTTCCCTTTGGCCACTCGGGAACCCCTCCAAAAAAACAATCAGACATTATCCCATATCTACGCAGTTAGCGCAACAAGTAATGAGGCCTTTTTTTGATGTTTTTTAGATTGAGTTATTTACTAGTTTTTAGCCTTGAAACGCCAGAAGAAATGGCAGCATCATAAACTGCCTTAGGAACAGTCGAAATAAGCCTTGGATCAAACGGTTTAGGGATAATATAGTCTTTACCAAAAACTAATGAATCTATGCTGTATGCATCAAGTACAATCTGAGGGACTTCAAGCTCTGCTAACTCTTTTAGTGCGTATACTGCAGCAATTTTCATTTCTAGATTTATTTCACTAGCTCTAGCATCTAGTGCCCCCCTAAAAATAAACGGAAACCCTAAAACATTATTTACTTGGTTAGGGTAATCACTACGACCAGTAGCCATAATCAAATCATCACGTACACTCTTAGCATCAGCTGGAGATATTTCTGGATCAGGGTTAGATAAAGCAAAAACGATGGGGTTGTCTGCCATAGATTTTACCATCTCCTTAGTGACAAGGTTTGCCGCCGCTACGCCAATAAATACATCAGCATCTTGCATAGCATCTGCTAGTGTCTTTTTGTCGGTATCGGCTGCAAAATATTGCTTATTAGGAGTTAAATTTTCCATACCGCATGAAATAACTCCTTCACGATCTACCAATAAAATATTGTCCTTATTTAGGCCTAACTCGCAAAGTAATCTCAACGTTGCAATGCCTGCAGAGCCAGCACCAAGACAGACAACTTTAGCAGTTTTAATGCTCTTTTTTTGAATCTTAATGGCATTCATCAAGCCGGCAGCAATAATGATTGCAGTACCGTGCTGGTCATCATGAAACACGGGGATATCTAATTCATTAATTAAACGTTCCTCAATCTCAAAACAGCGCGGTGCCGATATGTCCTCTAAGTTTATTCCTCCGAAGGTCGGTGCAATATTTTTTATTGTTGAAACAATCTCATCAACATCCTGAGTGCCTAACTCAATATTGAACACATCGATATCAGCAAAGCGCTTAAACAATACCCCTTTCCCTTCCATAACTGGTTTAGCAGCAAGTGGGCCAATATTGCCAAGACCAAGAACAGCCGAGCCGTCTGTAATGACCGCTACCAAGTTCCCCTTTGCTGTGTACTCAAATACAGTGTCTGGATCTTTTACTATTTCTCTGACCGGTGCAGCAACTCCAGGAGTGTATGCCAAACTTAGTTGACGGTGAGTGTCCATGGATTTGTGAGAAGATACATATATCTTCCCTGGCCTGCCTTCTCGATGATAATGCAGAGCCTCGTCGTGAAATTCTTGTGACATGACAAAACTATAGTTAAATTAAGAGTGTTATTATATATTAACTTGTTTTTTTCACAGACAATTAACTAATGCAAATTCACTATTTGAAAATGTTAAACTTAGATAGTTAAGGTTGTTATATTTTGCACTATCAGCAATGTTATTATGGCCTTTATATATATGATTAAATGCATTAAATTCACTATTTGATAAGGTTTAGATATGATTAATAAAATAAGTATTATTGGGGCAGGAAGAGTAGGTGAAAGCTGTGCACAAATGTTGGCAGCTCAGAAACTTTCAAAACATATTACACTGATTGACCTTGATGACAAGTATGCAAAGGGTGTAGCTCTAGATATTCAAGAAACCTCGCCCATATATGAATTCGATTCTGTACTAAAAGGTAGCTCTGATATGTCTGCAATAAAAGGCTCTGGAATTGTTATCATAACAGCCGGACTACCAAGAAAACCGGGCATGGACAGGTCAGATGTGTTGGCCGCAAATATAGCCATAATTGACAGCGTTATGGATGGGGTGATTGAGCACGCTCCAGACTCTTTCGTTATCATGGTCACGAACCCAGTGGACGTTCTTACCTATTACTCTTTAAAAAAATCGAAATGGCCTCGCAATAGAATCATTGGACAGGCTGGTGTTCTAGATTCAATGAGAATGTCAAGCTTCATTGCTATGGAAACGCATTATTCAGTCAACGATATTCAGGCCCTTGTTCTTGGAGGTCATGGCGATACAATGGTCCCATTACCAAGATTCACAACAATAGGAGGAATACCTATTACAGAGTTACTAAGTACTGATGCGATTGATAAAATTATTCAAAGAACTCGTGATGGTGGAGCCGAGATATTAAACTTAAAACAAAAATCTAGTGCCTATGACGCACCAGGTGCAGCTGTTGCCGCTATGGTTGAGAGTATTGTCCATAGTAAAAACAGACTATTACCATGTATAAGTATGCTTGAAGGTGAATACAATCAAAGAGATATAGCTATAGGCGTGCCGGTTGTATTGGGGTCAGACGGTATTGAAGAAATTGTTGAGCTTAAACTTAGCCAGGCAGAGCAAAAACTATTCGATTATTCGGCTAACTCTATTAGAGAACTAACGAACGAAATAAAAAATATTAAGGTTACTTAATATGGCTTAATAAGGGAGTTCATTTTAGTTATATTACTTAAATCAATACCCTGAGGACAAACAGCCTCACAGTGTCGGTGATTAGAGCAGCTCCCGAAACCTTCTTCTTCCATCTTGTCGACCATAAGTTTGGCTCTTTTGTGACTCTCTATTTTGCCCTGAGGAAGTTTATCAAAATGATTGATTTTAGCTGCAACAAACAAACTAGCTGATGAATTAGGGCACACAGCGACACACGCTCCACAGCCAATACAGGTAGCTGAATCAAAGGCAGAATCTGCATCACTTTTGTTAACCGGGAATGTATTTGCTTCTGGAGATGACCCAGTTTTTGAAGAAATAAATCCTCCAGCCTGAATTATCCTGTCAAAAGCATCCCGGTAGACAGACAAATCTTTAATAGTACCAAAACTTTTAGCCCTGAAAGGTTCAACCCATATCTCATTCTGTTCTGAATAATCTCTCATATATAGTTGGCAGGTAGATGTAGCATTTTTTTGTCCGTGAGGGTAGCCATTTATAACAAGAGAACATGCCCCACAAATACCTTCGCGACAATCATGATCGAAAACAATGCAGTCCTCCCCATCAGCAATTAAACTCTCGTTAAGTTGATCTAGCATCTCGAGAAAAGATGTATCTGAATCAATATTATCAACTTTATATGTCTGAAAGGATCCCTTAGATTGAGAGTTTTGTTGGCGCCAAATATGTAACGTAAAGTTCACTTGTAGTTCCTCTCGCTGGGTTTAATATATTCAAAACTTAATGCTTCCTTAATTATTGTGGGACCTGATTCATCATAGTGCCACGCCGAAACGTGAGAATAGTTCTTATCATCCCTCTTTGCCTCTCCACTTTCAGATAAATACTCGACCCTGGAATGTGCTCCGCAAGATTCCTCTCTAGCTAGTGCATCAAGACACATTAGCTGGCCAAGCTCTATAAAGTCTGCCACCCTGCCTGCACGCTCCAATGTCTGATTAAAATCATCATCAACGCCTGTAACTTTTATATTCTTCCAAAACAATAACTCTAAAGATTTGATTTCTTCTATCGCTCTCTCTAGTGAATCTTTTTCTCTAGACATGCCACAACAATTCCATAGAATTCTTCCAATCTTTTTATGAAAATAATCCGGTGAATGAATAGGGTCAGGCGCATTCATTAATTTACTGATTCTGTGTTCTGCGGACTTTACCGCACTCAAAACTTCTGGGTTTGTACTATCTATAGTTTCAAAATCAACACTCGCAAGATAATCTATAACCGTCCTTGGTGCAATAAAATAACCGTCGGCCAGTCCCTGCATTAGGGCAGAAGCTCCGAGTCGGTTTGAACCATGGTCAGAGAAGTTGGATTCTCCAGTGGCAAACAGCCCGTCTATTGTTGTCATAAGGTTATAGTCAACCCACAGTCCGCCCATAGTATAGTGAGGTGCGGGGTAAATTTTCATAGGGACCTTGTAAGGGTTCTCGCCTGTTATGCTTTCATACATATCAAACAAGTTTCCATAACTAGATTTGACTTTTGACTCTCCGTCTTTGTCAATAATTGTGCTGAAATCTAAATACACTCCTAGCTTCTGACCATCTATTTCAGTCCCTACTCCTCTACCATTATCGCAAATACTCTTGACTGCCCTAGAAGCAATGTCTCTTGGCACTAAGTTAGCAAAAGATGGATACATTCTTTCAAGAAAATAGTCTCTATCTTCTTCTTTTATTTCTCTTGGATCCTTAGAACAGTCTTTCTCATTTTTTGGAGCCCATATTCTGCCATCATTTCTTAGTGATTCGCTCATCAAGGTTAACTTAGACTGGTTCTCTCCAGTTGGTGGAATACATGTTGGATGAATTTGAGTGAAACTGGGGTTAGCAAACATGGCTCCTTTTTTGTATGCCCTCCATCCTGCGGAAGTGTTACAGCCTTTGGCATTGGTGGATAAATAAAATACATTACTATAACCGCCAGTACACAATACAACGCAGTCTGCGGTGTGGGAATCTATCTTTCCTGTAACCAAATCACGAACAACAATGCCCCTTGCTTTATCTTTAACGATAATCAATTCAAGCATCTCTGAGCGCGAATAATGTTTCACTCTTCCAGAAGCTACCTCTTTACTCATAGCACTATAGGAGCCTAACAGTAACTGTTGTCCTGTCTGCCCTCTGGCATAAAAGGTTCTCGACACTTGGGCTCCACCAAAAGACCTGTTAGCTAAATAACCACTGTACTCTCTTGCAAATGGGACACCTTGAGAGACGGCCTGATCAATTATATTGTTGCTGAGTTGGGCTAAGCGGTATACGTTTGACTCTCTAGACCTAAAGTCTCCACCCTTAATAGTGTCATAAAAAAGTCTCCACACACTGTCACCATCATTCTTATAATTTTTACTAGCATTTATTCCACCCTGAGCGGCAATTGAGTGTGCCCTTCTAGGGCTATCGTTGTAACAGAAAGATTTAACATTGAAACCAGCCTCTCCCAGAGTAGCACAAAGTGAAGCTCCAGCAAGACCGGTACCAACAACAATGATATTGTATTTCTCTCTATTTTGAGGAGCTATCAGTTTTAGGTCAAACTGATGCTTATCCCAACGACCTTCTATACTGCCTGTTGGCTCTTTTGAATTCAAATTATGCATACCAGATACTCAGTGGAATTGAAATATACCCAATCATAGTTACTAATAAAACTAAACTCACAATTAAATTATTTTGTCGTGAACTGATTCCAAGGCTTTGCAATGCGTTGGTCAATCCATGATGAAGATGCGCAGTAATTGAAATTAATCCAAAGGCGTATATTAACAACATTTCAGGACTTCTCATGGTTTCAACTAGAAATTTATACAGCCCACTAGCTTCAATCTCATGCATCTGGAAGTAATGAAATATTATAAAAAATAGTAACATTGATGCGCCAGACCATGCGACACTCCTAGGTATAACGCCTGGATATTCTTTCTTATACTTAGCGCCTGAACT
Organism: Gammaproteobacteria bacterium; assembly: GCA_015659815.1. Taxonomy (GTDB): domain Bacteria; phylum Pseudomonadota; class Gammaproteobacteria; order PS1; family Pseudothioglobaceae; genus SZUA-1055. The sequence goes on along the minus strand of DQME01000127.1, from coordinate 1,565 downwards.
AGAATTATTTAAGACCTGCCTAGAAACAGCAACATAGACATGGAACACAAGTGAAATGAACAATAGTAAACGGAGAATAATGTCTATTGGAGAACCGTTCAACCAAATGTAATAGGCATTGAAGTGTTCCTCGCCCAAATGAAAATATAGCAACCCATATAAATGAAACAGTATATAGAGGAACCAAACAAGGCCAGCCATGGCCATAAACTTCTTTAATGTGATTTGATTACGCTTCATGTCCCCCAACGAAACTTCATGTGAATGAGTTAAAGTTAAAGATTTTACTTAAATTATAATTACCTCTATTTGCATATTTAATCACTATATGAATAACTAAACCAAATAATTAATAAAAAACAATTTAGATAAATTACATTGTAATAATACTCTTATTTGTATCTAGCCGCCAAGAAACAAGCGCCCAACCTCAGGACTTTCTAGTAACTTAGATCCCTCATCAGCTAAGACCAATTCACCAGAAACAATAACGTAACCAATATCGCAAAACTCTAATCCCTTCTTAGCATTCTGCTCGACCATAAGTATAGTCTTGCCTTGGTTATTTTGAAGATCACCTAGTATTTCAAAGACCATATTAATAAACCTTGGCTCTAAACCTATTGATGGCTCATCAACCAATAAAACTTTGGGGTTCATGATGAGCGATCTGGCAATTTCTAATAGCCTCCTTTCGCCACCTGAAAGTGAGCTTGCCTTGTTATTTCTGCGCTGACCAAGTCGATTGTATTCTGACAACACCTCTTCAACTGCAACTTTTGCATCAGAAGTTTTTTCTAGAAGATAGCCACCCATCATTAGATTCTCTTCAACAGTCATATCAGGAAATACTGAATTGTCCTGTAATATATATGCAATTCCTGAGTCCTTTAATTTTTCACTTGGAGTAAGGTTAGTTATTTTTTCTCCATCAATACGAATATCTCCGCTAAAAATTCTAGTAAATCCAAAAATACTATGAAGAATAGTTGACTTGCCAGCCCCATTTGGACCAATCAAGCAAAGTGATTGCCCATCCCCTACACGTAAATCTATATCGTGAAGTATCTCCATCTCTCCATAACCAGCTTTAAGATTGTCAATACTAAGGTGTGGACTATAGTTTGTTAATTTATCCAAATCCTTAACGGTAAGGTTTTTGTTTCTTAGGGCGCCCGCCTGTTTGTCGACATCCTCAACTGATATTACTGTCTCTACATTGCCACTAGCATAACCGTGAATTTTTTTTGTCATATCTAATTTCCTAAGTACGCATCAATGACACGTTGGTCATTCTGAATGCTATCTGGGTCACCCTCAGCAAGCATTGTTCCATTGGCTAGACAATATATATGCTCGGCAAGATTCATAATAACTCTCATGTTATGCTCTATAACTAATAGAGTTATGCCCATCTCTTCATTGGCCTGATGTAACCTGTCTATTAACCCATTTATCAATGTTGGATTAACACCTGCTGTTGGTTCATCTAAAAGCAGCATTCTTGGTTTCTTCATTAATGCCATTGCAAATTCTAACAATTTTTGCTGCCCGAAAGAGAGGTC
>DQME01000172.1 GCA_015659815.1 Gammaproteobacteria bacterium | reverse complement strand
TGGTTTATTACTTTAAAGAAGCTCTTAAAAGTTTCACTATTGTCTAGGTTGGGTGCAATATCTCCTAATTGGTTGAATACCTGGCCAAGGCATGATCCTCCCATTCTGTTCTTGCCAAAACCAAGGTCAATTAACAGTAACTCTGAGCTACTGTCCGTTTTAAGTAGCGGGGTTTTGTGTATTCTTACATCGGGCAGTTTAGAGAATGCACTAATTATTAGAGACAGAGGGGCGGTTACTGATTTCTCTTCACCATTATCGCACCATGAGCTCTTCATTGACATTGAATCCTTTCCTACAGGAATAGTTAGGCCTAGTTCTGGGCAAAGTTCCATCCCTACAGCCTCTACAGCCTCAAACAGTCGAGCATCCTCTCCAGGATGGCCGCTAGCTGACATCCAGTTTGCAGAAAGGTTTATGTGCCTTATGTCTTCTATATATGCTGCCATCATGTTGGTTAAGGATTCACCTATACTCATTCTTGCAGCAGATTTAGGGTCACACAGTGACAGTGGGGTTTTTTCTCCTATAGACATGACCTCGCCATGATAACCCTTATAGTCAGCTAATGAGATAGCACAGTCAGACACAGGAACTTGCCAGGGCCCAACAAACTGGTCCCTAGCAACCATACCAGTAACTGACCTGTCTGCAATTGTGATTAAAAAGCTCTTGCTTGCGACAGTAGGGAGCAATAGTATTCTATTAATGGCGTCATTTAATTCAATTCCAGAATAGTTCAGTGGTTTCAGTTTTTGTTGCTTTGATGTTACATCTTTAATTGTTTTTGGCGGATTTCCAAAGAGTATGCTCATTGGCATATTTATAGGTTCATTTCTTAATAGTTCATCTTTTAAAACAAGTGACTTCCTTTTAGTAGCTTTACCTAGTACGGCAAAAGGGGCACGTTCACGCTTACATATTTCAGAGAACAGGTCTAGGTTTGTTTCTTCTATAGCTAGTACGTATCTCTCCTGAGACTCGTTACACCATATCTCTAGTGGAGACATCTGTTTATCGTCGCTTGGTATATTTCTTAGCTCGAATTCACCGCCCATACCTGAATCATTGACTAGCTCTGGTAAGCCGTTTGATAAGCCTCCTGCACCTATATCGTGAATAGAGACTATGGGGTTGTCCTTTCCCATATTTATGCAACTATCTATAACCTCCTGAGCGCGTCTTTGCATTTCAGGGTTTGCACGCTGTACTGATGCAAAATCTAGGTCCTCTGTTTGGTCACCACTACCTACAGACGAGGCTGCGCCACCCCCAAGTCCTATCAGCATTGCAGGACCACCAAGCACAATCAATAAGCTGCCATCAGGTATGGTTCCCTTTTCGATATGTTTTTCTTGTATATGGCCCAGTCCACCTGCTAGCATAATTGGCTTGTGATAGCCACGCACCTCCCCTTCATCTGTCAGTTGTTCGTAGGTTCTAAAGTATCCCAATGTATTAGGTCTGCCGAACTCATTATTGAATGCTGCAGCTCCAATTGGACCATCAATAATGATGCCTAATGGCGAAGTTATTTGTTCTGGCTTCCCATATCTAACTTCCCATGGCTGAGCCTTGTTAGGAATATTTAAATTGGAAACCGAAAATCCACATAACCCAACTTTAGGTTTTGAACCTTTTCCTGTGGCCCCTTCGTCACGTATCTCCCCGCCTGATCCAGTTGCTGCGCCCGGGTGTGGAGCTATAGCTGTAGGGTGGTTGTGTGTTTCAACCTTTATAAGGATTGCTTTGTGCTCTTCAGATGACTGGTATACACCTTTAGTGTTGGCATAAAAGCGGTCACATGTGTATCCCTCCATTACTGCAGAGTTGTCACTATAAACAGATAATAACCCTTCAGGGCTCTTGTTATATGAGTTTCTAATCATAGAAAACAAGCTTAAACCTTTCTTAATACCATCGATTGTCCAGTCAGCATTAAATATTTTATGCCTACAGTGCTCTGAATTAGCCTGAGCAAACATCATTAGTTCGATATCATTAGGGTTACGATTCAGTTTATTAAAGTTATCAACTAAGTACTCTATTTCCCCTTTGTTAAGTGCAAGACCTAATTCTGTATTGGCCTTTTCAATAGCAACCATGCCATTACTTAGAACGTCTATTACATTTACTGGTCTGGGCTCAAATTCATCAAAAAGTGTATGAGCATCTTCGATTGACTTTAGTTCAGTTTCTGTCATCTTGTCCATAACAGTCGACAGAACCTGGTCTCTATTGTTAACGCCAATGTTGTCATTAAAGTGGTAAATTATTGCTCTCTCAATTCGAACAATATTTGGTATAGAGCATAGATGAACAATGTCAGTTGCTTTCGAAGACCAAGGAGATATAGTTCCCATCCTTGGAGTAATTATTATTGATGAATTCGTACTACCAGTGCACACAAGAGGGGAATAGGAAAGTAGGTTATTTAAATGTGAAATGTCTTTATTAGATAATGCTTCAGATAGGTCTGCAAAGTGGATAAACTCGGTCTCCAGGATTTCAAGATCAGTCTGTATAGTTGATAATTTGTCTTGAAGTGCTTGAGTTTTGAAATCACTTAGCGCTTTAATTCCCCTGTGGGTGTGAATCATAATTGCCCCATAACCTCGTCTGAAATATCGGCATTGTGATATACCTCTTGGGCATCATCTAGGTCCTCTAGTCGGTCGATCAACTTCATAAACTTTTCAGCGTCTCCTAAGTTTAGTTCAACCCTGCTTGCTGGTTCCATTGTGATTTCTGCATGAGAAGGGCTGAGTCCAGATTCAATAAGGGCATCTTTAACAGTAAAAAAATCTTCTGGACTGGTTACAACGTCAATTGAGTTGTCATCATTGGTCACAATATCGTCAGCGCCAGATTCTAGTGCTATCTCCATTAGCTGTTCTTCATCACCAGACTCGAAACTTATAAAGCCTTGCTTCGTGAATAAGTAAGAAACAGAACCATCGGTACCAAGGTTGCCTCCATGCTTTGAGAAGGCGTGCCTAACGTCTGCTACAGTTCGATTTCTATTATCGGTCAAACAGTCAACCATAATTGCTGTTCCCCCAAGACCATACCCTTCGTATCTTACTTCTTCGTAATTATCTCCGTCAATGTCTCCTGATCCACGCTTAATAGCATTGTCAATGGTATCTCGTTTCATGTTGGCTGCCAGGGCTTTATCAATTACAGCACGAAGTGATGGGTTGTTTTCAAGTACCGCTCCACCTGCTCTTGCGGCTATAAATATTTCTTTTATTATTTTGGTAAAAATTTTACCGCGCTTAGCATCCTGAGCCCCTTTACGGTGTTGAATGTTATGCCATTTACTGTGTCCAGCCATCGCTATCCTCTCTGTCTATTTTATTGCTATGCAATTTTATGCTGTGAAGTCTAGTAGTTTTTGTATAGATTGTTTTGCTTTGTTTGAAGTCTTTGTGTCTATAAATATTTCGTTATCACCGTTCCTTAGTACTGATAGGCACTTATCTAAGCTGTTCATTGCCATCCACTCACAGTGTGCACACGATTCACAGTCAGCACTCTCTCCCATTGTGGGTGCTTCAATCAATTTTTTATCTGGAGCAGCTTCTCTCATTTTGTGAAAAATTCCATTATCGGTTGCCACAATAATTGTTTTCTCTTTTCTTCTACTTGCCTCTTTTATTAGTGCTGTTGTTGAGCCAACAAAGTCGGCCAATGATATTACTTCTTTAGGAGATTCAGGGTGCACAAGTATTGCGGAATCAGGGTTAAGACTTTTTAGCGTCTCTAATGCATCAGCTTTAAATTTTTCGTGGACTACACATGATCCATCCCACAAAATCATATCGGCACTTGACTGTTCCTGTACGTAATTACCAAGGTGCTTATCTGGAGCCCAAAGTATTTTTTCACCAGACTCGTGTAAATGATTGATAACGCTGACAGCGCTGCCTGATGTTACCATCCAATCAGCACGAGCTTTAACTTGTGCAGAAGTGTTTGCATATACAACAACCTTCCTGTCTGAATGTTTATCACAAAAATCAGAGAATTCATCTGCATTGCAGCCCTCATCAAGAGAACATGTAGCGTTCATATCTAATACATGAATATTTTTTTCTGGGGACAGTATCTTCGCAGTTTCACCCATAAACTTAACCCCAGCCACTATTATAGTTTTGGCGTCTGAGTTGTGACCAAAGCGAGCCATCTCAAGGGAGTCAGAAACAATGCCACCAGTTTCATCTGCGAGAGACTGTAAATCTGAGCTTACATAGTAATGAGCAACCAAAACAGCGTCCTTTGCCTTCAGCTCAGCTTTGATTTGCTCTCTTAGGGACATATTATTATTTGATTGTTTTGATGTTTAGTTCTCTTAGTATTTTTTTGGGAACCTCTGCCGGGGCATCAGTCAACATACATGCAGCCGTTTGAGTTTTAGGGAATGCTATAACATCCCTTATTGATTCACTTCCAGTCATTATCATTACGATCCTATCGAGTCCAAACGCTATTCCACCATGAGGGGGACATCCGTACTCAAGAGCATTCAGCAAGAAACCAAATTTTTCTTGTGCATCTTCTTCGTTTATTCCTAAGATTTTTAATACAGTTTGCTGCATTTCAGTTTGATGTATGCGTATAGATCCACCACCAATTTCAGAGCCATTTATTACAAGGTCATATGCCTTCGATAGAGCCGCTTCAGGGTTATTTATTAGTTCTTCAGAGCTAACACTTGGCGCTGTAAAAGGGTGATGTACTGCACTTAAAGAGCCATCAGAGTTAGTATCAAACATAGGGAAATCTACAACCCATATAGGCTCCCAATCAGAACTATATATTTTCAAATCGTTAGCTATTTTTTCTCTAAGATTGCCTAAAGACTCATTAACAATTTTTGTTTTATCTGCACCAAAGAATATTATGTCGCCAGTAACAGCCTCAGTATTACTGATAATCTGAGATATTACTTCATCTCCCAAGAATTTTAATATTGGAGAAGACGGGCCATCCTCATTAAGTTTTATGTATGCCAACCCCTTGGCTCCATAAATTCCAACATACTTAGTGTATTTGTCTATATTTTTTCTACTTATCGATGCTCCGCCAGGTATCTTAAGTGCAGCCACTCTGCTAGCATTGTCGTTAGCTGGTCCAGAGAAAACTTTGAAATCAACACCCTTCATTATCTCATCCATGTCAACCATTTTCATAGGTATGCGCATATCAGGACGATCAACGCCATACAGATTCATTGCCTCTTGGTAGCTAATTACTGGGTACTTAGAAGGCAAATCAACATCGATAACAGACTTAAACATTTCCCTTGTCATCTCCTCCATCATAGACATAATCTCGTCCTCACTCATAAATGAAGTCTCAACATCAAGCTGAGTAAATTCAGGCTGTCTGTCAGCTCTAAGGTCTTCATCTCTAAAGCACTTAACTATCTGATAATAGCGCTCGAAACCAGACATCATTAGTAACTGTTTAAACAACTGAGGTGACTGTGGTAGTGCAAAAAATTCACCTGGATGCGTTCTGGAAGGAACCAAATAATCTCTCGCACCTTCAGGCGTAGCTTTTGTTAGAAATGGAGTTTCTATATCTAAAAAATCATTTCTATCCATAAAGTCACGCATAAAGTGTGTAACTTTAGATCGCAACCTTAATTTAGATTGCATTTCTTCTCGTCTAAGGTCTAAGTAACGATATTTAAGCCTAACTTCTTCTGACGTGTCTATTGAGTCGATTTGAAATGGTATGGGTTTTGAGTTGTTGAGAATTTCAATATTTGTAGCGACAACTTCAATTTGGCCTGATGAAATTTTTTCATTCGTCATACCTTCAGATCTAGCGATTACTTGACCAGTAACTCTAAGAACAAATTCAGATCTAACACCCTCTGCGATGCTAAAAGTTTCTTGTTGTTCTGGGTTTATGATAATCTGAGCTATACCTTGCTTGTCCCTGAGGTCTAGAAAAATAACACCACCGTGGTCTCGTCTACGGTTAACCCATCCACATAGATCAACAGTTTGGTCAATGTATTCTTTATTTAATTCGCCACAGTAATGTGTTCTCATAATTTTCCTTAAGCAGCCTAAGCTGTATATTATTTGTTAATCCGGCGCAACAACTCCGGTAGAAATAATCAGTTTGAATGCTTCATCAACACTCATATCCAAGTCTATTACATCTTTTTTTGGCATCATAATGAAGAATCCAGAGGTTGGGTTTGGCGTTGTAGGGACATAAATGTTTACTATGTCTTCACCAATATTTTTTTCTACTTCGCCATGATAACTGCCAGCTTGAAAGGCTATTGTCCACATTCCTTTTCTAGGGTATTGGACAAGCACAGCCTTCTTAAAGCTATCACCGGAGGCGCTAAGTACTGTATCTGAAAGCTTCTTTATTGACTTATAAATACCTCTGAAACCAGGTATTTTATTGAGCAACTTGTCCCATAATTTTATAGCCTTCCTGCCGATAAAATTGTTTACTAATGCCCCAGTTATAATAATTATAAGCAAAACTATAACGATGCCTGAGCCTGGTATGGTTTTGTCTAGATTAAATATAGTTTCCGGTAAATATTGTGGTGGAATTATATTGTTAACCAACTCTAAGAAGAATTTTATAACAACTATACTTAGCCCTAATGGGATCCAAAAAAGTAGGCCAGATATGAAATAGTTTCTTAATTTTTTCAACTGTATTCAATAAAATAACTAAAAAACGTTATTTTAGCATAATGAGTAATATATTGACGTATTCAGATTGCAATTTTCGTGCCATTGAAGAGAAGAATTAATCTGTTAGTTTTGGAGTTATAAGATAGACTCTTCTTCTCTTAAAGTTAAGATTTCATAGCCCTCATCAGTTACTAGTATTGTGTGTTCCCACTGTGCAGATAGCGACCTATCTTTAGTAGTTACAGTCCAACCATCGACTTTTGATGTTGCAACCTGATAATCACCCAGGTTGATCATGGGCTCAATAGTGAAAGTCATGCCTTCCTCCAGTATTGGACTATTATCAACTTTACCATCATCGTAATGAATCACCTGAGGTGCTGCATGAAAGTCGAGCCCAATACCGTGACCGCAGTAATCACGAACTACTGAGCAGTTATTTTTTTCAGCATGAGTGCCTATGGCTCTTCCAATCTTGCCTAGACGAATACCTGGTTTGACTTGTTCAATACCAATATACATACACTCTTGAGCTACCCTGCATATTCTCTGAGATTTGACACTTGACTTACCAACAATAAACATTTTAGATGTATCGCCATGGTAACCATCCTTTATTACTGTTATATCAATATTTATGATGTCGCCTTTTTTAAGTAATTTGTCACTAGGAATTCCATGGCAGACAACATTATTAATACTCGTGCAAATAGATTTTGGGAAGCCGTGATAGTTTAATGGAGCCGGTATACATTTAAGCTCGTTTACTATGTATTCATGACACAATTTGTCAAGCTCATCGGTACTAATTCCAGCCCTAACGTGTGGACCAATCATATCTAAAACGTCTGCTGCAAGCTTTCCAGATGTACGCATTTTATCTATTTCATCTGGGGTTTTGATTGAGATAGACATATAAAATTAATAGTCTATTATGATCTATTCATTGCACGCTTTTCTAAAGCTGATATACGATCCTCTAGCGGAGGGTGTGACGACCATAAATGCATTAAACCAGACTTAGGTTTTTCCCCAATTCCGAAAGCTGCTAACTGCTCTGGTAGTGCTTCAGGCTCCCTCTGTGATAGGCGTTTAAGAGCATCTATCATGTTCTGATGTCCTGCTAAGTCAGCTCCGCCAGTGTCGGCAACAAACTCACGTTTTCTAGAAAAATACATAACAATTGTTGCAGCAAGAATTGACAATATTATTTGAGAGAATATTGTTGTAATGTAGTAACCAATACCATATCCACGTTGATTTTTCAATATAACACGATCTACTATATGACCAATTATGCGAGACAAGAACACTACAAAAGTATTAACCACTCCCTGAATCAATGTCAATGTAACCATATCACCATTAGCGACATGGCTCATCTCATGACCAACTACAGCTTCAGCTTCACCCTTTGTCATCGACTCTAGTAGACCACTTGAAACAGCTACAAGGGCACTATTTTTACTCATCCCTGTGGCAAATGCATTCATTTGCGGTGATGGGAAAATTGCCACCTCTGGCATTTTAATACCAACAATTTTGGCTTGCTTTTCAACGGTTTCTATAAGCCACTTTTCTGAACTGTTGCTTGGACTGGAGATAACAACTGCACCAGTCATACGTTTAGCCATCCATTTAGATATGGCAAGCGAAATGAAGGAACCACCAAACCCAATAACTCCAGAAAATATTACCAATGCTTGAACATTTAGGTCAGACCCGTTCTGTGCTAACAAGCTATCAACGCCTAGTATGCTTAGTGTTATGCTGAGAACAAACATAATTGCAATATTTGTTAATAGAAATAGAAATATTCGTTTCATTGTCACCTTTTTAAAAATAAAATTATGAAATATATATATGGATATTATCATACTTATTCAAGTAACAATCACTACATTTATATGTATAAATTAGAATACATATATTTATTGTATACTTTGTTTTGTTGTATCACTAAAGGAGAATTATATTATGACACCAACCCCGCATATAGAATCTGATGTAGGTGACTTTGCTAGCACTGTCTTGATGCCAGGTGACCCTTTGAGAGCTAAATATATCGCCGATAATTTTTTAGATGATGTAAAAACCATTAATAAAGTTCGCGGCATGCTTGCTTTTACTGGTACATACAAAGGCCGAAAAGTTTCTGTTATGGGTAGCGGTATGGGGATGCCGAGTATGGGAATTTATTCATTTGAACTTTTCAAATTTTATAATGTAGAAAAAATAATTAGAGTTGGCTCTTGTGGTGCCTATACAGAAGACCTAAACCTTTATGATGTAGTAATAGTTGACCAGGCATGGAGTGAGTCTAGTTTTGCTAAAACTTTGGGGGTCTCCATGGATGATAGATTATTTGCATCAAAAGATTTGGTGAAAAAATTAGAAAATTCCGCAACAAGGCTTGGTATCGACTTTGTAAAAGCCTGTACCCATTCCAGTGATGTTTTTTATCGTCAAAATTTTGACGATTTTATGAGAATACGTGATGATAATGGCTGTTCAGTGGTTGAGATGGAGGCTTTCTCGCTGTATGCAAATGCTATAGCTACAGGGAAGCAGGCGGCCTGTATCGTCACAGTGTCTGATTCATTAGTAACGCACGAATTGACTTCATCAGATGAGCGCCAAAATGCTTTTACTAACATGATGAAAATAGCACTAGAAGTGGCTGACTAATCTATCCACCTTATATTTACAGTAACTTGTATATTGGTAATATTAATTACAGGTAGTGAAAGCTTATATCTGTAGTTATTTCAGAACTAAGACTATTAATTACTGGACAAGTGTTTGCTGTTAACTCTAGAAGCTTGCATTCCTTTTCGCTATACTTTTTTGGAAAATGAATATTAATTCTAATTGCACTTATCCTTCTAGGGTTAGCAGACATTTCTTTTTTAACTATCGCCTCAGTGCCATCAATATCTATAGAGTGCTGACTAGCTTTAATACCCATAACAGTTATCATGCAGCTTGCTAGTGATGTAGCTACAAGGTCTGTAGGCGAGAATGCAGCCCCTTTACCATTATTATCAGTCGGCGCGTCTGTATGCATGGTTTGGCCGGATTTTAAATGAGTTAATTCAGTTCTAAGGTTGCCCAAGTATTCAACTTTTGAAGTGGCAGACATAATATAATTCTCCAAGGATTGATCAATTTATAGGTATAAGATACACTGTATACCAATAATTGTGAGCCACATTACTTACATTAATAAATTTAGTTGTACAATAATAAATACTAACTAACCTATATATTGAGCTAAATGAATACAGGCGATATGAAAGACTATGTTGACACTATACAGCACCCTATACATACTAAAAGGTATAGAGATACTTGCAAGAATAGATTAGATTTGGATGGAGTTTTGGTATTAAAAAACTTTCTTAATTCAGACTCTATTGACACTATATTGAATGAGGCAAAAAGACAAGAACACCTTGCATACTATTGTGCAAACTATCACAATGTATTTTTAAAGCCTCTTAACGAGTCGCTGCCATTAGAGCACCCTCGCAACAAGAATATTGTGTCATCTAAGGGTTGCATAGCAGATGACCAAGTGTCAGA
>DQME01000022.1 GCA_015659815.1 Gammaproteobacteria bacterium | reverse complement strand
TCTTCATGAGTGCATTGAGCCAAAATTTTTCTGGCATTTGGTCCAGTCAAAAGAAGCCCACCCCAACTTTCGGTTATGTTTTCAATATTGACATCATATTCATCCGAGTGCCATTCCAACCATTGATAATCCTTTACCTCTGAGCCAATAGCCCCCATCAATAGGAAATGCTCTTTGTTAATTCGACTAATTGTCTGCTCAGCCATGATGCCGCCCTTCGGAGCATGAAAAAGAGTCAACCCTATTCTGCCATCTTTAGTGGGTAGTTTATTGCAAGATAATTGATCTAAGAATGTGAAGGCATCCTTACCTGTGATTCGGAATTTTGCAGCCCCACTAATGTCAGTAATTCCACAGAAGTTTTGAACCGCTGCACATTCCTGAGCAACTGCCTCATGTGCCTCACTATGAGCCCAAGTTAGAGTTTCTTTTCTAATGTCATCTGTTGAGAACCAAGAAGGCTTTTCAAAACCTGTATTGACAGTATGAATAGCACCTTTTTGGCTTAGCACTGTATGTAAAGCGCTAACTCTTATTGGCCTTCCATGTGGTCGGTTTTCGTTTGGAACCGCGAAGGAGTACATTCGCTCATAAGACTCAATAGCTCTAGTTGTGCAGTATGTCTTATCAGCCCAATTATCAAACCGTCTGCTATCGAGCGAAGCCATATTGAGTTCTGTTTGCCCATGCACCATCCATTGTGCTAAATATTTACCAATTCCCCCTTGAGCAATCCCGATACTTGCGCCACATAAATTCCAAAAATTTCTTAACCCTTTTGCGGGACCTACAAGTAAATTATCATCTGGTGTATGAGTAATCAATCCGTTTATTACAGTGCTTATTCCGACCTCTTTAAATAACGGCACAATCTCCATGCATCGCTCTAAGTAAGGCATAAGTCTCTCTAAGTCTCCCTCAAAGAGCTCTCTATCGAATGACCAGTCCACCCCATCTAGCGCCCAGGGTTTAGATCCTCTTGTTTCATAGGGGCCAATTAAAAAACCGCTACCTTCTTGTCGAATATATGAAGCCGCAATAGAGTCACGGGTTACGGGAAGTTCTTTTGTAAGAGCGGCAATATCTGGATGGTTATCAGTAATTAAATACTGATGCTGTAAGTTAACTAGTGGCACATAAGAGCCAACCATTGAACCAACTTGTGGTGAGAAACAACCGCCAGCATTCACAACATGCTGAGCGATAATATTACCTAATTCAGTGACAACTTCGTACTCACCAGTTGGAAGAATGTTAATATCAATCACTCGGTTAAAGTTACTAACCTCGGCACCTGCTTTTTTGCTAAGTTGCGCTAATTGAGTTACTACAGTTGTAGGGTCTACATGTCCGTCGTTAGGTGTATATAAAATGTTTCTTGCTTTATCAAAGTTCATCATTGGGTTGATAATTGAAGCCTCTTCCTTTGAGACAAAATACATTTCACAGCCAATATGGTTTGCTTTACTTATAATGTTTTTAAACCACTGCTCTTCAACTTCATCGTGTCCAACTCTTAATGAACCAGTTTTATGAAACGATGAAGGGAGTCCAGTTTTTTCGGGCAGAATCTCGTCGTATAGTTTTATTGTGTATTCATGAATGTTAGACAACGTATGGTTGCCATTAAAATTTGGGCACAATCCAGCCGCATGCCAGGTAGAGCCACTAGTAAGTTCTCCTTTTTCTACTAGAACAACATCAGTCCAGCCTTCCAGTACAAGATGATACATAAGGTTAACACCTAGTGATCCACCACCAATTA
>DQME01000115.1 GCA_015659815.1 Gammaproteobacteria bacterium | reverse complement strand
GGACTGGGTGAACCTATTTTTGATCGCCTAGAGGCTGACATAGCACACGGAATGATGAGTATAAATGCCGTAAAGGGTGTAGAAATTGGTGCAGGATTTAGCTCAATTACACAGCACGGCACAGAGCACCGTGACGCAATAACCCCAAAAGGCTTTAAAACTAACCATTCTGGAGGCGTACTTGGAGGTATAAGCTCAGGCCAAGACATACTAGTATCGATTGCTCTTAAGCCAACCTCAAGCTTACGACTTCCAGTGGAAACTGTCGATATGGATGGCAATGCCACTGAAGTGGTTACCAAGGGTCGACACGACCCTTGTGTTGGTATACGTGCTACCCCAATTGCAGAAGCAATGCTGGCTATAACTTTGATGGACCATGCTCTACGCCACAGGGCACAAAACTTGGATGTAAATTCACCAACTCCGATCATTCCTGCACAATCATAACTAAATAAAATAAAGTCAATAAATGTTTTCATTAATACATAAGCGCATTCCTGTCAATGCGAAAAATGACGTATTGTCAGGACTCACTGTCGCTCTTGCTCTCGTTCCAGAGGCTGTAGCATTTGCACTTTTAGCTGGTGTTGATCCGCTGGTTGGTCTATATGCAGCCTTCACTATTGGTATCGTTACATCGATAATTGGTGGTAGGCCCGGAATGATTTCAGGTGCTACCGGTGCAATAGCTGTAGTCATTGGAACACTCGTAGCACAACACGGAGTTGAATATCTATTTGCGGCAGTCATATTAACCGGACTCATCCAAATGCTGTTTGGAGTTCTAAGGATGGGTAAATTTATACGCCTCGTTCCGCACCCAGTGTTTTTGGGGTTTGTTAATGGTCTGGCTATGGTTATATTTATATCCCAAATAAAACAATTCAAAGTTGAGGGTGCATGGATTACCGGTGAACCTTTGTACATTATGCTGGTAATAATAGCAATAACCATGGCCATCATCCAGTTCTTACCTAAACTAACTAAAGCAATACCATCAACATTAACAGCTATTGTTGTAGGCAGTCTTGCGGTTATATGGCTAGGCCTTGATACTCGTACTGTTGGAGATATTGCTTCTATCAAGGGAGGTCTACCAATATTCCATATACCTGACGTTGGCGGTATTAGTCTTGAGATGCTTGAAATTGTATTCCCGTACGCTCTAGTTATGGCTATGGTTGGCTTGATAGAGAGCCTATTAACTCTTAATTTGATTGACGACCTGACAGAAACCGTTGGCCAACCTAACAAAGAATGTATAGCTCAGGGTGTAGCCAATACTGTTACCGGTCTGTTTGGTGGGATGGGTGGTTGCGCTATGGTTGGACAAAGTCTAATTAACATCAAGTCTGGAGGAAGGGGTAGGCTTTCTGGAATTTCTGCAGCTATAGTGTTGCTATTGTTTATTCTTTACCTGTCAGATTATATTGAGAAGATCCCTGTAGCCGTACTTATTGGAGTGATGATGATGGTAGTAATTGGTACCTTCGAGTGGTGCTCTTTGCGTTTATTTGGAAAGATACCTTTGCCTGACTTTATTACCGGTATGACTGTTGCAATAATAACAGTATTGACTGATAACCTTGCACTCGCAGTTATTGTTGGAGTCATTATCTCGGCACTATCATTTGCATGGGAATCAGCAGGCAAAATACATGCCACTTCAGAGATTGACGAAAATGGCAGTAAGACATATAAACTCAACGGTGGACTATTTTTTGCATCTATCGATACATTTCATGCTATATTCTCACCGAAGGAAGACCCTAACGATGTTTTTATTGACTTTCAATACTCAAGAGTGTTTGATCACTCCGCAATAAAAGCAATTGACAAACTGGCTGTGCGTTATCAAAAATCAGGAAAAACACTGCACTTGGTGCACCTAAGCAGTGAATGTCGCGCTTTACTAAAAACTGCCAAAGGCCTAGTCGAAGTGAACGTCCTAGAAGACCCACAATATCACATGGCTATTGACAAAGTTAAGCCCAAGATTGAGGCATTAAAAGATGCCGAGACGTGATTAGTTTGATATTAAAATTGTGCAAAATAGAATTTATTTGATTTTTTATTTTGCAATTTATATAATATTGTTTATAAAAATTTAAAAAGGAAGACATCATGAAATCAGTTTTATTAATTACTGCCTTGTTAATCTCGAGCACGATAAATGCTCACAGTTTTTATAACAACAATGGGTTTTTTAATAACGGTTTTTATAACAACGCTTTTCGTGGCTTCGATCGTCAATTTCAGCAACTTAATCGTAGAATGCAACACCTAAAACAGTCAAACAATAGTTATAGAGCCCAGAGTAAAAGATTCCTTGACCAAGACACTAATGAGTACGTTATTGAGATAAAAACGACCAACATAAACAAAGATAATTTATCTATAGATATTGACAACAACATTATTAGTATCAAGGGCGAAACTAAGACTGAACAAAAGTCTGGAAACAACACAACAATTTCAAGTAGCCACTTTTCTCAATCTTTTTCACTGCCGTTAGATGCCGACAAAAACAATATCACTGCAAATTTTGAGGAAAATGTATTGACGATAAGGATTCCTAGGTCCGAACAACAAGAAACTAGTGAACAGGTAATTGAAATTAATTGATATTTATTGTTAAGCTCTAAATTGGCTTTCTTTTAGCTGCTTTATCTTATTACGCATATCTGCAGCCTGCTCAAACTTTAATTCCTGCGCAAAGCCATACATCTTTTTCTCTAGATCTTTTAGTTGTTT
>DQME01000055.1 GCA_015659815.1 Gammaproteobacteria bacterium | reverse complement strand
ACTACATCCAGTGCAGCCAATATACCTGCCAATGGCCCCTGGAATTCTGATAAATTATCAGTAATTACATTTCCAAATTTTTGGTATGAATCAATATTCCTGTTAGCACTCACCAATATACTGTCAACATTACCACTGATAGCATTAATCACGTAACTAATCAATGGCTCACCCCTAAGAAGCAATAATCCTTTATCCTTGCCGGACATTCTAGATGACTGACCTCCAGATAAGACTACTGCCGTAACGTTACTTTTATTCATCTTTAGTGCAATGTAATTATTAAAGAAAATACTATTGTATGATACAATCAATCTGATAATTTAAGCTTGAAAAATTGAAATATGAATAGCCAACAAGTCGACTGTGGGGGTGATGAAACGCCACAACAACCACTAATGTCTACAGACAAAGCTCTCGAGATATTGATAGACTCTGCTAACATAATTGATGGTACTATTTTTGTTGGGTTAGAAGAAGCATTGAATAGTGTTCTAGCATCAGACATACAGTCCAACATTAATGTACCGAGCTTTGACAACTCTGCCATGGATGGTTACGCTATCAATCTAGATGATAATCTAGTTAATATTTCAGGCGAGTCTTCATTTATAATTACCGATCGTATATCTGCAGGAACCACAGGAAAAACTTTATTACCTGGTTGCGCAGCCCGTATATTCACTGGAGCCCCAATACCTAGAGGTGCAAACACTGTAATAATGCAGGAAGAATGCAATCTTATTGAGGACGATACTAAAATTCAAATTTATCGCCCATTAGCTCTAAATGAAAACATCAGACCTTGCGGCAATGATATACAAGTAGATGACGTAATACTTAAGTCAGGAATAAAACTTAAGCCACAAGATATAGCTCTATCGGCATCAGTTGGAGTTAACGAGTTAGAAATCATAAATAAAATTACAGTTGGTGTTTTTTTTACTGGAGACGAACTGGTAGAACCAGGAAATACACTAAAAGGTGGACAAATTTATAACTCAAACCGTTACTCCCTAGTGGCACTGCTAAATAACCTTGGATGCATTGTAATTAACCTTGGTAATATAAAAGATACACTTGATTCTACTTGCGAAGCACTAAAAAAACTAATGCATGACTGCGACATTATTATGACTACCGGTGGTGTTTCTGTTGGCGAAGAAGACCACATTAAAGACGCAGTACAAAGCTTGGGAAGGCTTACCCTTTGGAGGATAAAAATGAAGCCTGGTAAGCCCCTAGCTTTTGGCAAAGTAGGTAACGCTGCATTTATAGGCTTACCTGGCAACCCGGTCTCAGCTATGGTAACTTTTTTGTTGTTTGCTCGACCATTTATAAAAAAAATGCAAGGCCTGTCTGATTATATGAACTATACATTCAAGGTTGAGTCTAACTTTAACTGGCACGGATCAAAACCCAGAAGAGAGTTTGTAAGGGTAAGGGTTGATAGTTCTAGCTCTCCTGCTAAAGCAAATATGTATCCAAAGCAAGGGTCTGATGTACTGAGCTCCATCGTTTGGGCAGATGGTTTACTTGAGATACCAGAAGGAGCTTCTTTCGTTTCCGGTGAACTGTTGAACTTTTACCCTTTCAAAGAGATGATGTCATGAAACTAACACACTTAAATGAAAAAGGTGACGCCCAAATGGTTGATGTGTCTGATAAACAGATAACAGCAAGGCAGGCTATAGCACAATCTACTGTGAGCATGAAAAAAGAGACCTTGGATTTGATAATGTCTGGAAACCATAAAAAAGGCGATGTAATAGCTGTTGCTAGGGTTGCCGGTATACAAGCTGCTAAAAAATGTTGGGATTTAATACCTCTCTGTCATACTTTAATGCTGTCAAAAATAACTGTCGATATTAAACCAAATATAACAAATTCAACCATTGAGATCCAAGCACTTGCTAAGCTTAATGGTAAAACTGGTGTAGAAATGGAGGCACTAATGGCAGCTAGCATTGCAGCGCTTACAATTTATGATATGTGCAAAGGGGTTGATAGAGGGATGATAATTAGCAATACAAAGCTACTTGAAAAGACTGGCGGCAAGTCTGGAAATTGGAAGGCTGAGAAATGAACACACTGACAGATCCATTTAATCGCAAAATAAATTATCTGAGAGTTTCAGTGACTGATCATTGTAATTATCATTGCCAATATTGTAGGGATGAAGATCACCAAACTTATACATCTAGGGATGAAATATTGACATATGAAGAGATAGCAAAAATAGTTAAGATTTTCAGCGAACTTGGAATCACTAAGGTTAGGCTTACTGGTGGTGAGCCACTACTTAGAAAAGATATTATAAAATTGACTACGCTGCTAAATGAAATAGAGTCAATAGAAGATATACCGCTATCAACTAATGCGCATCTATTGGCCCCTATGGCAGCAAAACTAAAACTATCTGGCGTTAACAGAGTCAACATTTCTCTTGACTCTCTGGACAGCGATAGATTTAATCAGATAACTCGTGGTGGTGACCTTAAGAGAGTAATTAATGGCATTGATGCCGCTATTGAGGCGGGTATTTGTCCAATTAAGATTAATATGGTTGTTATGCGTGGTGTTAACGATGATGAAATTGAATCAATGATTGATTTTGCAGTTGATCGCAATCTAGATATTCGCTTTATTGAGACTATGCCTATAGGTATTGCTGGCATCAATGTTGTCGATAAGCATTTCAGCGAGGCAGATATAATACAAAGAATACAGAGTCATTTACCGAATAGACTAAGTGTTGTTAAATCCAAACAAACTGACGGTCCAGCTAAAAACTTTCTTATAAACCATACCAACTCATGTGTTGGCACTATCTCAGCATTTTCTAATAACTTTTGCGATAGCTGTAACCGTGTAAGGCTAACCGCTAAAGGTAGGTTGATTTTATGCCTAGGTCAAAAAGACTCTTTTTCACTTAGAGATGCTATTAGGTCTGGAATAAATGATGATGAGATAAAGTTATTGATAATAGAAGGAATAAATAAAAAGCCACGTAGGCACGATTTTGATACCGCACTAGACAATATAAGTAGCTCTCAGATGGTGGAGATAGGAGGATGAATGTACTTTATTTTGCATCCCTTAAAGAGTCTCTAAATATGTCTAGTGAAGAAATAAAAGCTAGCTCAAACATGACAACTGGTGAGCTAAAATTACACTTAATTCAAAAACATGGTGTTCATCACTTTCCAAAAAATATTATCTGCGCCGTGAATCATGAGGTTAGAAACGACTTAGCCTTGCTAAGCGATAACGACGAGGTTGCCTTCTTTCCACCAGTCACAGGTGGATAAACTGAAACAGCATGAACAAAACAAAAATTAAAGTTGGTTTTATAACTATATCTGATCGCGCGGCTAGGGGCGAATACGATGATATTGGTGGTCCTGCTATGCAGGAATGGATAGGCCATGCTATTTTATCTCCATTCGAAGAAGAAACTATAATCATAGAAGACGAGCAGTCACTTATAGAGCAAACAATGGTTGACTTTGTAGACAACAAAAAATGCAATTTAATTTTGACAACTGGGGGCACAGGGCCAACTACTCGCGACGTCACTCCAGAGGCTACTCATAGTGTATGTGAAAGGATTTTTGATGGCTTTGCTGAACAAATGAGAAAGGTCTCCCTTCGAACAGTTCCTACTGCAATCCTTTCAAGACAGACTGCCGGTACCCGTGATAAAAGTTTAATTATCAATTTACCTGGCAAGCCAGCAGCAATAGCAGTATGCCTTGGGTCAATATTCTTAGCCGTTCCAAAATGCTTAGAGTTGCTTGATGGATCTAACATTCAGATTGATTTGGATTTTGTAGAGCGAAAATTTGAATTATAATTAGCTGGACTTCTTGCCAAGTAAATATGCCTCTTTCATTGCTATACTGATTTCTTTACAGCGCTTTTTTGGAGGGATGTGTTGACGAATTATTATATCTATCTTTGTTAAATAGTCTTTTGTCTGATGACTCTCTCTCAACAACTTCATGTCTAATTCACCATTAATTATGCACCCTATTACACACCCATTTCCATTAGAAAAAGCTATATTCTGGTCAGTCATAATCTCAAACTGATAAGAATATATGTCAATATTATTATCACGCGCAATAGTCAAATAAACTGAACTAAAAAAATCCTCGTGATAGATTATATTGTCGATATCGATTTCAGTTGAAAGAGAAAAATGTTGACCCTTAAAATCAAATCCTATACTAGCAGTTACAGTATTATTTGACACTACTTAGTTAGGGATAAAAAAAGTTTTGGAAGTTCTTGTGGTAATGACTCTATGCGGTCTACCACAGAATAATGTGAACCAAATATATCGGATATGTACTCATCGGCCTTCTTATCTAAGCTAATACAGTAAGGATACATGCCTTGCTGTTGGCATTCTTGTACCGCCTTATGAGTGTCCCTAATCAATGTCTGTGGATCACCTACATCGATATCTGACGGCTCTCCATCAGTCAATATCAGTATTAATTTTTTATCACTTTTTTGTAGATTTAAGTAATGCGCACCGTGTCGAATTGCTGCCCCCATACGTGTTGAAAATTCTGCCTTTAAATCCGCCAATCGAGACTTAACCGCGTCGTCCCAATGCTCTGAATATCCTTTTATATGGTAATACATTACCTTTTGACGAGTGTTAGAGTTAAATCCAGCAATTGCGAAGTTGTCTCCCAACTGTTCAACAGCCCAAGCCAGCAGTGTTACTGCCTCCTGAGATAGTTCTAATATTGTTTGACCAGACTTTTCCACAACATCATTTAGTGATTCAGATAAATCTAAGAGCAACAACACTGACACACTACGAGAATCGTGCTCGAAATCAACATTAATTCTTGCGTCAGGCTGTGAACCATTTTTCATATCAATCACACTACGGAGTGCAATATCAAGATCAAGCTCTGCCCCCTCTTCCTGATAGCGTAGGCGCTTTTTGTTTTGTGGTTTGAGTAAGTCTAGAACCCTCTTTAGCTGCTTAACCAGAGATGAATGTTTATCAAGGATTGAATTGATTTTAGTAGAATTAGATTTGGAATGCATTCTCTCATATACTGCAGCCCAGTCAGGCTTATAGGAGGCATATAAATAATCCCACTCATCATAATAATGGGGCGGTATAACCTCAATCACTTCGTTCTCTTCGCTTTTCTGAGACTGGTGCTGGAATATTTCGTCATCCTCATCAAACTCCTCGATGAAAACCCACATTGAGCGATTATCGTCTCTATATGTGACTTCGGTGTTATCAAAATACACATTTGGAAGTGCGTCAGAAGAAACCCTAGTCTTAATTAAATACTCTAAACCTAGCGCTAAACTGTCGGATGTTTTAGTACCCCCTCTTATCATTAATTCATTGAATTTATTTACATAATCCAAAAGTATTTGATTGGTGTAGTGGTGCTCATCATCTAACAATGCCCTTGTCAACATAATAGCTCTGTGCCTTATACAGGACTGACTATCTTCGTCACAATCAAATTCATCAACTATAGGTATTAGGCTGAGCCATAAGTTTTTCAGTCCAGGGTATTCCTGAATAGCTAAATACTCAACTCTTGCGTCTTCGAACACTTCGGCAAAAAATCTCTGTTGGGGACTCACATTATCGGCAACAATTTTTGTAGTGTGGTGGTGGTGTGCCATTAAGTGAGAAATTAAAGCCATATATCGCTTACACGCATCGACACCGTGTAAATCTTCATATATATCAGGTAAACGAATAACATCATCCTCTAGATAGGGGTGAAAATGCTCAATTTTTTCAAAGTCCGGAGAGTATGGCGCGTAGATGAATTCTGTCTTCCATAATGCCATTTGAAATAAGTTAATTGAGCGCTCCACGTCGGCGAAAAGTAAACCCTTCCTTTGGCGCTGAAATACAGCCTTAGAGTCAGCAGTAGAAAGAGAGAAATACTCCTGTTGTCGTTCTGGATGCTCAAGAAAATACCTTAACCCATAATTTATCCATTCATAGATGCCCTCATAGTCCAACTGCTCGAGCAATATATGCATCTGTGTTAGTAATGCAATTATTGATGGTGATGCATGGGTGTCATGTATACCGTGAACTGAATAAGTGGTCTTTTGTAGGTGATAGTCAATTAATCCAAGATATTCTTCTAGCTGCTCTTTGTTTGTGTGCTCAATAACATCAATAAAGCTCCCCAAAAATGTTTCTAATGAGTCCTTGTTCGGACTTCTTGATATATTATTGTAAGCAAAATCTACAATTCTATCTATACTACCGTCACCATAAAATTCACCTACCCACGGCATTACTTTTAGAAAAGTAATAGCAAGAGCATCTCCTTGACCAATCTTGGACAAAAATTCGGCCCCATCGTAGTACTCTTTTAAGCCTTTTTTTGAGAGCTTCTCTGTTGCCTGCTCAATGTTTAGTGCGAATACAGTTTGAACTGATTCAAAATCACAGTTTAATTGAGTTGCTTGACTAGGATCAGTCATTGAATAAGATTAATTAGCCAAAAATAGCGTCAATAGCGCCACTCATTGTAGTTCTCACTTCAGCATCATCAGTGATGGGGCAAACTAGTGCCATGTGGCAGGCATCTTTAACATCCACACCGCCATTAATAAGGCTGCCTGCATAATTGAGTAGCCTTGTAGAGGCTCCCTCGTCTAAACCATGGCCAACCAGGTTTCTTGTTGTTTGAGCTAGTTTAACTAATTTTTCTGCTATTTTTGGATCGACTCCTGACTCTTTGACAATAATACTGGCTTCCAATTCTGCAGAAGCATAATCAAAGTCCATAGCAGTGAAGCGTTGCTTGGTAGATTGCTTAAGGTCCTTCATTAGGGACTGGTAGCCTGGGTTATATGAAATAACTAATTGAAAATCGTCATGAGCTTTAACTAACTCACCTTTCTTATCCAGCATTAACTCACGCCTATGATCTGTAAGTGAGTGAATAACAACCATTGTGTCCTGTCTAGCCTCAACAATTTCATCCAGATAACATATAGCACCATGACGAGCAGCAAGAGTTAATGGTCCATCAACCCACCTTGTCCCATTAGCATCAAGCAGGAAACGCCCAATAAGGTCTGAAGCGGTAATATCTTCGTTACAAGAAACCGTTATAAGTGGTTTGCTAAGTTTAAAGGCCATATGCTCAACAAACCGTGACTTTCCACAACCAGTTGGCCCCTTCACCATGACAGGCAATCTCGCACTGTAAGCTGCAGTATATAGATCTATCTCGTTCGATTTTGCAGCAAAGTATGGCTCGCTATTAATAACAAATTGATTGATATCGAAATCTGTATTCATGTCAGTCATCCTTATTAGCTCCTGTTAAATGTATACTGATAAAAAATTTATTGTTTTATATTAAAATCAAACCCATCAAACAAATAGAAAAAAATAAATGCAACCAAGAAATCATACCTTAGACACTATACGAGGCATATCTGTGGCAATGATGTTTGCGTTTCATTTAATCTTTAATCTTAATTACTTTAATTTTACTGATATCCCATTATTTAGTAATGTACTTTATATTATTTGGCGTTACATTATTGTTTCATTATTCCTTATAGCAGTTGGAATAAGCTTGGTGTACGCTTACAAAACTAATTTTATCCTAAAAAAATTTTTAAGACGGTTAGTTATTCTTGCATTAGCAGCCATATGTGTATCTTCAGGTACTTACTTTGTTTTCCAAGACTCATGGGTATATTTTGGCATCCTTCATATGATCTTGGTTAGCAGTGTTATTGCAGTATTCTTTGTAAGTTTGCCTAACTTCTCACTAGCTATTGCACTACTAATTTTTTCCTTACAATACATTGGTCAGCCTGACTTATCATTTCTGTATCTCTACCTATCTGAATACTTGCCAAAATCTACTGTCGACTTCTATCCCTTGTTTCCGTGGTTAGCTTTGGTATTTATTGGTATTAATTTAGGTCACTCAAGTAATTTTAATAGAATAAATATTAATATAAATATATTTTCATTTCTTGGCAGGAATGCATTAATTCTTTACCTAACTCATCAAGTAGTACTTTTCAATGCTGTATGGCTTGTTTACTATCTTACAAATATCAGTTAGTATTCTTAAGACAAAAAAGCCTCTATTACTGAGGCTCTCTTGTAATATCAATTTTGGCTACTTGTGAACTCCAAGTTTGTCTCTCCATCCCGGGTAAAGCGTATCTGCGTCACCAGGGAATGACTCAAATGCACGAGCAAACTCGTTATGATCTTTCGCAAATTCAATTGGATCTGCTTTAGACATCCAACAATCATATGCTTGACGTAGAGACTTAGCGCCAGCTGCAGGAGAATCGATGTGACCGTAAGAGCCACCGCCAGAAGTGTTGATTACGTTGCCGTGTCCTAAGTTTTCGAAGAAACCTGGAAGACGTAGGGCGTTCATACCACCAGAAATAATAGAAGTAGTTGGCTTCATTCCATACCATTTTTGGTAGTAGAAAGGGCCTTGACACTCTTCTTGCTCTAGCATGTAACAGATAACTCTGTCATCAGGTCCACCTTCCATTTTACCAAAGCCCATAGTACCTACATGGATACCAGAAGCTCCCATTAGACGTGATAATTTACCTAATACAAATGCAGTATAACCACGAACTGATGAAGGTGAAGTAATCGCACCATGTCCAGCTCTATGATAATGTAAGTATTGATCAGGGAAGTTACGACGTGCAGTTGTAACCATACCACAACCACCCACATAACCGTCGACTAGAAAGGCAACATGGTGAGCGTTTTCACCAAATGCTTCTAAGATATATTCACCACGAGCAATCATTTCATGATGATCGTCAGCAGTAATGTTTGCAGAGAAAATCTTAGCTTCACCAGTCTCGTCTTGTGCGCGCTTCATTGAATCAGCAACCAGTGGAGTTACATCCTTCATACGAGCATATTTTTGATTACCTTGAGGCTCATCGTTCTTAATGAAATCTCCACCTAACCAGAATTGGTAAGCTGCTTCAGCAAAAGGCTTAGGACGTAGACCTAACTTAGGTTTAATAATTGTTCCAGCGATATAACCACCATTCTCACGAGGGCGATCTAATATATTCCATAAGTCTGTAATGTCAACAGAAGGACCATCAAAAATGTCTAGCATTTGCTTAGGGACGTGGAAATCTTGTATTTGCGCACACTGTACATCACCCATGCCTTGGTTATTACCAATAGCAAGTGTAAGGAAAGATACAACCATTGCACGGCCATCAGTTACGTTACGGTCGAATAAGTCGCATGGGTAAGCAATCTTCATGATGCCTTTAACTTCATCAATCTCGTACACCATAGCATCTAAATCTTTAGTAAAATCATCTGTAGTTGATACTTCAACGTTTGTACCTGTAGATGACTCTGCTGCAAAGTGAGCAGCGGTTTCTAAATAACCACCAAAACCTGGCATTGGTGTCATTGTGTAAGCAACTAAAATATGGTTGCCATCAGCTAATAGCGTATCTTCGTCTAATGACAAATCAGCATATCTATTCGATTGATCCATTTTGGACTCCTATTTATAAAATTTGATTAATTATATTAGAATATATAAATAATGTAAAATAATATTTATTTATAAAATAATAAAAAAAATTTATGATTAACTACACCTTAAAACAATTATACAGTTTCGAAGCAGTAGTACGTTTAGGAAGTTTCACTAAAGCCAGTAAGGAGTTAAATATTACTCAACCAGCTGTATACATGCAGATACAGCAACTTAAGCAAAATATCAATTCAGAGATAATAAACGTGAATGGCAAAAAAGTTTCAACAACATTTATTGGTAAGAAGTTATATAAAACATCTCTTGATGTTATACACCTACTTGAACAAGCAAGTTCAGAAATTGAACATGCACTTAACCCAGAAACAGGCCATCTACAAATAGCGGTAGCCACTACTGCTAATTCATTTGTTTCAAGGTTATTATCAAATTTTAAATTACAGTATCCAAAGATGTCATTCCATCTTGAGGTAACTAACCGTAAAACGTTACTAGAGAAGATTGAAAATAAAGAGGCCGACCTAATTATTATGGGAGAGCCTCCAAAAGATATTGATTTGCCTGCTCACGCGTTCATGGAGAACCCTTTAATAGCCATAGTTCATCCAGATCACCGCCTTCTATCTAAAGCTAATAACACAATAAACGACCTAAAAAAAGAAACATTAATAACCAGAGAGCAGGGCTCTGGAACACGTATGACCATTGAAAGATTTACAGGTTTAAATTTTAATTCAAATATCGAGATTAACTCCAACGAAGCAATAATTGAGGCTGTTCAGGCTGGGCTAGGGATTGGCTTTGTTTCAGAGCACACAGTAAAGCTTGAACTAAAAAATAATATAATCAAAAAATTAGAGGTAAACAAATTCCCAATAGTTAGACACTGGCATGTTGTGCACCACTCTTCAAGAAAACTTTCTGCCATTGCAAAGGATTTTAGACAGTTCATAATTGACGAGAATAACCACTAATAATTGGCAATTTTTTTAACTAACTAATTCACCTATTATTCTATTACGAACTAATAAAATAATTTTTTAATAATTAAAAGTATCGCAATCAATATAATAATTCCTAGAAATTTTTCCATCTGTTTAGCATTGAATCTTGTTGAACCTAAATATGACCCAATAAAACCTCCAACAAACACTGAAATAATTAACGGCAAGTAGTCATTTAAGTCAATCGAGTTATATTGCATGCGTGATATAAGTGCAGAAACTGAAACCATCCAAACAAATACCGCACCTGTGGCAGCGGCCTGCTTATGGTCTCCTAAGCCTAACACAATAATTAATGGCACTAAGTATATGCCTCCTCCAATACCAACTATGCCAGATAAAATACCTAATAATGACCCAATGATTACTGAAAATACTATCCTTTTTCTGTTACTTAAAATAGCCTTGATTCCAGTGTCCTTCCAGAGGTAGATACGCATAGCAACACCTACAAGTGAAATCAACATAACCCAAAGAAACACATGCTTGGAGACCTGCAAAGAGCCTCCAATATATGACATTGGAATAGCGGAAACTAAGAATGGCGCAACAATATTTAGCCTTGCATGCTTATTCCTTATAAAATTTACACTACCCAAAGTAGAGACAACTAAATTTAAGGTAAGCGATATCATTGGTATGGCCATGGTACTCATGCCTGCTATTATCATTATCGCGGTATATGAAGACCCTCCACCTAGTCCTACAGAAGAATATACAAGCGCTACTAAAAAGAATAATAGTGGCAAGATAAAGTCCAGATAAGAAATTATTTCCATATGTGTAATTATATAATCACTGAAATATAGAAATTTTATCTTGGTTATTAATTAAGAGCGATACTCAGAATTTATTTTTATATATTCGTAAGACAGGTCTGTTGTCCATACACTTTCATTATTATCACTGTTACCAATCTCAATAGTGATAGTTATATCTGACTTAGACATCTCACTGCCACCATCATCTTCAGTGTATTTTTCATTTGGCTGGCCTGCTGTTATTAAGGGAAGATCATTTAAATAAATGTTTATATCTTCAATTTGTAACTGCGAGACATTAGCACGTCCAACTGCTGCCAGTATCCTCCCCCAGTTAGGATCAGATGCGAAAAGAGCTGTTTTTACTAAAGGTGAGTGAGCAACACTATAAGCGACCTCTAAGCAGTCCTCACTGGTCTGTCCACCAGTTACGCGTATTTCCACAAACTTTGAAGCGCCCTCTCCGTCTTTAACAACCTTGTGAGCAAGTATTTTTGTAACTTCGTTTAATGAATCTTGAAATTTATCCAAACAATCGCTAATATTTATACCTGATTTAGCTGTTGCACTTAATGTACATGCATCGTTTGTAGAAGTATCACCATCAACTGTTATTCTGTTATAAGACTGATTTGTAGCAACAGTAAGACAGGACTGTAGCTCTTCTTGAGTAGCTTCAATATCAGTAAATATGAAACTAAGCATGGTAGCCATGTTCGGCCTAATCATTCCTGACCCCTTTGCTATTCCAGAAATAGTTACAGTGTTTTTACCAACCTTAAAGCTTCTTGATATTGTTTTTTCAACTAAATCTGTAGTTAGTATTGCCCTAGAAATACGTCCAAAACCATCCTCTGATAACTGGCTAACAGCCTCAGGGACTCCTATTTCAAACTTAGATAAATCTAATTGTTGACCGATAACACCAGTTGAAAAAGGTAGAACTTGTTCGACTTTAATGTCAATCTCTTTCGCAAGCATTTCACAAGTCTTTACTGTATTTTCAATCCCCTGCGATCCAGTGCCTGCGTTTGCATTTCCGCTATTTATAATTAATGCAAGTGGTGATTTTGTTAGGTGTTTTTTAGCAACTGTTACGGGCGCTGCACAAAAAATATTTTTTGTAAATACGGCAGATGTTGTTGTGCCTATAGTTAATGATACTACCGACAAGTTCAAGTCGTTATTATTAAATCCTGCATTGATAGCTGCAGAAGTAACGCCCCTTATATTTAACAACGAATCACTCATATCAATAACAAATACTTGTTAAATATGAGTATTTTACTACTTTTGCTATTGTTTTTTGGGGGCGTTCAATAAAAAATATAATATAGTAATTACTATATTAGCAATAATATATCGCTAATCTGTAGTCTCAAAAAAATCTTTATTTTGTCTTACTGATACATACCTTTTGTTATATAAAGCCCAATAAGAAAACATGGATATAGTAAAAAAGTATTGAACAATGAATTGAACCCATTCAGGCTTGGAGTACCAGCCAAACAATACATGCAATGGTATTCCTAGGTTTCCATCCTTGTGGCTTAATATAGTATTAGAAAAATTAAAAACTTTATCAAGAATCGCGCTATCGGCTGCAAGCATTTCGTTAGCCTTGAGCGCTGAAATGCCCTCATGTAGTGAGTATCCCAACAAGAAGCCGGCTTGCAAAATAAGGTACGCAAGTGTTATTTTAAATAAAAGCGACAAGTTAATTTTTACTAGAGAGTAAAAAATCAAAATTGACAGTATTAGCGCTGAAGCAACCCCAAGGCTCACAACTTCGAATGGATACTTTCCGGCAAATGAAAAAATAGCAATTTCTGTTCCTTCGCGCGCGATAATTACAAGCGAAATCCAGAACAATGCTCTACTTGAGATGTTGTTTCCTACTTGACCTTCGATGTGTTTGGACATATTGCTGCCGTGACGAATCATCCAAATAATAAAACCCGAAACTAGCAATAAAGCAACCAAACTAGCGCCAGCTTCCCACAACTTGGTTAGTGCGGAAACACCGCCCAAATATTCAGACAGAGTATTTAGAGTCAGACCTAGAACTATGGATATTATTACCCCAGTTATAGCGCCGTTTATAACTTTATTTTTTAAATATCCTTTGTCTAATCGAGTTATGTATTTTAGTACAATAGTTATTAATAGGAATGCCTCGAGTCCCTCTCTAAATCCCATTATAAAGCTTGGCATATTTTCCAAAATTTTCTCCTTATATGTATATATTTATTAATTTTGCAATGTTAAATTTTGATCTTATTTTACTTATCTAAATAAAATATAATGCGAATGATACCTATTCTCATTTGCATTTGCAATAGATATTTTATCAACAATATAAAAAAAATACCAATTTTATAAAATTGAAAAATACATATCAATATCCAAATATCATAAAATGACATAAATAATCAACATAAGCCTAACTTGAATGGATCCATATAATAGAAAAAAAGTCAGCACAAAAGTAACCATAGTTGGTGCTATCGTTGATTTCCTTCTAGCTATAATCAAAATTATTGCTGGGTATATTGGCAATTCAGGTGCATTAGTTGCTGATGGAATTCATTCGTTGTCAGATTTACTTTCAGATGGTGTTGTGTTATATGCCGCAAAACACTCTGATGAAGAAGCTGATGATGAGCACCCCTATGGGCATGGAAGGTTTGAGACTGTCGCAACCCTAGGACTAAGCATAATACTTGCAATTATTGGTGCCGGTATTATCCTTGATGCAGTAAACAATTTATCGAATCCGACATCAATCCAACATAGTTCTTTGCTACTTAGTGTTGTGGTCTTATCTATATTGTCTAAAGAGACTCTATATTGGTATACCCTTAAGGTTGCCAAAACCTATAAATCATCTATGTTAAAAGCTAATGCATGGCATCATCGGACTGACGCTTTGTCATCAATAGTAGTCCTTATTGGTATTCTGGGTAGTATAAATGGATACCTGTATTTGGACAGTGTAGCTGCAATAATTGTAGGCTTGATGATTATTTATATTGCTTGGGAACTAGGCTTAGGAGCCACAAAAGAACTAGTAGACACATCAATTGATTCTGAAAAAATTAAAATGTTACGTGAAACGATTGGCAAGATTAGTGGTGTAGTTAACATACACTCTCTACGCACAAGAAGAAATGGCAACAAAATATCCTGTGACATTCATGTACAGGTTGACCCATTTTTAAGTGTTAGTGAAGGCCACATAATAAGTGTTAGCGTTGAACGTACAGCAAAAAAATGTTTGGATGACCTAAACGATGTCACCGTCCATATAGACCCAGAGGATGATGAAGTGAATCCTCCTAACGATGACTTGCCAGAACGAGCACAAGCATTGGGAATACTTAACAAGGCCTTATTTAATAATAATTGTGACGGTGACATTGAAAGAATACAGCTTCATTATTTAGACGGAAAGATTCATGTAGACTTCTTTTTGCCGATAAGCTATCTAGCTGAAAACGATGAGAATGAAATACTAAACATACTCAGTAAAACTGTAAGTGAGCTACAAGGATTTGGTAATACTAAGGTGTATTTTGGTATAAATCAAAGACAATGATATGCATGACAAATAGCTCCGGCCAATGCATCGGCTGCATCGGCCTGAGGATTCTTATTAAGTTTTAATGTTTCTCTAACCATATAACAAACCTGATCTTTCGTAGCATGGCCCTTCCCAACTGTGGCTTTTTTTATCTGATTAGGGCTATACTCAACGATTGTAATTCCTTTAGAGCCTACAGCTGAGATTATAGCGCCCCTGGCATGCCCCAACTTTATTGCTGCATCTGGGTTCGGCCTATCAGGGCGCATAAAAGCCCTCTCAATTACCACAATATCTGGCTTATGTTTTTTAACAATCTGATCAATCTCAACAAAGATAGTTGTGATTCTATCGGTAAGCTCACCCTTTGTGCGAATGCAGCCGCTAGATAGATATTCTAATTTTAGCTTTCTAGCTTCAATCAAACCAAAACCAGTTATTCTTGACCCAGGATCAACGCCTAGTATTTTCATTTGAGCTCTTAATTTGTTTGTTAATTGATTATAGAACAGTTACAACATTTCTATATATTTTTATCCATTTTTTTGTTTTTATTGTTGTAATTAATGTTTATATATTAGAATTTTATGATATACTTTCATTTTTTGAATTTTTGTAGGGAAACAACATGTCAGTCGTAGAGTTAAATAAGGATGATTTTGACCAAACTATCAAGAATAACGGTATCGTTATATTGGATTTCTGGGCCCCATGGTGTGGCCCTTGTAAACAGTTTGCGCCAACATACGAAGAAGTTTCTAACAAATTCAATGACATTGTTTTTGCTAAAGTTAATACTGAGGATGAGCAAGAGCTTGCAGGTCACTTTCAGATCCGTTCAATTCCTACTTTAATGATTTTCAGAGACCAGATTGCGATATTTTCCCAACCCGGTGCAATGTCTGGATCAGATCTTGAGACCATAATTAACAAGGCCAAGGACTTAGATATGGATATGGTTAGAAAAGAGATACAACAACAAAATAAGCAAAAAACGTAACTATAAAAAATTAATATATTCTTCTTCATTAAACCCGACCAACATTTCAGACCCTTTAACTAGTAGTGGTCGTTTAATAAGGGTTGGGTTACTTAACAATATTTCAATATTGATTTCATTCTTATCATTCTTATTTAAATTACGGTAAGTTGTTGAGCGTCTATTAACTATTTTATCCAATCCTGCAATATCAATAATTGCTTGAAGCACCACATTGTTGACTGGGTTCTTTCTGAAATCTACAAATTCAAAATCAAATCCATGCTTTTCTAAGTATTTTTTAGCTTTTCTTACATTGTCACAATTATGTATGCCGTACATTATTATCATATAATACTTATCCCAATTAATTCCTGCAATGACTTCACTGCGCTCTCTCTAGTTAGCGTATAAATTCAGACTTGCCTGTCTTACTACGTAACCAGTTTAGTGCTTTAAATGTAGGGTCGTGGTTAATGAGTTTGTCCTCTAATAATCTTTTACCTGGAAACTCCATTAAAAATAGACCTAATATAATAGACATAATCCCTTGACCTGGAGTAACGAGCATTATAATTCCAGCCAAAAGTAATATTGACCCTAATAAAGTTCTAATAATAATAACAATTAGATGAGCAGTATTCTCGATTCTTAGTTTATGTCTATTTTGGTCTATGAAGTAGTCACTAGGAATAAGACCTAACAGAAACGGAGTTAATATTAAGCTTATAACAAATATGATAGCGGACACTATTCCCACAAACACTAAGTATTGTTGGTAATCTGATAATAGCTCAGTGATAGTGCTTAACATGAAAGAATAA
This sequence comes from Gammaproteobacteria bacterium, assembly GCA_015659815.1. Lineage (GTDB taxonomy): Bacteria > Pseudomonadota > Gammaproteobacteria > PS1 > Pseudothioglobaceae > SZUA-1055. The sequence goes on along the minus strand of DQME01000055.1, from coordinate 2,850 downwards.
ATGTCACTGGCCCATCGTTTGTTAATGATACTTTCATGTCTGCACCAAACTTACCGCTTTCTACATGGTCATGAGAGTTGTTAATTTGAGATATAAAGTAATCATAAAGATTTTTTGCTTCATTAGGTGGTTTTGCTGTTGAGAAACCTGGCCTTGTTCCTGTTTCAGTTTCAGCTACTAGAGTAAATTGTGAAACGATTAGTAGGTCTCCTTGTACATCTTTAATTGACAAATTCATTTTATCTTCATTGTCGCTAAACACTCTATAAGATAATAGCTTGCTTATCATTTTATCTGCACTCAGCTTGTCGTCATGCTTGTCAAAACCTACAAAAACTAGGAGGCCTTTACTTATTTTCCCGCAAATTTTTCCACTAACTTCAACTTTAGCATTAGAGACTCTTTGGATAACTACTTTCACGACAAATGTGAGACATCCGCAACAGATAAAAACAAAGACCTTACAAGATAAAGAAGTGATAGTCTTGTGTTTCTAAGTGCATCGTCATCCACATTAACCATAACATCCTCAAAGAATGTATCAATAGGGTCCTTTAAGTTAAGTAGTTGTATCATGATCATAGAGTAGTCTTTTGACCTAGAAATATTTTTAGAGGCCATTAAGGCAGCTTTATATAGTTCTTTTTCAGCAACCTCAACAAGAGCATTTGGATCAACAATACTGTCGATATTGGTATTTTCTTTGAGCATATTTGATATACGCTTATTCGCTTCAATTAGGTTGCCTGAGGCACTATTGTTAATGAACTCATTAAGCGCTAAAACTCTTAAATGAAAATCGTATGGAGAGTCTGGGCGTACTACCAGTACAGAGTCAAACACTTTTCCACTCACTTTCATATCTTTATAGTACGATCGTAAACGATCCATCATAAAATCATATACGCTTTCTGCACAAAGAGTATCTACATCTTCAGAGGAATGGAGATCTAGAGAGGTAAAAATTAGGTCTTTTAGGTCAATGTCTAACTCACTCTCAACCATAATCCTTAATAGTCCCAAAGCCATCCTTCTGAGCGCATACGGGTCCTTTGATCCTGTTGGCCCCTGCCCAATACCATAAATCCCTGTGATAGTATCTATCTTATCTGCAATAGATACAACTATTCCCTCTTCCGAAGCAGGCAAAGAGTCTCCAGCAAATCTAGGCTTATAGTGCTCCCTAATGCCTACTGATACTGCCTCACTCTCACCATCATTTATAGCGTAATATCCTCCCATTATTCCTTGAAGGTCAGCAAATTCACCAACCATTTCTGACACCAAGTCTGACTTAGATAACAGTCCAGCCCTCGCAGAGTTTGTAACATTTGCACCTAATACTTTTGCTAAATACTTTGCCAATGACTCTATCCTTTTAACTTTATCTCCCATAGACCCAAGTGATTTCATGAATATAACGTAATCAAGTTTAATAAGGCGCGATTCAAGAGTAGTTTTTTTGTCTTGGTCCCAGAAAAATTCAGCATCACTAAGTCGAGGCGTAATAACTCTTTCGTTGCCATGAGTAATTACTGCTGTGTCGATGGATTTTGTGTTGGCTATAGTTATAAATGCTGGCAACAATTTACCGCCTTTATCTGTCATATGAAAATATTTTTGATGTGACTTCATAGCGGAAATAATTGCCTCTTCTGGTACAGATAGAAACTTAGAGTCAAACCTTCCTGATAGCGCCACTGGATATTCAACCAAACAGCATACCTCGTCAAGAAGAGACTCATCAATCACAGCTGTTGCATTTTGTTCTGAAGCCAATTTCATAATTTGAGAGCGTATGTTCTTTTTGCGGCTAACAAAGTCAACATCAATGCCGGCCTTTTTATACATTAATTCTTGGTATTTTTCTGCGCTATCTATAGTCACTTCCTTGCTATTTGAATAGCGCAACCCTCTACTAACATTACTAGAATCCAAGCCCATAATTGTAGCTGGGACTATATCCTTACCAAGCATCATAACCAGCCAATGGACAGGTCTAACAAAGCTATACTCTGAATCTCCCCACCTCATTGGTCTAGCGATAGGTATTTTGTTTATTGATGTCTCAACAATACTTTCTAATAAGTGTGCTGTTTTTTTGCCTTTCTGTTTAATACTAAAAAAATAATAATCTTTTTTTCCAAGTTCCTTTTTAACTAGATTTTCTTTAATAGTGCCACACGACTTTGCAAACCCATCTATGGCAGCAATTGGCGCATCAACAGATGGTCCTTTTCGTTCAATAACCTGATCATCTTGTTGAGTTTGAAGATCTCTAATAACCACAGCTATTCGCCTTGGCGTTGAAAATAGCTCTACACTCGAATGTGACAAATTGTGCTCTTCTATTTTCTCGGTTAGGTTTAGACCGAGACTACATGATAGGTTTTGTAACAACTTAGGGGGCAACTCTTCAGTGCCAAGTTCCAATAAAAAATTATTTGTATTCATGATATATATTTTACTTAATGAAGTCCGTTCTAGAACTGATAATTCTAGCCAAAATTAATTATTAGTATTAGGCTCCTTTAGTAACCTACAAATGTCAGCATGAAAAATCTATACAGCTTTAAACCTAAGCTTACCTTCAAACAGATCAATCACAACTGACTTTTCAAAAAGTTTTGTAGGTATTGAATCAAATTTTTTATATACCCCAGCTATTGAAATTAGTTGCGCCTTGAAGGAGTGAATAAATATAGTCGCCTTTGTATCGCCGGATGTTCCAGCGAACAATTTACCTCTAACTTCTTGATATGCAGATATGCTGCCGTATGAAATAGCAGCGCCATCTAGCATTACTGGCTTTAATAGAACCAAGTCACAATCTTCGGCATGTGCTTGTTT
>DQME01000058.1 GCA_015659815.1 Gammaproteobacteria bacterium | reverse complement strand
TATTGTTCCGTACATAACTCTAGCGCCTCTCTCTCCCAGATGTATTTGATCAAAAAGGAGCCACTGCCCTTTCGACTCTCCCACCTTATCCCATGGCTTTTTAAATATATAGTGCTGAATGCAGCCACCTAGCATACGTCTAGCTATCAAAGAGATCTTCGGATTGTAGTTGTTAATAACAGGGTAAGTCCTTTTATCAAGCTCATTCCACATTAAATCTGATACGTTTAACAGTGATATATTCTTTTCTTGTGCTGTCTTGGTTATATAATCGTTAAATTTATATACATATTTATTTATCTCTGAGTCGTGTTGCTCCCCTATGGGTGGCAATGTGCATATTGCTACTCTAGGAACAACTGAAAGATAATCAATTAAATCTGGTAACAGTTTTTTATAGTTCTCGAAGGTGGGTAACTCGGATAGCTTGTTTCTAAGCATATATCTTTCTCCTGATTCTTTGTCGAATGAACCCATAACGTCGTTACTTCCAATCATCAAGATAGCGATGTCTGGTTTACACTCAAGTATAGGCTCAATTCTTTGAATGACTTGGCATGCAAGTTCACCATTTACGCCTTCATTCAGAAATACATCTTTAGGGAAATATTTTCGGAGCATATCAACCCAACATACACCTAAATTTCCGTGGGTCAAAGAATCACCAATACAAACAACAACTCTGTCTCCTTGCCTTTCTTTCTGACGGAGCATTTCTTGTGCCGTTCCTTTGGGTGGTGTTGCTAACAGAACTGCAACAAACACAAACAAAGATGTAGCAATTATCAAGATTGCTAGTATTAGCAAGAAGACAATTGTTAACACTATTTACTGTTCATTTGATATATTTTTATCGCCATTTGAATTTCCAGTATAGGGGCCCCTTAAAAAAAAGTATGTTCTTTCCAATAATAAACTATTTAAGATACAATGCTCACAAAAAATAGACCAAAAAGGTAAATATGAAAGCTTTTGTAGTAGAAAAAATCGAAGATAAAAAATATATAACAAGCGTTAAAGAAATTGCAAAACCCACTCTGACAGAGAATGAAGTTTTAATTAAAACTTCTTACTCATCATTAAATTATAAAGACGCCTTGAGTTCGGCTGGAAATCCAGGTGTTACAAAAGTTTTTCCCCATGTAACTGGTATTGATGTCAGTGGTATTGTTGTTGAATCTAAATCAAACATATTCAATGCTGGTGATGAGGTTTTAATTACAGGTTACGATTTGGGCATGAATACGGATGGTGGTCATAGCGAATTTGTTAAAGCTCCAGACAACTGGCTAATAAAGAAACCGGATAATATATCTTTGAAAGAACTAATGATTTATGGTACTGCTGGTTTAACGGCAGCCTTAAGCATCAATGAGCTGTTAAATAATGGACTTACAAATGGCAATATATTGGTAACAGGCGCTACTGGTGGTGTTGGCAGTATTTCTGTCGCAATTTTGTCAAAACTTGGATTCGATGTTGTTGCATTGTCTGGAAAAGAAGAACAAACAGATTATTTAAAAATGATTGGCGCCAAAGAAGTTATATTAAGAAAAGATTTTGACATAGAAAATAAAAGACCAATAGGAAAAGAGATATTTTCAGGGGTGATAGACACTGTAGGAGGAAATATACTAGCAGAGGCATTAAAACAAGTAAGATATGGTGGTGTTGTCACTTGTTGTGGGTTGGTATCTTCACATTTGCTTAACACTAATGTGTTTCCTTTTATCCTAAGAGGGGTTAGATTGATTGGGATTGATTCGGTTGAAGCTTCTGTAGATAAAAAAACACAGGCTTGGAAGAAAATCGCCAATGAATTTAAGATCGACACTCTAGATAAATTAGTGAACGAGATATCACTCGATGAAATTCAACAATCTTATAAAGATATCCTTGAAGCAAAAGCAGTAGGAAGATACTTAGTAAAACTTTGATAGTTGAATCAAATCTAAAAGGCACAACAGTAACTATAATGCTACTAGTAGCACACCTTATGAAAGATAAACACCAATAACTACCAAGAAACTGAAATGGCGATTCTACTAAGCCTAAAAGACACCGACCTTAAGCCCTGGATTGAAGCCCTACATAATGAACTAGGGTCAATGGATTTGTGCCTATATCCTGAAGTAAGAGATCGATCAGACGTTGACTATGCTATTGTTTGGAAGCACCCACACGGTGATTTAAATAACTACCCAAACCTTAAAGCTATACTCTCTTGTGGAGCCGGTGTGGACCACATCGTTGATGACCCGGAGTATCCTAAATCTGTGCCGATTGTTAGGCTTCATGATGAAAAACTCATCCAAGACATGTGTTTGTATGTCTTGCATTGGGTTTTGCATTTTCATAGTGATTACTATCAATATGCTCGATCTCAGACACAAAAGCAATGGGATCCAAGGTCCTTTAAGTTGCCAGAAAAATGCCATATAGGGGTGATGGGTCTGGGTACTATTGGAAAAGAGATAGCAGAAACGTTACTCGGCTTTGATTTTAGAGTTTCAGGATGGGGGGCCACCAAAAAACCAGAGATGGAATTGTTGCCTTATTATTATGCTGCAGAACAAATGGATGAATTTTTACATACTATTGATATACTCATCAATGTCTTGCCTTTAACTACTGAAACCGCTAATTTGCTAGATGAAAAGGCGCTAAGGCGATTACCAAAAGGAGCCTTTATAATTAATATCGGTCGTGGTGGAATTGTTAATCAGGCAGATTTAATCAAACTGTTGGATGAGGACCATATAAGAGCTGCCGCCTTAGATGTGTTTGATACAGAGCCTTTGCCAGAAAATGACCCTTTGTGGTCACACCATAAGGTTTACATTACACCTCATATTGCCGGCCAGAATAACCCTAAAAGTGCTGTCTTAGCGATCGCTGATAATATCCGTAGGATTGATAATGGCGAAACCCCATTCCCGCTTTACAATCCAGTCAAAGGCTATTGATACGTCTAATTAATTGTTATTTGTGTTATACAAGTATTGGTAGTCGCGAGTGAATTCGAATCACCGACCCCTACCATGTCAAGGT
>DQME01000169.1 GCA_015659815.1 Gammaproteobacteria bacterium | reverse complement strand
TTCTGGTGCTAAGACATTGTACTTGTTCTGTAATGGTTTATGGTGTGGTCAATCACCTCAAGCTATTAAAGCATTACTTACTATTGGTTACCCAGCGAGCAAACTTAAGTACTACCGTGGTGGTATGAACGTTTGGCATTCACTAGGTCTATCGACTGTAGCATTGTAAATAATTGATTAATTTCAATTACATAAAAGGGATGCTCTTAGCATCCCTTTTTGTTTTCCTAAGTCAGGCAGTTTTTGCAGAAACGCTCAGCGATCGTTGGTACAAGATCGGTTATGAGTACTCTCAGCAGGGACGTAATGATGACGCCTTTAGATGGATGATAAGGGCTGCAGATGCTGGCCACGCTGCTGCACAGAACAATATAGGGCTGAGTTATCTTCACGGCCTAGGAGCAGAGAAAGACTCCAATAAGGCTTTTCATTGGTTTGAGAGGGCAGCAAACCAAGGACTCCCATATGCACAAAGTGAGCTAGCTATGCTGTACTATCAGGGCGATGGAGTTGCAGTGAACAAACAGATGGCCAAAGATTGGTGGACTGTAGCCTCCAAGCAGAACGATGAGTATGCACAATTTAATTTAGCCTCACTGTATTTAGAGCTAAACGATATACAAAAGGCTTACTATTGGTTTACAATTGCCAATAACAATAAACATCCTGATGCACAAGATGCATTAGAGCAATTACGAGAAATGTATGTTGAACAATACTAGTTATATTGTATATTTTTTTGTGGCACAGTTTTTTTTAGTTCACATCTTGAATGCAGAAGAACTGCATCACATAGACACTAACAACAGATCCATGCTGTTGGAACACTACAACGAGTTCACCCAGAATACTCCAGACTTTGAGAGAGAAGAGAGAATCATTAGTGAGATAGAGGAATCTGTGATGGATGGAGACGTTGAATATTTAACTCTCCCTAATGGCAAAGAGGTTTTCAGTATTTATACAGAGTCTGAGTTGGACGACTCTAAGGGTGGAGCCATAGTGCTACACTCAAGAGGTTATCACGCTAACTGGTCAAGCGTGGTCAAGCCAGTCAGGGTTGGCTTAACTGAGATGGGATGGAATACCCTGTCTGTTCAAATGCCGGTATTAGAAAAGGACGCAAAGTACTATGACTACGTACCAATATTCCCATATGCCCACGAACGTATCAGGTCTGCTATTGATTTCTTAAAAGAACAAGACATAACCAACATAGTTATAGTTGCGCATGGTTGCGGAGCCCACATGTCGATGAGCTACATTGACAAATATGGGGACTCTGATATATCAGCCTATGTCGGCATAGGTATAGGTGCAACAGACTACAAACAAAAAATTATCAAGCCATTCCCTTTAGCGAAGATGGGGTCACCTGTACTAGATATTTTTGGTGAAAAAGACTTCCCAGGCGTAATCAGGCTTTCAAAAGAGAGGACAGCAGAACTATCTAAGGGTAACAGACATAATGCTCAGTTATCGATACAGAGAGCTGACCACTATTACAAAGAAGGTGACACGGTTGATGTGCTTATAGAAAGTATAGGGGAATGGCTGGACAGTATCAACTAGCTTGAAGGTATTCTAGCTCTGCCTTTGAAAAATCTGCCAGCTTCCTTGCTTCAATATTGAATGGGCCTCTCAATTTAGTGCCTATATGTTTTTTGATTAGTTTTTCGAAAATAATTAGTGGCTCTAGATCCCTTTCTTTGCACAAAGTGTTAAACCAGTAGTTCCCAATCTTTACATGCCCTATCTCATCTTGAAAGATAATATCAAGTATATCTACCATCTTATTAAACTTAGAGACAACAAATCTGTTCTGAATATTTCTAGTAACGTCAAGACCTCTAGCTTCCAGAACCCTTGGCACTAAAGCCATCCTGCTGAGTACATCATAACCAGTTTCAAAAGTCATTACCCAAAGACCATTGTGAGCATCGAAATCTCCGTACTTATAGTTAAGATCATTTAAATATTGATTGATAAGAGAGAAATGTTTTGCCTCCTCGAATGCAACCCTTATCCAGTCTTGATAGAACTTATCAGGCATATCTCTGAATCTGTATACTGCATCTAGTGCTAAATTAATGGCATTGAACTCAATATGACATATAGCGTGAATTGTTTTTATCATACCAATATCAGAGTTGTCGCGCTTAGGTACATTCTGAAATCGAACTAGGTTAGGCTTGTCTGGGCGACCAGGACTCTCAATCTCTTTTATTGAGAACCCCTCTTTGTAATGTAATTCATTATTCTGACACAACTCGTATAACCTATTAGTTAGCTCAATTTTTTCACTTACGTTTGAGCTCATAAGCGCGTTATAGGATAACTCAAAAGTGTTCATTTGTATTTACCTAATTCTATGTTGTCCAAAGACCACTCACCCACATGTGTACGTATAAGTCTTAGAGCCGGGAAACCAACTTTGGCGCTCATACGTCTTACCTGTCTATTTCTGCCTTCTGTTATATTAATTTCAAACCATGAGGTGGGTATATTTTTTCTTGTTCTTATGGGCGGATCTCTATTCCACAACCATTCCGGTTCGTCAATCATTCTAGCCCTTGCCGTCTTTGTCATTCCGTCGTTTAGTTCAACCCCAATACAAAGACTATCAATGGCCTGTCTTGTTATTAAACCCTCAACCTGAACTATATATATTTTTTCTTTGTTAAATTTTGGGTGCGAAATTTGATGCTGCAGTTTTCCGTTTCCGGTAAGAACTACTAAGCCCTCAGAATCTTTATCAAGCCTACCGGCTGGATAGATATTCTTTATATCGATGTAATTGGACAAATTATTGCTTTCACCACTGAACTGACAAAGCACACCAAAGGGCTTATTAAACAATACGATTTCATTATCCATAGATAATTTTTGCTCTACGAACGAATGCATCTAATTGAGAATTGGCTATAGATTTAAATATTGGAGATATAGCGAGGTCTGTCAATTTAGATGCAAAGTTGAATTGAAGTTGGAGCTCAACTTTGCAGGCATTTTCACTGAGCTTAGTAAATTTCCACGAACCACTAAGGTGGCTAAATGGCCCATCCTTTAACTGCATATCTATTCTACAGTTATGTGTTAAGGAGTTGACTGTAGTAAAGCTTTTCTGAAAAGAACCTTTATTTATCTTAACTGAGGCGGTAACTTCGTCTTTAGTTTGATTTAAAATGGTAGCATCGGAGCACCAGTCAAGAAACTCTGGATAGCTGTCGACCTGGTTTACGAGCCGGTACATTTCGTTGCACGAGTATGGCACTATGGCGCTTCTAGATATATGATGCATATTAAATAATAATTATGGCTAATAAAACTAAAAAAATAAAAACAAGTTCAAACACTATTGCAGTTAATAAAAAAGCAAGGCATGACTATTTTATCGAACAATCGCTAGAGGCTGGACTGTCTTTGGAGGGATGGGAAGTTAAAAGCTTGAGAGAAGGTAAGGCGCAAATAAAGGAGAGCTATGTAATACTAAAAGGTAACGAGATGTATTTGTTTGGTGCTCACTTCTCTCCACTAAATAGCGCATCATCTCATGTTGTTGCAGACCCAACCAGGCTACGTAAATTACTACTGAACAGGATAGAAATCAATCGCATTCGTGACAAAATAAATCAAAAGGGTGCAACTGTAGTACCACTTAAGTTGTACTGGAATAGAGGCAAAGTCAAGCTAGAAATTGGACTAGCTAAAGGCAAAAAGTCACACGACAAGCGTCAGGATATTAAAGATAGGGACTGGAAGAGAGACAAGCAAAGAGCATTAAAAAATACAAATAAATTGTGAACAAACATACAAAAACTTAAATATAGGTAATTATTACACCAAAAAGGCATATT
>DQME01000046.1 GCA_015659815.1 Gammaproteobacteria bacterium | reverse complement strand
CAGCGATGTCGATTGTATCAGGTGCAGTGGCTGAACGTATGAAACTATTTTCATTCTTCGCCTTTGCTGTGATATTTACAGGCATTATTTACCCTCTAGAGGGTGCTTGGACATGGGGAGGTGCATCTGTATTCGGTCTATACACTCTAGGCGACTTAGGTTTTGCTGATTTTGCAGGCTCAGGTATTGTGCATATGGCCGGTGCTGCAGCTGCTTTAGCTGGCGTTATAGTGTTAGGAGCGCGTAAAGGGAAGTACAATAAGGATGGCTCATCTAATGCAATCCCAGGTGCTAATATGCCATTGGCAACTCTAGGTACATTCATACTGTGGATGGGATGGTTTGGCTTTAATGGCGGTTCAGTATTAGCGATGGCCAGCAAAGATAGTGCTAATGCTGTTGCAATGGTATTTCTAAATACTAATGCAGCTGCTGCTGGAGGTGTGATAGCAGCACTATTATTAGTTAAGCTATTATGGGGTAAGGCAGACTTAACAATGGCACTTAACGGCGCATTAGCGGGATTAGTAGCAATTACTGCTGGACCAGATACACCAACTGCTCTACAAGCCACTTTGATTGGAGCTGTAGGCGGTGTACTTGTAGTTTTCTCTATCGACATTTTAGACAAAGTGTTCAAGATTGACGACCCAGTCGGTGCAATCTCTGTACACGGCGTTGTTGGACTGTGGGGTCTTTTGGCAGTTCCATTAACAAATGACGGTGTATCGTTTAGTGGTCAGTTGGCCGGTGCCGGTACAATATTTGTGTGGGTGTTCGCTACTTCTTTATTGTTATGGGTAGCTCTTAAATCCTTAATGGGAATTAGAGTATCTGCGGAGGAGGAGTCTGAGGGAGTCGATATTGCAGAGTGTGGCCTTCAAGCGTACCCTGAATTTACTAAGTAAATAGTTAATAGTTACCCCTTTAAAAGGTAGAAATGCTAATCATTTCTGCCTTTTATTATCTTAGAATAAAATTATAGGTAAAATTTATCTTATGAATACAGCTTTAAAAATAATATTAGTAGATGAGAATACAGGCAGATCTGCAATGCTGAGAAGGGCATTACAGGACAAAGGGCATGAAGTAATATGTAGAATGGATAGTAGTTCCAATCTTCAAAATAGTAACGAAATGACGCACGCCGATGTTGTCATAGTAAATTCTGATATACCTGATGAAGAGGTCTTTGCTAATTTGCACGATGTAAACAAGACCAAACCTAAACCTATAGTTATGTTTGCAGAAAAATCAAGTTCTGAGATGGCTAATTCAGCAATTAAATCTGGAGTAAATGCCTATATAGTTGATGGACTCGAAGAGAACAGAGTGCAACCAATTATTGACGTCGCTATTGCACGCTTCAGAGAGTTTCAGGCTTTAAAGGATGAGTTAGATGCCACAAGAAGTATGCTCTCAGAACGCAAAGCTGTTGAGAAGGCGAAAGGGTTATTAATGGAGCACAAAGAGATTACTGAGGATGAGGCATACCAATCTCTTAGAAAGATGGCTATGAATAAAAATAAGAGAATTGTCGATGTATCAGAGAGTGTTATTAATGCATTCGAGTTGTTAGAGTAACAATTACTTTTTATTTTTATCCTTGTCTTCTTCATCGAGCTTTCTAATATAGTCAGCAAACTCGTCATCCATTTTCGCAAACTCGTCATCAATTTTATCCATCTCTTCATCAAGTTCATCATCGCTTACTTCAGATTCTTCGTCATCATTATCTGAGGCATGTGGTTCTGCATTTGGTTTATCGTTCTTTGAATCCTTAGTCTCTTTACTTCTTGTTTTAATCATCGGTGCAAAAATTAAACCAGCTTCAAATAACACCCACATCGGTATGGCAATTAGTGTTTGTGATATTATATCTGGAGGGGTTAATACCATACCTAAAGCAAAAGCTCCGATAATAACGTATGGTCGATTTTTCTTTAAAGTTTCAACAGTTGTTACACCGAACATTATCAGTAGAATTGTGGCAATTGGAACCTCAAATGCAACTCCAAACGCAAAGGAAACTTTAAGAACGAAGTCTAAATAGTATTGAATGTCTGGGGTGAAGTCAACAATATTAGGCCCTATACTTACTAGGAATCCAAAGATTACTGGAAAAACTACATAGAAAGAGAAAAGTAAACCGGCATAAAACAAAATAGTTGATGATACTACGAGAGGCACAATAAGTTGTTTTTCGTGCTTATAAAGTGCAGGTGCAATGAAGGACCATACTTGAAACAAGAGGTACGGCATAGCCAAATAAACCGCAAAGATAAGTGCCATTTTAAGGGGAGTAAGAAATGGTGAAATAACTCCGATGGCAATTATATTAGTGTCGGTTGGCAGAACTCCAATTATTGGTGCTGCGATGAATGAGTAAACCTCGTTTGCAAATGGAAATATTCCAATAAATATAACTAGAATAGCAATAACCGAGTGTAGTAGTTTGTCTCGCAATTCAACCAGATGTTGAATAAAGGTCATCTCGCTTGAACTCATGATTTTTTGCTTTTAATTTTATCTATGTCTGCTTTAGCTTCTTTCAATGTCTCTTTGGTGTCTTTTATTATATCTACGATGCCGGAGTCTTCATCGTCCATGTTTAGTTGCTCTTTAAGTTTGCTAGCTTCTAGCTTCAGTTTGTCAGCATCTAATTCTTCACTAACATCGTTTTTAACTTTTTCAATAAACCTTTTTATTTTGCCCACATAGAGGCCTACCTTGCGTGCAATGCCTGGCAATCTTTCAGGACCAACAACGATTAGGGTAATTACACCAATGAGGGCGACTTCCCAGAAACCAAAATCAAACATAAATAAATTATTTTGTTTCTTCTTCTTCTTTAACTACTTTACTTTCTATGATCTCTTCCTTGTCTTCTATTTTGGTTTCGCTACTTTCCTTCATAGATTTTTTGAATCCTTTAATAGCTCCTCCCAGATCTCCACCGATATTTTTTAATCGTTTTCCTCCAAAAATTAGTAGCACGATTACTAATATAATAATTAGTTCAAACGGTCCTGGCATCATTGTTCTATCTCCTATTTATTTATTTATTTCTCTGCTGGCTTTTTCTTTTAATCCCGACAAGCCAAACCTTCGGGATAACTCTTCTTCAATTTGAGTGACCGAGATATCTTTATGTCTAAGCAGTACCAAGGAGTGAAACCAAAGATCTGCTACTTCATAAATTATTTTATCTTTATCATCATCTTTTGCAGCCATTATTACTTCTGCCGACTCTTCGCCGATCTTTTTTAATATTTCATCGGTACCTTTGAGGTATAGAGATGATACATAAGAATCTTCAGCTCTTGCAGCTTTTCTCTGTTCTAAAACTTGCTCTAATCTTAATAAAATATCATCCATAAATATCTTCAGGGTTTTTTATAATTTCAGAAGTATTTTTCCATTTATGGCCATCAAGTTTTTGGAAAAAACATGACCTTCTTCCTGTGTGACATGCAATACCGCCAATCTGTTCAACCTTAAGTAGAATAACATCATTATCGCAATCCATATAAATTTCTTTAAGTATTTGTGAGTGCCCTGACTCTTCACCCTTGTACCATAACTTTTTTCTAGAACGAGAGTAATATACAGCCTGCTTATTTTTAATAGTCAAGCTCAGTGACTCTTTATTCATCCAAGCCAACATAAGAACTTCGTTGGTTTTGAAGTCTTGAGATATTACGGGTATTAAGCCGTCATCATTAAATATTATTTGTTCTAATGCTAGCACTAATTAGAAAGGACTCAGATAAAATGTTAATTTTACCGCTAGTATTTTATGAGATGAAGTTATTTGTCTTGAGCTTTTGTGTTGTATTGCCAGTATTTTCATATACTGGAGATATGTTACTTGATAGTGATAAGGTATTCCATATTGTTGATGGAGATAGTATTAATGTACGTATGCGAATTGCAGGAATTGATACACCTGAAGTTAACCAAAAGTGCAAAAGTACAGAGAATGAAACTATAGACTGTGGCATTCTTTCTAAGAAATATTTCCAAAAGATAATCCAAGAAATGCCCGGTGATTTGGTTGTTTCTTTAGTTGGCGTGGACCATTACAATAGGTTGTTGGTGAAAGTATTTAAAGGCAGTACAGATATTGGAAGATTGATGGTTGAGGATGGTATGGCTTTTTCTTATAAAGATGATTATAGATTAGAAGAAGACGCATCTAAAAAAAATAAGACCGGTTTTTGGGGCTTTTATTCACCACCAATTGAACCATACAAATGGCGCAAGAAGTATAAATAGCTATCTCAAGGTTACCACCTCTTCAGCACTGGTAGGGTGTATAGCAATTGTATCGTCGAATTGTTTTTTGGTAGCCCCCATGTTTATTGCAACTGCAAAACCCTGCAGCATTTCGTCAGCCCCATGCCCAATTATGTGACAGCCAACGATTATTTCATTCTCACCTTCACATATAAGTTTTATTGCTGTAGTTGTTTTAAATTCTAGTAGGGCGTCAGCCATTGGAATAAATTCAGACTTGTATATTTTGATATTTTCAAACTTTTCATTGGCCTCTTTTTCAGTAAATCCAATGGTGCCTATAGGTGGATGTGAAAAAATTACGCTAGGTATGTTGTTGTAACTTAAGTGGCGATCAGTCATGCCGTTATATAGCCTATCTGATAGCCTTCTACCTGCAGCAATTGCTACTGGTGTTAGTGCGGCCCGCCCGGTAACGTCACCTAGGGCAAAAATATTATCAATATTTGTTGTCTGAAACTTGTCGGTATTTATGAATCCTTTACCATCAGTATTAACTCCAGCACTCTCTAGGCCGAGATGTTGCGTTAATGGTTTTCTGCCAACTGCCCAAATAATTTTATCGAAATTTGAAAAAACTCCACTATCTGTATTGACCGTTAAGTCTTCAGATATACTTTTTATTTTGGTGTTGTTATGAATTTCAATGCCGTGTTCCGAGTAGTCCTTTTCAATTGTATCTTGAATTATAGAGTCGAAGCCTCGTAGAAGCCTTTCAGAACGAACAAAAATTTCGACTCTGCTGCCTAGCGAATTAAGTACACCTGACAATTCAACACCTATATAGCCACCACCTATCACTGCAACTTTGCTAGGCATTATGTCTAATTCAAAAAAATCGTCTGACGTAATGCCATACTCGGCCCCTCTTATACTTGGTACAAAAGGTTCTCCTCCCGTAGCAAGCACTATATGTTTAGTAGTATATTTTTTATCACCAACAGACACAGTGTTTTTATCAATTAATTTAGCAAAACCGTTTACATAATCAATCCCAAGTTTTTGTAAATAGCCGTCATACCAATCGGTAATTCCTTTTATATAAATATCTCTTTTCCTTTTTAGTTCTTTCCAGGAAAAATCGTTCTGTTCTACATCAAAACCGAAACCCTTTGCATTTTTTATATGACTTGCTGTGTTTGCAGCAAACCACATAATTTTTTTTGGCACACATCCAACATTTACACAGGTTCCACCAACAGTTTTAGCTTCAATTAGCAAACACTTCATTCCGTACTCTGACGCACGCTCAACAGCAGATAATCCTCCGCTACCAGCTCCTATAGCTATCATATCGTATTGTGTTGTATTCATCTAGTAAAGATCTCTTAGTATCCAGCCTTTAAGCTTGCTACAATAAATTTGTCTAAATTTCCGTCAAGCACATCTTGAGTGTTTGACGACTCGACATTTGTACGTAGGTCTTTAATACGTGACTGGTCTAGAACATAAGATCTAATTTGGTGACCCCAACCGATATCTGATTTTGATTCTTCCAGGTCTTGTTTTTCACTGTTACGTTTTTGTATCTCTATCTCGTATAGTTTAGATTTGAGTTGCTTCATGGCTTGGTCTTTGTTTGCATGCTGACTTCTGCCATCTTGACACTGGACTACTGAGTTGGTAGGTATATGAGTAATTCTTACTGCAGATTCAGTTTTGTTGACGTGTTGTCCACCAGCACCAGAAGCGCGGTATGTGTCAATACGTAAGTCTGATGGATTTATCTCAATGTCAATATTGTCGTCAACCTCTGGAGACACAAACACTGAGCAGAATGATGTGTGACGTTTCCCGTTAGCATTGAATGGGGACTTCCTAACAAGTCTATGTATTCCAATTTCAGACCTCAGCCAACCGAATGCGAACTCCCCACCAAAATGAATTGTTGCCGACTTTATACCTGCAACATCTCCAGCTGAGGCTTCAATTAGTTTGACTTTGAATTTGTGTTTTTCTCCCCAACGAAGATACATTCTTAAGACCATTTCAGCCCAGTCCTGGGCTTCAGTTCCGCCTGACCCGGACTGTATATCTAGATAGGCTGAGTTAGCGTCGAGTTCACCACTAAACATTCTCTCAAACTCTAGATTTGCAATAGATAGCTCAATACCTTCTAAGTCACTAATTAAACTGTTTGCAGTATCTTCGTCATCTTCTAGCTGTGCCATATCTAAGAGCTCTTCAGCATCATCTAATATAGAGATAACTAACTCAAATGTTTGGCAAATAGACTCAAGTTTTGATTTTTCTTGTCCAAGTGATTGAGCTTCTTCTGGTTTAGACCAAATGTCAGGATTTTCCATCTCGAGCATAACTTCTTCTAATCTGCCTTGTTTTTCAGAAAGGTTAAGGTGCTCTATAAGGGTCGATGAGCGACTCTTTAGGTCTTCAATTTTTTGATATATTGGCGATAACTCCATAACAGTTATTTTAACCGCTACAGAAACAAAAAAAGCCCCAAAAGGGGCTCCCTATGAAACATTGTGATTTATTTTCTAAGACCTAAACGACTAATTAAATCTGAATAAGCATTGACGTTTGTACCTTTTAGGTAAGATAATAATTTTTTACGTTGTGAAACTAAACGCAAAAGACCTCGTCTTGAGTGGTGATCTTTTTTGTGAGTCTTGAAATGGTCAGTCAGGTGCTTAATGCGTGCAGTTAATAATGCAACCTGAACGTTAGTTGAGCCCGTATCATTATCATCCAACTGAAACTCTTTAATAATTGATTGTGTATCTATAGACATAATTGGTAAATTTAGCGTAAAAATTAGTAAGGGTGTGATTATACTCTATTTATTTTTTCTATTCCAGCACTAAAAAGTAAAAATTGTATATTTAAATTAAATCCCTTCATAGTAGCTAGGGTCGTCTTTTTTTCTAGTTTTAAAGCGCCTATGAATCCAAAGATATTGTTCTGGAGCTTTGAGTATTTGGGATTGTAAAATTTCATTTGTTTTGGTTGCATTCTCTACTTCATTTTCGTTAGGGTAATCTGCAATTGGTCTCTCGAAGGTTAGCTCATAACCACTACTTGTCCTACTAAATAAAAAAGGGATAACTTTTGTGTTAGGTATGCTAGCCAGACGAGATGTTGCATTTAAGGTGGCCGTTGGTATATTAAAAAAGGGAGCAAAAACTGAGTTTTGTTCCCCAAAGTCTTGGTCTGGGGCATACCAAATTGGCATACCACTTTTTAGCGCTTTTATCATTGATTTTATGTCCTTTGTTTTTATCATTAGTGCGCCATTCTTAATAAATCTTTTGCGCATTATTTCGTCAAACAATTTATTGTTTTGTGGGCGATAAATATTCGCTATTGTGTGCATTAATAATAACACTCTACCGCCCAACATTAGAGGCATAAAGTGACCTGAAAGAAGAATCACTCCTTGACCATTTTCAAGTGCATCAGTCAGGTAGTGCTGGTTATTAATTGTTGATTTTTTTTCTATCTTTTTATTGCTTGCAAAAAATGCATCAGCGGTTTCAAAAAAAGAAATACCTATAGCTTCAAAGTTCTGCTTTACTAGGTGCTCAATTTGGTAGCGATTTTTTTGTGGGAAACAGTTAGAGATATTTATGGTTGCAATCTTTCTGAACCTAGACATAATTCTGTACAGGATTCTGCCTGTATATTTACCAATAAAGACTTGTACATTGAACGGCAACTTTGATCCAATGAGCATTAGCAACATCATTAACCAAGTAGGTAAAAATTTAGGATGATAAAAATTTGTTTTTGTCATTAAAATATAGTATTTATGTCAGTTAATAAATATTATGCCGTTTATTGATAGAGATTTTATCAATGATTTATCACAAAGAGTAGATATTGTTGATCTAATAAATAGACGCGTCCCTCTAAAAAAAGCAGGAAAGGACTACAAGGCATGTTGTCCCTTTCATAACGAAAAAACCCCATCATTTACCGTTGTTCCAAATAAACAAATCTACCATTGTTTCGGTTGCAGTGAGAATGGAGGCGCAATTGACTTTGTAATGAAGTTTGATCACTTAAATTTTCAAGAAGCAGTCGAGATTGTTGCAAGTGAGTCTGGTATGAGTGTCATATATGATCAAAATGCAAGACCGGCAGATCCAAAAATCAAACGCTACATTGAGTTAATGAGTCAGGTTAGTGAATTCTATCAAGACCAACTTAAGCATTCCCCAGCTAAAAATAAAGTAGTTGACTATGCAAAACATAGAGGCATTAGTGGGCAGACCGCAAAACGCTTTGAGCTTGGATTTGCACCCCCAGGTTGGAGCAATTTGTTTGACCATTTCAAGTCGGATCAAGAGACTTTGACTGATCTAGAAAATATGGGATTGATTGTTGAAAAAAGTGACAAGAAAGGGGAATTCTACGACAGATTTCGTGACCGCATCATGTTTCCAATTCATAACTCAAAAGGTGATGTTATAGCATTTGGTGGCAGGACCATTACTGAGCAGGACAAACCAAAATATTTGAATTCACCGGAAACCCCAATTTTTTCAAAATCTAAAGAGTTATATGGGCTCCATCATTGCCGAAAATATTCCCGTTCAATTGATTATATTTTGGTAGTTGAGGGCTATATGGATGTGGTGGCATTACACCAGGGTGGTATTGTTCGAACAGTAGCAACCTTAGGTACAGCCACAACACCACAACACTTACAGACTTTGTCACGTACATCAAATGTAATTATTTTTTGTTTTGATGGGGATAGGGCTGGTAGGTCTGCAGCATGGAAGGCTCTTAATGTGGCGTTACCTGTAATAAAAGCCGGCATGGTAGTTAAATTTTTATTTCTACCAGACAATGAAGATCCAGATTCGTTAATTAATAAGGAATCTAAAAAATCTTTTGAGGAGCGAATAATAAAATCACACACCTTATCTAAGTTTCTTTTTGATCACATTAAGAGTGAGGTTGATTTTGATACGATAGAGGGTAAAACAATTTTTCTTGAAAAAGTGTCAGTTCTAATAAGTATGGTTAGTTATGAAACTTATAAGCAGCAGTTAATCGAGGGTGTTGCTAAATTTGTTGGACAAGGTATCGACCAGGTAGTGTCAGTTATTGTTAAACAAAATCAGGTGACAAATAACAAGCCACATGATAAGCATAATTTTCCGGATGACGGTTATGAGCCTAACGTAACTGACTTTGTAGATTATGATGCCCCTTCGATAGGGCCTACCAAAAAAGATACCACTAAAGCTTTGATGTCTAAGATGATAAGCCTTTTGCTTAATTATCCGTCATTGGCAGATGGGACGGTTGAGGTTAGGGTTAGAAGAATTAAGCAATCAGAAGTTTTGCTTGAGTTAATTCATTCGGCACAAATCGATGAAAATATCTCTCAAGAAGACCTAATTAAACCTTTTAAAAATAAGGTAAACATATATAGTAGACTCAAGGTTCTATGCTCTTTGGAGCCGCATTTAAGTGAGTCTCAGGCTAGTGATGAGTTCTTAGAATGTATTAATAATATTGAGCGGCAGCAAAAAAATGCCCTTATAAAGGATAAAATTAGTAACGCAAAGACTGTTGATGAAGAAAGAGAGGTTATGATAAATATTCAGAAGGGGAAGAGGTAACCCTTTACTACAAGGTTAGCTCTCAGATAAAACCTCAATTGAGTTATCATTTGTCAGTATTTTTTCCATTGCGTCTTTAAAAACCATTGAGGCTGAGTTTGACCCTTGGCATGGAATACTTGGGTTAGGGTGCCAACTAGCGTAGCATTTTTTTGGATAGTCTAGTCTTACAGCCATAATATATTTTGGCATCTTAGCTGGCACAAAGCCAACAAAAAACGTTCTTTTGTCACCATTCTTGCTGTACTTTCCATTAATAACTTTTTCAGCAGTACCTGTCTTACCGGCGACACTATAACCGCCTATTTGGGCCCTGTATCCGGAACCCTTGTCTGAGACAACAGAGTCTAAAATATGTCCAATTTTATCAATTGTTTCTTTGTTAAATATTTTTATAATATTTTCGTTATAGTTAGCACCATTTATAAGCTTCAATGATGGGATGCTACCGTTATTAGCAAACACTAAATATGCTCTTGCTAACTGTGCTAAGTTTGTTTCCATTGGTCCATGACCATATGACAAAGTCCTCTTGTCTATATCACCCCAGTGCTCAAAATGTTTAAGTGATCCAGAGTTTTCAATGCTAGGTATTAGTCCTAGTGGGTGGCCAAATCCTAAGTTGTTCCAGGTATTGTACATGTCCTCTTTGGTTAGCATTTCTGACACATTAACGGTACCCAAATTGTGAGACTTTTGGAGGATTAATTTTATTGTCATTTCTTTATATTTTTTATCCGGCCTTATGTGTCCAATTTTTTTGGTAACGTCTATCAGTTCATCTTCAGTTGCGGTAATTTTATTTTGATCAAGCGCAAGCAGCATAGTGAACGTTTTCATTGTAGAGCCGGGCTCGATTTTGTCAGATAAGACTCTGTTACGGTAGTGTTCAGGGCTATAAACTTGTTTATTATTTGGGTCATCTGCGGGGTAGTTTGCCATAGCCAATACCTCACCATTTGTAGACAACACAATTGCAGAACCTGACTCAGCTTCATGGAATAGTACAGATTTTTTCAAAGCGTTATAGGAATGAAACTGTATACCTGAGTCAATTGTAAGTTCAATGTCATGGCCGTGCTCTAATTTTGTTATATTTACTGGGTTAAAATAAGATTCAGATGAGTCACCTGTATGCCTAAGATGTTTTTCACCGTCCTGTCCTGACAATATATTCTCAAACTCTCCCTCTATGCCTGATATTCCTTCTTTATCGTGATTTATGCGACCTATCAGTGGAGCCATTGAAGCGCCCTTAGGGTAATATCTTTGTGCGTCTTCTTCAATTGTTATGCCCTCGGCTAACTGTCTACTACATTTTCTAGTTGTTGTATATTTAGGGGTTGATTTTTTAACATTAAACATATTAAGGGCTTTATCAATTAAGCTTAGATCAGGTTTTTTTGTTATATTCTTGCAAACGTTAATCCTTTCTTTTTTTAGCTTATTAATCCTATTTATTACTGGGTCTGTTAGTGGTATATTTTTTTTAATAATATAATACCTTCTCCTGTTCTCTCTTTTCTTGGCTAGAATCTCATTAAGTTCCACAAAAGGCATGCCTAGAGATTGTGCAAGTTTAGGGATAAACTCTGTCTGCAGTTGCATAGGATTAAGGTTAATTTTTTTTAGAATTAAGTTGCTCGCAAGTATCTCACCATTTCGATCTACAATGTCTCCTCTGCGTGCAGTCTCAATAATAGGCTCTGATGACTGGTTAATGGCTCTTTGTTTTAGAGAAAGATCATCCGCCGTAAGAGTACGGATACTAATCACTCTGTATGCGAACGCCATTAATAGTATTAGGAATATGTATCTAACATACCCCTGTCTATTCCAAAAGTGTTGAACCCTTGGTTTTTTATATGATCCAATTCTAATCATAGGTCAGTGTTTTTTGTTTTTCTGGTAACTTCATATTTAAATCAAGTTCAGCCCTATTCTGTATCTCTCCGCCGCTAATTTGTTTTGAGTATTGAGTCAATAATTGTTTATTAATTGCAACTATTCGTTGATTATTTGTTTGTACTTCTCGTAATTCGTTGTGTAGGTTTCTAGATTCGTTGTGCCAAATTATATTTAGACTAGAGAGAACAACAACGGCAAGCCAGAGAATTATATTTATTTTTATTTTGGTTAGCATTTTTCCGCTACTCTAAGGATTGCACTTCTAGACCTAACATTGTCATCCAGCTCAGATTTAGTAGCAAAATACTTACCAATACTGATTAAAGGGGCTCTTTCTAACTTACTATCCATAACTGGCAAGCCCTTCGGAAGGCTTTTTTGTTTAGAGTGTTTCTGGATGAAGCGTTTTACTATCCTATCCTCTATAGAATGAAAGCTGATTAAGGAAATTCTGCCGCCCTGTGCTAGTAAGTTTAGCATTTGTTCCAAAGTGTCTGTTAGTTGAGTTAACTCTTGGTTTATGAATATTCTTATCGCTTGAAAAGACCTAGTGGCTGGGTGTTTTTTTTGATGTCCACCAACAATCCTACTTATAATATTAGCAAGCTGTGCTGTAGTTTTAATATCACTATCCTTTTGATGGCGCTTTATGGCGTTTGCAATCTTCCTGCTCTTTTTCTCTTCACCGAACATATAAATAACATCTGCAATCTCAGCTTCACTAGCTGACGATAACCATTCTGCTGCACTAACCCCTCTTGTGCGGTCCATACGCATATCGAGTGGTCCGTCTTTATTAAAGCTAAAGCCCCTATCAGAATTGTCAAGTTGTGGTGAAGATACACCAAGATCCATTAGTACACCGTCAACCTTGCCTATCAGGCTGAGTTTATCTAATATATCTGTTATATTGTCGAATGCAGAATGAAAAATTTCGAATCTGTCGTCTTTAATATGTTTTTTGGCATATTCAACTGCCTCTATATCCCTGTCTATAGCTATTACTCGTCCAGAGATGCCTATACTGTTGAGTATGCCGCTAGTATGCCCTCCACGACCAAAGGTTGCATCAACGTAGATACCATCTGTCTTTATATTTAGGCCTTCAATTGATTCATTAAACATCACTGGATTGTGATGGCTGTAGTTCATAATGATAGATGCTTGATTTCTTCAGGTGGATCTTCCTTTCTGCTAAGACTGTCCAGGTTTTTAATTTGTTTGTCCCAAGACTTTTCATCCCACAATTCAAAGTTTAATCCTTGCCCACTCAGTATGATTTTTTTGTCAATCTTTGCATACTCTCTTAATGTTGAGGGAATCAATATTCTTGATGCTTTATCTAGTTCGCACTCAGTAGCGTGACCTATAAGCTTTCTTTTAAGTCTTTTAGTGTGAATATTTAGTGAGGGCAATGCGCTTACTTTAAGTTCAAGTTTTTGCCAATCCCCTAAAGGGTACAACAATAGACATTCATCATCTGGGTGTATACTGAGTACCATTTTTCCAGCACAGTTTGTAATTATTTGGGATAGGTGACGAACAGGTATTTTAATTCTTCCTTTGCTGTCAATGCTTATATTGTGAACACCCCTAAACATAAATAAGTCTTCAATATATCTCGTCATAATAAGGCTCAACCTTAATCGACAATTTTTGTATTGATTTATTTCTTACTAGAATATTCCCAGATAAATTTAACATGACAGATTAATTTTATACCACTTAATACTACTTTATACCATTATTTACCATTATTTACCACATTTATTAGTTGACATAAGAAAAATAACCCAGTTATACTCATACGACTTTGAAAATATTTTCAAGGTATTAAGGTTATTTTTTTTTAATATAAATGGAGAATAAAGATGAAAAACTATAAATTTGGAGTGATGATGAAATCACTCTTATTAGCCGGACTTATCGCGAGTCCAGCGGTTATAGCTGATACCATTAAGCTTGGTGCAGCGGTCTCTTTGTCAGGTAAATACTCAACAGCAGGCAACCACACTAAAAAAGGCTATGACTTAGGTGTCAAATATGTCAACTCTATGGGAGGTGTTGCTGTTAATGGGAAGACCTATGACCTAGAAATTGTCTACTACGATGATGAGTCTACACCAGCACGTGGAGCCTCATTAGCTGAAAGGTTAATTCTTAGAGATAAGGTGAGTTTCATGTTGGGGCCATATAGTTCAGGACTAACTAAAGCAATTGCTCCTGTAACAGAAAAGCATGGCGTACCAATGGTTGAAGCAAACGGCGCATCTCGCTCATTGTTTAATCAGGGCTATAAGTATATGTTTGCGGTACTGTCAACTTCTGAGCAATACCTACAAGAAGCAGTCAATCAAATAGCACTTAAAGCTGGTAAACCAGCATCAGAAATAACTGTAGCTCTTGCAATTGAGAATGATCCATTCTCTCAAGACATTAGAGCAGGTGTTCTTGATGATGTTAATCGTCACGGCATGAAAGTAGTTATTGATGACAAGTTACCTAGAGACCTAAGCGATATGACATCTACACTGGTTAAGGTGAAAGCATTAAAGCCGGACTTACTTGTAGTTTCTGGCCACTCTAAAGGTGCAGCGTTATCCGTTAGGCAAATGAATGATCTAGGCGTTTCAGTGAACATGCTTGCAATGACGCACTGTGAGTCAGCTAAGCTTCATGACAAGGAAAAGTTTGGTAATCTTGCCGATTATGCTTTGTGTGCAGCGCAATGGTCTCCTAGTGTTTCAAGTGAAGGTGCTGTGTTTGGAACTGCAGGGAACTACTCTTCAATATTTAATGATACATATGGTTATGTTCCGCCGTATCAGGCTGCTGAATCAACTGCAGCAGTGATAGTAATGGCAGATGCCATAACAAGAGCTAATTCTCTTGATAAGGATGCTGTTAGAGATGCTCTTGCTGCAACTGATTTGTCAACTTTCTATGGTCAAATAAGGTTTTCAGAAGCAGGTAATAATATTGCAAAACCAATGATTTTACGTCAACTTATTGATGGCAAATATTATGTTGTAGCTCCTGCAAATGTTGCGGAAGCTGAACTCGTATATCCGCGTCCTTAATTGAACGCTTTTAGAGAGTTTTTGTAAACTTAAAAGGCAGCACTACAAGTGCTGCCTTTTATAAATTACTATTTAAAGAGTGACTAAAAATGATTACCTATTTAAATATATTAATCGATAGCCCAGAGTTTCTTGCTCAACTGGTAATTAATGGTTTGCTGGTTGGTGCTATTTTTGCATTAATCGCCTATGGCTTAGCATTAATTTGGGGGGTAATGAATATAATCAATTTTGCTCAAGGCGAGATGGTTATTTTTGGTGGCTATCTAACTTATACCTTATTTTATCAATTTGGAATTCATCCTATACTTTCAATTCCGATTGTTACTGTTTTACTTTTTGTATTCGGTTTACTTGTATATAAAGCCGTTATTTTTCGATTGTTGGGTGAGAAAGATATCTTTATTACAATACTAGCAACCTTTGGATTAGCTATTCTAATGCAACAATTGATGCAAGCGATTTTTGGACCTGATGTTGTTACAGCAAATCCTGAGCTAGGAATGATGCACATATTTGATGGAAAAGTATCAATCTCTAATATACAACTTATTAGTTTTTTCATTGCAGCTGCTGTCGCTATTGCGTTATTTATTATAATGAAGTACTCTCGTATGGGTCAGGCTATTAGAGCAACCGCACAAAATCCACGAGCAGCAAGAATTCTTGGGATTGATATTGAAAAAGTCTACGCCAATACATTCGCTATTAACGCAGCTCTGTGCGGTATTGGAGGATCTTTAGTAGTTATGGTTTGGACGATACATCCTTTTGTTGGCTTAGTTTATACATTCCGCTCATTTATGATTGTTATTCTTGCAGGATTAGGTAATTTTGTGGGGATAATTTTTGCTGGTATGGGTATAAGTTCGCTTGAAAATGTCACTGGCTTTGTTATCGGTGCAGAGTTCCAGGCCGCTGTTATTTTTTGTCTGTTGGTTATTATTCTTGTTACAAGAAGTATCATGGCAAGAAAAAAACGCCAATACATACAATAATCGAGGTTTTAATAATGATTACAAAAAATAAACAAAATAATTTGTTATGGTTAGGGCTAGCAATATCTACTATTCTTCCATTTCTGTTTCCAAATTATATAACTTTCTTGACCTATATTTGGGTAATGATTATCCTAGCTCTCACTTGGGATATGCTTGGAGGGCAAACAGGCTACACTTCTTTCGGAAACATTTTATTTTTTGGTGTTGGAATGTATGTATGTGCGGTTGTGCAAAGAGACATGTTTTCTAGTGGCTTAGATCGATTTGAGCGAGTTTCTGAAGTTGTAGTTAACTTGAATGCAAGTGAATATTTTATTAGCCTTGCTGTTGGAACTTTTTCTGGTGCTCTTGTGGCCGTATTTCTTGCCGTGATTCTTGGTTCAGGAATACTAGGTATGCGCGGGCACTATTTCGCAATCTGTACTCTAGGATTAGGCCATGCAGCTGCTGAAATAGCTAGCGGTATTGAGTACCTTGGAGCTGGATCTGGTATGGTAACACCTATATATCCAAGTGGACTATTTTTTGGAAAAGAGGAGTTTTATTATTACGCATTATTAATAGGTGCGGTTGCCACGTTCTTTCTCTTTAAGAAGATCTATCAGAGTCAGTTTGGGTTGGCGCTTAATGCCATTAGGGATAACGAAAATAAAGCAGAATCTATGGGAATTCACACTACTCAATATAAAATTGCAGGTTGGTCAATTTCAGCTTTCTTTTTGGCTATTGCTGGTGCAGGAGTTGGCAATGTTATTGGTTTTATCGACCCAGTAGAAATCGCTTTTTCAGGCCCAACATTTGGTGTCTGGATGATTGTAATGGCCATACTGGGCGGTAAAGGTACCATCTGGGGGCCTGTACTTGGCGCAATAATATTATATTCAGCAAAAGAAACCTTCTGGACTTACTTATTAGGATGGGACAAGGTTGCTCTTGGTTTGTTGATTTTAATCGTAGTAGTATATTTTCCAAAAGGAATATTGGGCTACTTTAAGGAGAGAAAACAACTAAGCAACAATATTTTGTCTCAAAAAGGAGAAAGCTAATGGATCTATTAAGTGTAAATTCAGTTAATAAGTCATATGGCGGTGTTGTAGCAAATACTGACGTCTCATTAGAAGTGCCTGAAGGCAAAATAGTTGGAGTTATTGGGCCGAACGGCTCTGGTAAAACTACACTTTTTAATTCAATTGTTGGCCACCATCCAATTGACTCTGGAGAGATATATTTCAATAACCAAGAGATATCTAGATTAACTATTCCTAAGATTGCAAGGATGGGTATGCTACGCACATTTCAGCAAACTCATATATACGGGAAGATGACTTGCGTGCAGAATATGCAGATCAGTTCAGATATTGATGCCAATTGGAAGAGAATTTTTAGTCCATTTTCAAGTGATGTTGATGATAACGCTGATGAGTTATTATCATTTGTCGGACTATACAAGAAAAGATTTTTGTTAGCTGGGGACCTCTCTTTCGGGCAGCAAAAATTGTTAGAATTTGCAATGGCATTAATGAAGAAACCAAGAATGCTGCTTTTAGATGAACCAACAGCAGGTGT
>DQME01000111.1 GCA_015659815.1 Gammaproteobacteria bacterium | reverse complement strand
TATGGTGCGGAAGGAGAGACTCGAACTCTCACGTCTTGCGACACTGGAACCTAAATCCAGCGTGTCTACCAATTCCACCACTCCCGCGAAGAATTGAAATTATACCTAAACTAGATTATTTATAATTTGATTATTCAATGCCCTTATTTACAATAATTTAGATGTAGGACTGAGTAAAACAACAACATTCTAGTCTTTACATATTCTAATTGAAATAAACTTGTTCCAATCATCTTTCACTGGATTCTGCCCAGCGGCAAATATATTTAAAGCTTGAGGGTTAAAGAGCTCTTAATCTGACTATTATAATTAAGCTGGTAAATTGTCGTCACCGTCATACCAGTTTAATTTTTCTCTAAGTTTTACAACTTCACCTACAATAATTAAGGTTGGTGCATGTATTTCATTATTAGCAACTAGTTTTGGTAAGCTGTCCAGTGTGGTTGTATGCACCTTGTGTTCTGGGGTCGTACCCTTCTCAACTAGAGCTACAGGCATACTACCTCGCATGCCATGAGAAATTAGCCTTTCAGATAAATGTTTTGCTCCATTGAGTGCCATATAAAAAACAATAGTCTGCTGTTCAACTGCAAGCTCTTCCCAAGGCAAGTTCATACTTCCATCTTTAAGATGACCTGTAACAAACCTACAAGACTGTGAATAATCCCTATGTGTAAGCGGTATTCCAGAATATGTTGAACATCCTGAAGCAGCGGTTATCCCTGGGACTACCTGAAAAGGCACACCATTCTCTGCAAGAGTTTCAATCTCTTCTCCTCCGCGTCCAAAAATAAATGGATCCCCACCTTTAAGACGACAAACTCTTCTTCCTTGTTTTGCCAGATCAACCAATAATTGATTAATATTTCCTTGTGGTACTGAGTGGTTATCTCTCTCTTTGCCAACATAAATAAGCTCGGCATCGCGTCGCACCATCTCCATCACACCATCAGAAACTAATCGATCATACAATACAACGTCGGCTTGCTGCATTAAACGAAGAGCTTTAAAAGTTAACAGATCAGGATCTCCAGGCCCCCCTCCAACCAGATACACTTCCCCTAACTGGGTGTCTTTGCTTTGCTTTAATTGCGCCTCTAGGTCAGATCTGGCTTCATCAATCTTTCCAGAAAACACCTTCTCAGCTATAATCCCAGAGAATGCCTTTTCCCAAAAATATCGCCTATCTTTAATATTATTTAATTTTTCTTTGACCTGGCTTCTAAAATCACCAGCTAGAATGGCTAATTTACCATATGCATGCGGTATAGTACTCTCTAATTTTTCACGTATTAATCTCGCTAGTACCGGC
Source organism: Gammaproteobacteria bacterium (assembly GCA_015659815.1). GTDB lineage: Bacteria > Pseudomonadota > Gammaproteobacteria > PS1 > Pseudothioglobaceae > SZUA-1055. The sequence continues at coordinate 6,272 of DQME01000111.1, read as the reverse complement.
GCCTTGCCAGAAGAAGATATAGCAATTACTATTGGAGATCTGTCCACAATTGAAGGCATTATAAAGGTGCATAAATCAGGAGAATCTACTACATTAACAGGTATATTTGCAGAGTTTGCTAACTCAGATACACGCCTATTTAATGAGGCATCATCAGTTGCTGAAATAATTAAACACTGATTAGTAATATCATTTTGATCAAATTCTCTATTTATATATGTAATTTTTTTATTGGCTACCAGATCTTCTACATTTTTACAACAATTAATTGCTAAACAGGTAACGTCAGCATTGGCTTTTAACAGTAAATTAATTTTGCGCGATGCTATCTCTCCTCCTCCAACAACTAGACATGGTTTATTATTTATATTAAAGAAAATAGGCAGATAATCCATTAACTATTAGACTATAGATAAAACCGTACATTATAATATCTAAGAGCCATATAAACACACAAAACACCAGTTGTTATCCATATGAACCATTACACATGCCCGTTCTCACATTTGATATTAAGTAGCAGATGTTCGTGTCAATTTAGTTCCAAAGACTGTATTGCAGAGAAAGAGTTCGGTACTTGTACTAATGATAAATCTTCCTCAGAATGTCAGAATCTTTATCAGCATTTAAGAGAAAACAGTTCTTTCGTGCTTAAATCACACAACCAACCTAACTTATCTGCAGGTCAACAATCAAAACTAAAGATGGGGGCTCTCATATCTCTACAAGAAAGCACTACAAGTCTGTCTAGTAAAAATGTAAATGACATATTTGATTTAGTAAAAAAAATCAAAGACGAGTATGGTGATTTTGGTAATATAAATTATTCAAAGTTAATGCCTGCTATAGCCAAATTCAAATTTAGGAAAAAGTCTTAGGCATTTATAACCCGCTTGATCAAGGGTATTGTTATGTTGTTTTTTTTCTGAAGTGAAACTTCTTCCAGCTTATTAATGAACGACAACAGTCTTTCTAAATCACGAGAGTAATATTTAAACAAATAATCGTATATGTTAGGGTCAATAATTAAGTTTCTATCTTTTACTTGCTTCTCAATAATCTCTTTTTTAATGTCGTCGTCTGGAGCTGTCATTGAAAATATTGTTGCTAAAGATAGTCTAGTTTTTAGGTCTTTTAACAGCATTAATTCGTTTGTCGGTAGCACTCCACTTACGATAAGTTTAAAATTATAAGTACGTGAAAGGTTATATAAGTTAAACAGCTCATGTTGTTGGTTTTTATCTAAACTATCGACATTGTCAATACAAATCAAATCATTTTCTTCTAGCCCGACAAATATTTGTGCTGGAGCCTCCTGCAATAAATCAATATAAACAGTCTTTAGATCTCTTTCTAAAGCTGCGAATGTGCATCCCTGTAATAGGTGAGTTTTGCCACAAGATTTTGGCCCATAAATGTATACAATGGACGAAGATTTGTAATTTAATAACTGATATAAGAACTCGACAACCTGTCGATTTTTTCCATTTACAAAATTGTTCAATAGCATTTTTGAATCAAGAATGAATGGCAAATTCATTTGATTCATTTGCTGCCCTCTTGAGAAAAAACTTTTTCTAGCCAAACCCATATATAGTCCACACCACTTAAAACAGTAGATGTTGCTATAACAATAAATAAAATAATTGTGGGCTGGAGCAATACAGATGGATATATTTGGCTAGCAACTAAATATAGCACAAGGGCTATTTGAAGTCCGGTATTTATTTTGGATAGGTTTGAAGGTGTCAATAATTCATCTTCAGAATTATCAGAGCCCAAAAAGTACCCAACTGTCCCAGCTATAATCATAACATCTCTAACAAATATCAAAATTAATAACCAAACAGGCAGTAGACCTATAAGATACAGAGCAACAAAGCTTGTCATTAATAACAATTTGTCTGCAAATGGATCCAAAATAGACCCTAAACGAGTCTGAAACGAAAAGCGTTTCGCAATCCAACCATCTAAGGCGTCAGTAATGCCAGCAATGAAAAATATTACAATTGTTAAAAAATATTGTTGATTTAATAAGGTTATAACAACAGGTACTGTTAAAATAATCCTTAAAATTGATAGAGCGTTTGGAATTGATGAAAAATTCATTTCTTCAGCAAAATAACTAATCATTATACGGAAAAATCCTAATGTCATCATTGACTTATAAAGACTCTGGCGTTGATATAGCTAAAGGGAATAACCTAATAGAACAAATAAAACCAATCGCAAGGTCTACTAAAAGGGAAGGTGTATTAGCAGGATTAGGTGGCTTTGGAGCAATGTTTGAATTGCCAATTAATAAATACCAGAATCCTGTACTAATCTCAGGAACAGATGGCGTTGGAACCAAACTAAAGGTTGCTGAGATGATGAAAAGGCACGATACAATCGGAATTGATTTAGTCGCTATGTGTGTAAATGACTTAATTGTGCAGGGAGCCGAACCGTTATTTTTTCTTGACTATTACGCAACTGGGAAACTAAACACTGAATTAGCCACCTCTGTTATTTCTGGAATTGGCGAAGGGTGCAAACAGTCTGGTTGCGCTCTGATTGGTGGAGAGACTGCAGAAATGCCTGGAATGTACCAAGGTGAAGAGTATGACTTGGCTGGATTTTGTGTAGGAATAGCCGACAAAAGCAAGATTATAGACGGAACCAAAGTTAACACTTCTGACCATATAATTGCATTGTCTTCATCTGGCCCGCATTCAAATGGTTACTCATTAATTCGTAAAATATTAGATCAATCCAGCCCCACTCAAGAACATTTAGATGCAATTATTAAACCTACTAGAATTTATGTAAAGTCAGTTCTATCTCTTATTGAAGAGTTCAGTGTACACGCAATTTCACACATTACCGGTGGCGGACTTATAGAGAACATTCCAAGGGTATTGCCAAAAAATATGACCGCAAAACTTTATTCTGACTCCTGGCAAATGCCAGAAATCTTCCAATGGCTGCAAAAACAAGGAAATATTAAAATGAACGAGATGCATCGTGTATTTAATTGTGGTGTTGGAATGGTAATAGTATTACCCTCAGACCAGAGCTCTGGAGCCATAAACTTTCTGAATAGTCTTGGTGAAAATGCTTGGCTAATTGGTGAAATAACTGAAAGAGAAGACAAACAAGTGTCCATATAGAGATTATCTGGAAGTTTAATACATGAAAGGAGTAATTTTAATTTCAGGTAATGGGTCCAACCTACAATCTTTAATTGACAGTTCTGTTGAAATTAAGCTTGATATAGCTTGCGTTATAAGTAATGTGTCGAGCGCCTTTGGATTGCAAAGAGCTAAGCAGGCAGGAATTATTGGGCACGTATTAGACAACAACCAGTTCTCCTCTAGGGACGAGTTTGATTTAAAACTTAGCGAACTCATTGACACATATAGCCCAGAAATCATAATTCTTGCCGGATTTATGCGCATTCTAACACCAGATTTCACTAAAAAATATTTAGGCAAAATAATAAATATTCATCCATCTCTATTACCAAAATTTCAGGGACTACATACACATGTCAGAGCGCTAAATGCAAAAGAAAAGAAGCACGGCGTTAGTGTACATTTCGTAACAGAAGAGCTCGACGGTGGTCCAATAATTGCCCAAAGTGTTGTCGATATTCTGGAGTCTGATGATGCAGATTCGTTAGCTAGAAGAGTGCTTTCTGAGGAACACAAAATATATCCAAAAGTTGTGAGCTGGTATACTCACGGCAGGCTAAAATTACACAACAACCAAGCTTCACTCGACAATACTCCTATATGAATAAATGTTTTTATTCCATATGCGCTCTAATGTTTGCTTGCAACGCATATGCACTTAACTCCTTTACTGCGAACTACAATCTGTCACTAGACGGAATATTTGTTGCCGTAGAAACTAGAACTTTAAATACAGAAGATGACCGCTATATTTATTTTTCCAAAGCACAAACAACGGGCCTTGCGAAGTTGTTTAGTGATATAACTATTGAAGCTAAGAGTACATTCTTTATTAACGATTATGGGGTCGATAGTAGAAGCTACTTTATAACCGAGAATAAAGACGGTGCACTAACCAAAAGTACTTCACTAATAATATCCTCTGAAAATAATGAAGTTGTTTCTAACCCAACCATATTTCAAGAAGATACTGTAACAATTAAATCAAAGGGTGGCAATATAATCGACCCTCTTAGTCTGTTTTTAGCGTTAGCATATGATTTAGAAAAATACCCTGGCAAATCAACATTCTCATATCAGTTAGCAGACGGAACAACCATTAAAGATAATGTTTATAGCAAAATACCAGGTAAGACTATAGCTGTTGGTAACAAACTAATTGAAGTTATTGGAGTTACAAAATTAAACTCTGAAAACGATATAATGGCGCTGTTCTCTCCAGAATATCAATTTTTACCGGTTATTATTGAAAGAACTAATGGTGATACAAGGTATCGTTACGAGCTTATCAGTTTAGAAGTAATCCCTCATAAATCTGAAACTTTAAAGGTAGTTTTTTAAGTACTTTCCAGTATAAGAACCACTTACATTTGAGATATGTTCTGGTGTCCCTGTTGCAATTATATTCCCGCCATTATCACCACCCTCAGGGCCCATATCTACAACCCAGTCAGCAGTCTTTATTACATCTAGGTTATGCTCAATTATAATTATTGTATTGCCCCTTTCTCTTAACCTGTTAATCACTGTCAATAGATGACTGATGTCTTGGAAATGAAGGCCTGTTGTTGGTTCATCAAGTATATATAGTGTCCTCCCAGTATCAGACTTGGACAACTCTTTAGCCAATTTCACTCTCTGAGCTTCACCACCAGAAAGTGTAGTTGCATTCTGACCTAGTGTAATATACGAAAGACCTACATCCATAAGTGTCTGTAGTTTATTTTTTATCTTTGGCATAGGATCAAAAAAATTAAGTGCATCTTCAACAGTCATTGCCAAGACCTCTGAAATGGTTTTTCCTTTATAGTGGACTTCTAAAGTTTCTCTATTGTATCTGTCCCCATTGCAAACATCGCAAGATACATAAATATCTGGCAGAAAATGCATTTCAACTTTAATTAAACCATCACCCTTGCAGGATTCACATCTACCGCCCTTAACATTAAAACTGAACCGTCCTGAACGATATCCCCTTGATCTTGATTCAAGAGTTTGAGCAAACAGGTCACGTATTAAAGAGAAAACCCCAGTGTAAGTAGCCGGATTTGAGCGCGGTGTTCTTCCAATCGGGCTCTGATCAATATTAACTATCTTATCAAAATTGTTAAGTCCATCTATTGAATCAAACGCAGAAGGTGTCGTCTGAGCACGGTTAAGCTCTCTAGCCGCTAGAGCATAAAGCGTGTCATTTATTAAAGTAGATTTTCCAGAACCAGATACACCCGTAATGCATGTTAAAACTCCCACAGGTATGGACAGGTCAACCTTGTTTAGGTTGTTACCACTTGCACCTTTGATGTTTAGCCATTCTGTCGAGGCTTTACGGTGTCTTGGAACCTCTATCAATTTACGGCCACTTAAGTAGTCTCCAGTTAAAGATTTTGGGTTGTTTTTAATATCTTCTGGAGAACCACAAGCAACAATTTGGCCCCCATGAACTCCAGCACCTGGACCAATATCAACTACATAGTCTGCCTGATTTATAGCATCCTCATCGTGTTCAACTACTATAACCGAGTTTCCTATATCTCTTAGATAGGTTAAAGTATTAAGAAGTTTCTGATTGTCCCTTTGGTGTAGACCGATTGATGGCTCATCAAGAACATACAGAACTCCCATTAATCCTGCTCCGATTTGACTAGCTAATCTAATTCTTTGGCCTTCCCCTCCAGAAAGAGTATTGGCTCTTCTTTCTAGACTTAGGTATTCCAATCCTACATTTATAAGAAACTTTAATCTTTTAATAATTTCTTGTAAAATTTTGTCTGCTATTTCTCCACGTGCCCCGTCAAGATTTAAATTTATAAAAAAGTCATAGATATTTATAATCGATAGCTTAGTAACATAAGACAAGTTACGGTCATCGATAAATACATTTCTTGCCGCCTCATTAAGCCTATCTCCGTCACAAATGTGGCAGTTTTTACTAACAATATAGTTTGAAAGCTCCTCTCTTACTGATCGTACATCGCTATGCTCGTACCTTTTTGTCATTCTAGGTATCACCCCATCGAATGGTTTTTTCTTATTAGACCACCCCTTCCTTCCTTTAATTTTTGAAAAATCTATTTCATCATTACCGCTACCATAAAG
>DQME01000028.1 GCA_015659815.1 Gammaproteobacteria bacterium | reverse complement strand
CCAAGCAAAAAACTTCTCTGTCGGGTTCGTCTATCGGTTAGGACTCAAGGTTTTCATCCTTGCAAGAGGGGTTCGATTCCCCTACCCGATGCCACATTTATCTTTCAATTTTTTTTAGTGTAAACTTAAATATAAATCAAAAGTGGGATTTTTTTGTAACCTAACCTGTAATGAGCTTTTATATTAAAAAATGCCTCCATGTTTTAGTTGCATTTGGCATCTATTTTTTTCCTACATATTCACTAGCAAGTACCTATCAAGTTATCAAAATAGCGTCAGGCCTTGGAATTCCATGGGGAATGAGTTTCCTTTCTAATAATGAGATAATCTTTACTGAAAGGGGCGGAAAGGTAGGGGTATTAAGGTTAGATTCTGGTGATTATTACTATTTAACTACTGTTCCCGGTATTTACGTATCTGGTCAGGGAGGTCTCCTTGATGTTGCCAAGCCTAGCAATGAAAGTAATGACTGGATATATTTTACATACTCTAAGTTGATTAATGGAAACGGCGCAACCACTCTGTCTAGAGCGCACATAAAAGAGGGAGAACTACAAGACTGGCAAGACCTATTAGTGACTGACTCTGTTACCGATACAGACAGACATTTCGGGAGCCGTATAGCGTTTAATGATAACTATGTATTTTTCTCTGTAGGCGATAGGGGTCATAGGCCTAACGCACAAGACCTTGGTTCTCATGCAGGTTCAATAATTAGGCTAAATATGGACGGTAGCGTCCCCGATGACAATCCATTTGTAAGTGATCCTGATGCTCTAGATGAGATATGGAGCTATGGGCACAGGAATCCACAGGGACTTGTTTGGGATAAAGGTCGTAAGATATTGTGGTCAATAGAGCACGGACCAAGGGGAGGAGACGAGATCAATATAATTATGAAGGGCAAGAATTATGGTTGGCCAACGATTTCATACGGGAAAGAGTACTGGTTACCGATAGCAGTAGGTGAGGGCACAACCAAAGATGGAATGGAGCAGCCAATTAAGTATTACGATCCATCTATAGCCCCTGGCAGTTTGATGCTATACAACGGCAGGGCCTTTCCAAAATGGCGCGGAAGTCTTTTGGCCGGGGCATTAAAGTTACAACATATAAATATAGTTGATATTGACAAGAGTGGTAATGAGGTAAGTGAGACGAGAGAACTTAAGTATTTAAATCAGCGTATAAGGACCTTAACACAGAGCGCCAGTGGGCTTATTTATTTTTCTACAGACAGTGGCAATATATATGTCATAAAACCTGAATAAATATATAATATTATTAAGTCGCGTTCGTCTAGTCTGGCCGAGGACACCAGGATTTCATTCTGGCAACAGGAGTTCAAATCTCTTACGCGACGCCAAACAAACCAATTCGCCTTTTTTTTAAAAGGAATTAAAAAAAATTAACTAATTCTTTAGGCTTTTTCTGAAGGATTTTTTAAAGTTGTCTAGTGGGCCAGGTAGATGCTCTATTTTGGCCTTTAAAATAGCTCCTTCCAATCCAGACCAAAAAAAATCGGCTTTTTCAGCACAATTTATATTGCCCTTAATTTCTCCCATTTTTTGTGCGTCCAGCAAACAATTTTCTACTTTTTGTTGCCATTCAATAATTACATTAGTCAATTCAATTCTATAAGTATCTGGGAGGGTGCTGACCTCTTGGCCAATATTTCCAATTAAGGAGCCTCGAGCAAAATTGTACCTAACCATGTTCTTTCGTACTTGCATTATATAGTCATCTATCCTATTCAAAGGGGTACGAGATTGGTTCAATAAGTATTTATCCAGCATCTTGTGGATATAATTAGAGTAAGACTCAAGAACAGCAAGCCCAAAAACCTCCTTACTTGCATAGTAAGCATAAAAGGAACCTTTAGGTAGTCCAGCATTTTTTGTTATTTCATCTAAACCGGTAACTCCGAAACCTTTTTGGGTCAGTAGTGAGAGACCAGAATGAATTAAAGATTTTTGATTTTCTTTATTTTCTTCTGCACTCTTTTTCGGCCTTCCGCGTTGTTTTTTTGTAGCTAAAAAAGCTGAATCGCCCATAATTTATTGTCCTAAATATCTCTCTCTCAGTTTAACTTAAATATAATAACCTAAATTTAGAATGGGTAAGTCAATTTTTTATTTTTAAGACGACCATTTATTAATTATTTAATTCTCTATTAAAGTGTTATAATTTAGTCAATTAAAATTACTACGGGGGAGTAATGGTAGAAAAAATATTATTGACGTTATCAAACCATTTCCGTAAATCTCCATACTTTAAATCTACGCAAAGATACGGTGCAAGTGCATTTTCAATCTACAATCATATGTTGATGCCAGTTGCATACGAAGACCCAGTTACGGATTGCTAAATAATAGACAAACTATGAATTCGTTTAATGTAAAAATTGACACAATAAACACCCCCATGCCATCCCTAAAAGATCTCCTTGGACTTTGTAAACTAAAAGTAGTCGCACTGATTTTATTAACTGCAGTTGTAGGTATGTTCTTAGCAGTGCCAGCACCATACCTGCCTGACCCATATATAGTTATCAGTGCATCTTTAGGGATTAGTCTTTCCGCAGCATCTGCTGCGGTATTTAATCATATAGTTGATGAACAAATAGATATGCAGATGTCGCGCACTCATCAGCGCCCTTTACCGCAAGGTAAAGTTAGCCGCAATCAGGCATTGGTTTGGGGCGTATTCTTGGGCATACTTGGCCTAGGTATTTTGCAACTATTTGTTAACACCATAACTATGGTGTTAACGTTTATCTCTTTGATAGGCTATGCAGTTATTTATACTATGTACCTAAAGCGCGCTACACCGCAAAACATAGCTATCGGTGGAGCTGCAGGAGCTGCACCACCAGTGCTAGGCTGGACTGCAGTGTCTGGCACTCAAGGTATAGAGTATTCCTTACTACTGTTTTTAATTGTATTTATTTGGACCCCGCCACATTTTTGGGCGCTGGCTATATTTAGGGTTAACGAATATAAGAAGGTTGATGTCCCGATGTTGCCAGTAACCCACGGCATTGAATACACTAATAAGCAGATACTTTTCTATACTATATTGTTATTTATAGTTACTCTAATGCCATATATTTATGGCATGTCTGGACTGATATACTTGGCTTCAGCAATATTATTAAGTGGTGGTTTTTTGGTCTATGCAATAAAGATATTTAATGGCCGCGAAAACAAGTTGTTTTATTGGAAGACTTTTAAGTATTCTGTGAATTACTTGATGCTACTTTTTATTGCACTTTTGGTTGACCATTATTGGTTGTTTTTTATTGAAAAATACAAAAATATTAACAATTTTATGACTAATTTTTTAACTATAGGTTAAATATTAATAGCATGGATATACTCTTTAGTGTTTTTTTAATGGGTCTTTTGGGAGGTGTTCATTGTTTAGGCATGTGTGGTGGTGTGGTGGCATTGTTAAATGCTGGACTCGATGAAGATATTAGACTGAACAAAGCTAAGACATCTTATTTTCATTTTTACTACAATTTTGGCAGAGTCTTAAGCTATGTAATTATTGGAGCACTATTTGGTTTGGTCGGAGATCTATTATCGAAGTCATTAGAGTTTGACTTTTTTGATAGTGTTTTACGTATGTTATCTGGTTTGTTAATGGTAATGGTTGGCCTTTATATAGCAAATTGGTCTTCGAGCATACAAATATTAGAAAGAATAGGCTCCAAGTTATGGGTGAAAATTCAACCCATAACCCAAAAACTATTACCGATAAAGAGTTCAAAAAGTGCACTTATTGTTGGCTTGTTTTGGGGGTTGATGCCTTGCGGTTTGGTATACGGAGCTTTAGGTTTTGCCATACTTTCATCCTCTGCATTTAATGGCGGCATGGTAATGCTAGCTTTCGGCATTGGCACGCTTCCTAGTTTGCTTCTAATGGCTGGATTCTCAACTCAATTGGGATATCTTAGCAAAAAACCTTTGATTAGAAAGGTGTCTGGAGTTTTGATAATTTTATTGGGAGTTATTGCTATTTGGACTCCATTGATGGTAACACATATCCATACTTCCAACCACACGATGCACCAGTAGAAGCACTATTAAACAAACCTGTAACAACTGGAGAGACTGCGCAATATGGTAAAGACATATATTACAGATAGAACCTATTTTTGTGTTATTAATTCAATAAAGTAATATATAATTTATATTTATTAAACAATCATCTAAAAAAGCTTGACAGAGTAAAAAAAAAGTTCATAATAGGCTTAATATCTGTATGGTTAATAAATTTTTGTTAATATATAAGGGGGTAATACAATGAGTAAATCAATACATCCAGCCTTTGATTCAGGCAATAACACTAGACCACCTAGGAGTGGGATATGGGGATATTTAAATAACCTTCCAAAACCTGGCGGCAACCTTTCTTGTAAATGCAACAAGAACCCTGTTGTGGTTAAAATAAGTAGCCAAGTAACCAATAATCATCTTTGTGGATGCACACAATGTTGGAAACCTGGAGACTCTTTGTTCTCGCAGGTCGCATTAGTAGCGCGCGATAAATTGGAAGTCACAAAAAACGAAAACAAACTTAAAATAGTTGATACAAATGTGCCGATACAGCGTCACGCTTGTAGTGAATGTGGGACTCATATGTTTGGACGTGTAGAAGACCAAAGTCACCACTTTTATGGTTTTGATTTTGTTCATGTTGAATTATCAAAAGATGATGGATGGCCGGCTATCCAATTTGCAGGTTTTGTTTCTTCAATTGTTGAGTCTGGAACCGATGCAACAGAACTTGATGGGATTCGTAAACAAATTACAGATTCAGGGTTAAAGGCTTTCGATGAATTTTCACCTGAAATTAATGAATTTGTTGATTTCAAAAAATCCGCCAACAGAACCTTTAAAAATAAAGTTTTATAATTTATCATTAAGTAATAATATATGAAATCAAGAGCAGCAGTTGCTTGGGAAGCAAAGAAACCACTTTCGATAGAAGATGTCGATGTAGCAGGGCCAAAAAAAGGAGAGGTGCTGTTAAAGGTGGTCGCTTCTGGAGTATGTCATACCGACGCCTTTACACTTTCTGGAGATGATCCAGAAGGGACTTTCCCAGTTATTTTAGGGCATGAAGGTGGTTGCGTTGTTATGGAGTGTGGAGAAGGGGTAAAAGACCTTAAGCCTGGAGACCATGTTATTCCTTTGTATATTCCAGAGTGCGGCGAATGTGAATACTGCAAGACGACTAAATCTAATTTGTGTCAATCAATAGCAGGCACTGTATGGACTGGCTTTATGCCGGACGGAACAAGAAGGTTTTCGCAAAAAGGCAAGGACATCTACCACTATATGGGCTGTTCTACTTTTTCTGAGTACACTGTAGTTCCAGAGATTGCATTAGCTAAGATAAATAAAGCCGCTCCTTTGGACAAAGTATGTCTTTTAGGATGTGGAATTACAACTGGAATTGGTGCCGTTCTTAATACCGCTAAAGTTGAACCTGGTTCAACAGTAGCAGTTTTCGGTCTAGGCGGGATAGGATTGTCTGTTGTTCAAGGTGCTGTAATGTCTAAAGCCAAAAGAATTATCTGTATCGATATTAATGACGACAAATTCGCTATGGCTAAGAGTCTTGGAGCTACAGATTTTATCAATCCAAATAAATTGAGTGTATCTACAACAGAGGCAATAGTAGAAATGACAAATGGCGGTGTCGATTATTCTTTTGAGTGTGTCGGTAATGTACACCTAATGAGAGAAGCTCTTGAGTGTTGTCATATGGGTTGGGGAGTATCTACAATAATCGGCGTTGCAGGAGCGGGTCAAGAGATATCTACTAGACCATTTCAACTGGTAACCGGAAGGACTTGGAAAGGTTCTGCTTTTGGTGGAGTCAAGGGGCGCACCGAATTGCCTGGCTATGTAGACAGATATATGAATGGAGAATTAATTTTAGACCCTATGGTAACTCATACTATGGGACTGGAAGATATAAACAAGGCTTTTGATTTGATGCATTCTGGAGAAAGCATTAGATCTGTAATAATATTTTAATATAATGGAAGAGATCGAAAATTTTAAAGAGTTTGGCGGCTATTTAAGACGCTATAAACACAAATCAAATTGCTGTAATTGTGATATGACGTTCTCAATTTACATACCACCACAAGCAGAACACACTAAAGTTCCATCAATTTATTGGCTATCTGGACTTACTTGTACTGACGATAATTTTAGGACAAAGGCTGGTGCACAAAGGTACGCATCGGAAAATGGAGTTGCACTGGTTATTCCTGACACATCACCTAGAGGAGATAACGTTCCAGATTACCCTGATAGATATGACCTTGGGCAGGGTGCAGGGTTTTATGTTAATGCAACTACTTCGACGTGGATCGACAATTATCAAATGTATGATTACATTGTTGATGAGTTGCCCAAGCTAGTAGAAGATTTTTTACCTATAACTAAAGGCAATAAATCAATATTTGGTCACTCAATGGGAGGTCATGGTGCACTTGTTTGTGCGCTAAGGAATCCAGAAAAGTACAAGTCTGTTTCAGCTTTTGCTCCAATATACAATCCATCTCAAAGCTCATGGGGTAAGGACTGTTTTAATACCTATCTAGGACCTGATAAAGATTCATGGGAGCAGTATGATGCAACCTATTTGGTTAAGGAGAATTCGTTTATGCCATTATTTATCGATCAGGGTACTAACGATGAATTTCTAGATACTCAGTTATACCCAGAGAAATTTTTGAAAGCTTGTAAAGAAAATGGTGTTGATTTAAATTTAAGGCTGCAGGATGGCTATGATCACAGCTACCACTTTATATCAACGTTTATAGGAGAACATATAAATTTTCATTCAGAGTGTTTGAAAGAAGATGTGTAGTTACATAATTAATCTTAGCTATTAAATAAGTAAACTTTAATTTTGTAATTTAATAATAATAAAAAAAGGAGGAGTAAAAATGACTGATTTTATTTATAGTAGTTGGGGGGCTTTAGTAATTACATTATTAATGCAAATCCCTTTCCTTATTATATTTTTTAGTGTGGTTAATAAGAAAGCTTTTGTTGACAACGTAGCTGCAGATACGCCAGCAGAAAAATATACAAGTACAAGGTACTTATGGATAGCTGTAGTGTTAATTTCATTTTTTGTAATTAACTTTGCAAGTGTGAAATATATGCCAACATTTGTAGAGGCTAATGCTGAATTGTCTAACGTTAAAGATGTTGACATTTCTGCCACATCTTGGAAGTTCGATATGAGCGAAAGAAGTTTTAAAGTTGGTGATACAGTAAGATTTCTAGCTAAGAGCGAAGATACTATGCATAGTTTTGCCCTATATCACCCAGATGGAGGGTTATTATTTACAATGATGTTAATGCCTGGGCTGGAGACTGCAAGTGCTTTAGTGCACACGTTCGATAAGCCAGGTGTTTATATGGTTAGGTGTCTTGAATATTGTGGTGTAAATCATCATGGTATGAGAAGCGTTATAACTGTAGCAGAAAAATAAAGGAGAGATAAATATGTCTGTAGCAAATACATTAATACAAAAAGCGCCATTTTTTGGGCGTATGTTTCAAATGGAGGAGAGCGATCTTAATCCTATAAATTCATGGCCTGCCTTGATGGCAATGACAAGTTTTGTTTGGCTAACTATAGCCGCAGTTCTTGGTTTATCAATGCCGGCAATACAACTTTTTGATCTTGGTTCTCATTGGTACTATCAAAATATAACTTTACATGGTGCAGCAATGGCTTTCCCATTTGCTTTTCAGCTGATGGTGGCTATGAGCCTACATAGGGCTGGCGCTTGTTTAGGTAAAAGAGCAGATGGAATATTAGTTGCTCTTACTTACATACTAATGAATGTTGGCGCCTTACTGTTAACTGTTGCGGTGCTTATGGGATTCCATGTTACTTATACTGTAATGTTTCCATTGCCTGTTGTAGGAGTTATGACTGGTCAGTGGAGCATGTCAGCTTTAGTAATAGGCTTTACCGGAATAGCGTTTGTTCTTCTTTCAATGATATTGACGTATCCAATTAAGATACTAAGAATGTCGTTCTTTGAGAAGAAACATGATGAACTTCAGTTAGCTGAAAGATCATTGAAGGACCCTGGAATGATAGGAATGATAATGGGAGTTCTTGTTCTTTTAATAACAGGGCTACCACTTCTAGCCACAGCAAGTCCTATTTTATTACATCTATATGGCATTATCCCTGCTGAATGGATTGCCTGGGCTGTTAAACCGGTTGTATTTGAGTTTATATTTTATATATTTGCTCACAACCTAATGGAAGCTATGGCAATAATGATTGTTGGTGCGGTATATGCAACTTTACCTTTATGTACAGCAGATGGCTCAAGGAGGCTATATAGTGACAAGATTGCTAATCTTGCTTTATGGATATTGTTGGTTACTTCCATAACTTCATTCTTCCATCACTTCTTTACAATGTACCCAGCATTACCATCTACTTTTGCTTATCACGGAAATATAATGAGTTTCGCAACAGCGATAGGTGGAGCTCTTACTATTTTTACTATTCTTGCCACAATATGGAAGCATGGATTGGTTGCAACTCCTGCAGTATTTTTAATACTCGGTGGTTTTGTAATGTATATTCTTGATGGTGTAACTGCTATTGTAATTAGTAATGTTGCTTGGAACTTCAAGTTACATGGAACAGTCTGGGCTGGTGGCCATGCGATGTCAGTACTTATTGCGATAAGTATGATATGGATGGGTATGCTTTATTACCATTACCCATTAATGACGAACCGTACAATTAATGACAGTACAGCTAGGAAATGTATAAAGTACTTCTTCCTATCATTTATAGGTTTGTTCTATACTTTCCTTGTCGCTGGTGCTGCTGGTATGCCGCGTAGAAATGCCGCTTGGGAAGGTGATTGGCTTATATATGGAGCCATGTTAGGAGTGTTCGGAACAATCCTAATATATTCATTCTTTTTGTACTTTTCTAGCTTAAGAAATTCCAAAGCGCTAGATTTCTAGTTTTTAAATGTGCTCCTTTTTCCTAACCTTATAGCAATATGAGGTTAGGTTTTTTTTGGCTAAATTAAATTCTCTATCATGCTAATAATTGTATGTTTTGATTTTGTTTTTAAATATTAGCTTATAAAATCTATATGTGTTTATCATTAAATTCATTTTAAATAAATTATTTGTTGATGAATAGCAACTGCAAACTCTGCGAAGCCCCAATCTTACTAAAGCCTGTATCTGAAAATGGTAATGTTTTTTGTTGTCATGGCTGTCTAAGTGTATTTAATACATTTGGCCCTAATTATCTTAATGATGTCAGTCAGACTAAAAGAGATATTCCTGTAAAGGTTAAGAGCGATGAGCTAGAATCTTATCTAAAGATTGACGGAATGCACTGTTCATCATGCGAAGTGTTGATTAAGAAGCTTGGCGAGATGGTTGAAGGTATTTCATATGTCTCAACTAACTATGCAACATCGAGCGCTAGAATAATTTACAAGCCAGATATTATCAAAGAGTCTGAGTTAGTAGATAAATTAAGTTTTGCTGGATATAGGGCATATTCCTATAAAGACAAAGAATTTGAAAGAAGCATCGAGAGTGACAGAACATTACTAAAAACTATAATTGCAGCCACACTTGCAGGGATAGTAATGATGCTAAATATTGCATTCTTCTATCCTCTAGACTTAGGTCTAGTTTCTATTGAAGAATTAAAGCCACTTGCATATATGAACTTTTACATTGTTCCACGTGCTATGTTATTTTTTACTACTATATTGGTATTTTTTATTGGTATGCCAATTATGCGAGGCGCTTATATTGGAATTAGGGCTAAAACACTAAATATGGATAATCTACTCGCTATAGCAATACTTTCCGCTTATGGTTATAGTGTAGGACAGATTTATATGGGCGGTATAGATTACTATTTTGATGTATCTTCAATGATAGTTGGTGTGGTAAGTGTTGGAAGGTATTTTGAGCATACTGCGAAGATAAATGCCACAAGCGAGTTAAATACAATAATTAACAATTGGTCTTTGTCAGAAGTTCATGTTATTAGGAATGGAAATATTATCGATATTCATGTAGATGAACTAAAACCTCATGACAGGTTATTAATAAAGGAAGGCGAGAATGTTCCAGTTAACGGTGAAATTGTTAAAGGCCAGGCGGCAATAGATGAATCATTAATTACTGGAGAACCTTTCCCGGTAAGTCGAACTTTGAGAGAAAAAGTTCTTGGTGGTGTAACTATAGTTGAGGGGGAAATTGAGTTGACTGTAGGTGATGAAATTGTGAGTCAAGTCGAGAACTTATCCAATATCTTTAGAAGTATGCAGAGTTCAGCCTCTGGAAGCACCAGTATAGTTGATAAAATTGCTAGAATTTTTGTGCCTCTAGTTTTATTTTTGGCGTTCACTGTAACAATAATAATGCTACTAAATGGAGTAGAGGTTAGCTTCGCATTGCTTGCAGGAATGACAACATTAATTGTATCCTGCCCTTGTACCTTTGGTCTGGCAACACCATTAACCATAGCACACACAATAAGCAAGGGACTAGAGAGTAAAATTATTTTCACTAGTAGTGATATTTTTGAGAAGAATAATAAATACTCAACTATTGCTTTTGACAAGACTGGAACCCTTTCTGCAGGTCAAATGAGTGTTATAGATTATGTAGGAGAATCTATAGCAATAGATAATGCTGCTGCGATAGAACACCAATGCACTCATCCGATAGCAAAAGTGATTTCAGAGCTCGGCCCAAAGAGAGAGATATCGAACTTAGAAATATACCCAGGTAAGGGCGCAAGTGCTGATATTGAAGGTTTGAATGTAGTTGTAGGAAGTAAAGAGCTGATTAATTTATTTGGTTGGAAGTCGACTTCAGTTATTAAAGATAAAATTAATAAATATAAGACCGATAAATATGTAATTTCTTATGTTGGATGGGAAGGTAAGATTAATGGCGCAATAGTTACACAGGATAAGCATCGTTCAGAATTAGAGACATTTATAAAAGATATGAGGGCTGACAGAAAAGTAGTTTTATTGACAGGTTCAGAGCACTCTAGTGGCTATGAAAAATATGTGGATGAGTGTTATACGGGTATACCGCCAGAAGCCAAAGAGGCGGTTATTAGGCAGCTCAGAAATAAAGGTGAAAATGTGATAATGGTTGGTGATGGTAGTAATGATGCTCCAGCTTTGGCTTCTGCTGATTTAGGTATAGCCTTTGGTGTGCCAACAGCCTTAGCTGCAGAGGCTGCAGATGTGGTAATCCCAGGTAAAGATTTGAATCGTGTTCAGGGCGCACTTGATCTCATCGCGAGCACTAAGAAAAGAATCAGACAAAACATAAGTTGGGCATTTCTTTATAACGCTATAGCAATCCCGTTAGCGATAACTGGTCAATTAAACCCACTTCTGGCTGCTCTAGCTATGACCTCAAGTAGTTTATTAGTAGTTTGGAACTCTTCTCGTCCCTTGGGAGATGATTTTTCTAACAATGAAACCTAGGCTTTAATTATGTTATTAAATATGAATTTTTCTAAAAGTGTCAATACAATAATCAAAGATGATAGCTGTATTAAGAGTCCTACAGATGGAGTCTTTAGATTGCCACTAGAGAAAGAGCACGCAGAATCTGGCCACACAACAAGCTTTGTTAAGTTTGAGCCAGGCTCATATTTCCCTCCTCACGAACACCCAAAAGGGGAAGAAATAGTAGTTATAAAAGGTAAATTTATTGATGAGCATGGAGAGTACAAAGAAGGTAGTTGGTTAAGGAGTACGCACTTTAGTGAGCACTTTCCTTATGTCGATGAAGAAACCCTTATACTGGTTAAAGTGGGTCATCTGCCTATCATTTAGATTATTACTAGTTTTTTTAATAAATTTCGATAAATTTATTAAAGACATAACAGGTAGTTATTTTTATTACCTGTAAAATAGCGCTTATGAGTGTTTTAAAGGTCATTATTCCAGAGCGTTTTGCTGGATGTCGTATTGATACAGCCCTATCTGAAATGTTGCCAGACTACTCCAGGTCTAAGATTAGTGCCTGGGTTAAGTCTGGTAGAGCATTAATTAAAGAGAAATCATTCAAACCGAAGGACAAAGTTGTTGGTGGTGAAATTGTTAATCTGACAATGCTAAAAGAGCGATCAGTTAATTGGATTGCAGAGGATATTGACTTAGATATTGTTTTCGAAGATGAAGACATAATTGTTGTCAATAAACCGGTAGGACTGGTCACTCATCCTGGGGCAGGAAATTGGACCGGGACTTTGGCTAATGCTCTTCTGTATTACGATCCTAGTCTAGAGAACTTAGACAGGGCTGGTATTGTTCATAGGCTTGATAAAAATACCTCAGGACTTATGGTGGTTGCTCGTAATGAGGTATCACAAAAAAAATTGGTTGAGCAATTACAGACACACCAAGTCTCAAGGGAATATTCTGCTATAGTCTATGGCCACATGATTTCGGGAGGGACTGTAGATGAACCGATAGGACGTGACCCTAAGGACAGGATAAAGCAAGCGGTAGTTGATAGTGGTAAAGAGGCGATAACCCATTACCGTGTGATTGAAAGGTTTGCCCATCACACCCACGTCAAGGCGGTGCTCGAAACAGGCAGAACTCACCAGATTCGTGTACATATGTCGCATATTGGACATCCACTAATAGCAGACCCTATGTATGGCGGTAAGCTCCGCTTTCCAAAGAAGGCGGACCATCAATTAAAGGAGTCACTGAAGGGCTTTAATCGACAAGCACTGCACGCAAAAAGGCTTACCATCACGCACCCAATGTCAGGTGAGGAGATGTCATGGGAGGCGCCACTACCGCAAGACTTAAAGACTCTCCTCGAGGCGTTAGCCGATTTTGATCAGACATAAAACTGCATTTCCAGATAATGTGAGTATAGTCTCGACATCTCGCTATATTGATGGTGGTAAAAGTGTCGGGCGCTACAGTAATTTTAATTTAGGCATTTATGTTGGCGATGATACAAGCTCGGTTCAGCTGAATCGAGATTTATTGTCAAAACTGTATAAGCTCCCTTCTGAACCTAGATGGCTTAAGCAGGTCCACTCCAGTGTTTGTGTAGATGATGATAGTGTCCACATTGATTGCGCCGATGCATCGGTTACAACAGAGTGCGGATTGGTTTGTGTAATTCTTACAGCAGACTGCCTGCCAATATTTGCATGCAGCAGGGATGGAGAGCGTGTCGGTGTTGCTCATGCAGGATGGAAGGGT
>DQME01000086.1 GCA_015659815.1 Gammaproteobacteria bacterium | reverse complement strand
GTTTATATTGGATTTGTTGCATTAGTACAGAGGGACATGAAAAAACTTATTGCATATTCATCGATTTCACACATGGGCTTTGTAACTTTGGGTGTATTTGCCCTGTTCTTGGCATATAAACCAAATGCTACTGAAGGGGCACTACTAGGACTCGAAGGGGCTATGGTGCAAATGATTTCTCATGGGTTTATATCTGCCGCCATGTTTATTGTAGTAGGGGTGTTGTATGACAGGCTACATTCTAGAGAAATATCAACTTATGGCGGGGTAATAAACTCAATGCCAAAGTTTACTGGGTTCGCAGTACTTTTTGCCCTGGCAAACGCTGGACTACCTGGAACCTCAGGATTTGTAGGAGAGTTTATGGTTATTCTTGGAGCAGTTCAAGCTAATATTTGGTATGCAGTATTAGCATCTTTAACTCTCATACTTGGGGCTGCCTACACCTTGTGGATGGTTAAGAGAGTTTTTTGGGGGCCTATAACCAATAATGCTGTTGAAAAATTAAGTGATATCAATGGAAGAGAGTTTGCAGTTCTTGCAATACTAGCTTTTGCAGTACTTATTATGGGCTTATACCCACAACCAGTAATTGAAGTCATGCATGCTTCCATTGAAAATTTATTACAACAATCCTTGATCTCAAAGCTATGACTAACAACTTCTCATTCGAAATAAACTCGTTACTTGTTGCTTTGCCAGAAATATTCTTACTGAGCAGTATTGTAATTGTGTTAATAATAGATTTATTTTTGACTAGTAAGTTTAGACAAGCAACTTACTATCTAACCCAACTGAGTTTGATGGTAACTGGAATCTTGTCATTTAATCTTATAGGCCACCCCGAGACTGTTATTTTTAGCAATTCATTTATTTTAGATAATATGGCATCAGTATTCAAGGTATTTATAACAGGGTCGTCAATGGTTGCAATGGTGTATACAAGACACTATCTATTGCAGCATTCGCTGTATAGAGGGGAATATTTTGTGCTAGTGATGCTTGCTGTATTAGGCATGATGGTTATGGTTTCAGGCTATAGTATGCTGACTCTCTATATGGGCCTTGAGATATTGTCGTTGTCTTTATATACACTAATAGCAATAGCTAGAAACAGGTCCATTGCAGTTGAGGCGGCACTCAAATATTTTGTATTAGGAGCCATAGCTTCGGGGCTATTGCTTTACGGAATATCTATGGTATACGGGATAAGTGGTAGCATTAATATAAGTGATATTTCTGCATTTGCTCATGACCCAAGTATTAATTCTAGGGACACATTAATCTTGAATTTTGGGCTGGTATTTTTGGTTATTGGTATTGCCTTCAAACTAGGGGCTGTACCATTTCATATGTGGGTTCCAGATGTATATGAAGGTGCGCCAACATCAGTAACAATGTTTTTATCGACAGTTCCCAAGATAGCTGCATTAGCAATGCTTGTAAGAATTTTGGTAGATGGGTTAGGCTCTATGCATGATTACTGGTCAGACTTATTTTTAGCATTATCATTGTTGTCTATATCTGTAGGATCTGTTGTTGCATTAATGCAAACCAATATTAAGCGAATGCTAGCTTATTCCACGATTTCACATGTTGGCTTTATTATGTTAGGATTTGTCACAGGAGTCGTCTCAGGCTATGGAGCAGCAATATTTTATGTTCTAGTTTATGTGTTAATGAGTTTAGCTGCATTTGGTGTAATAATTATACTAAATAATAAGGGCTACGAAGCTGACCAGATATCAGACTACAAAGGGCTTAGTAAGAATTCTCCTTGGTTCGCTCTTGTAATGTTAATAGTTATGTTGTCAATGGCTGGAGTGCCTCCATTTATAGGTTTTTACTCAAAATTTTCAATATTGCAGGAAGTTGTATCAGCCGGGTTTATTACTGTTGCAATAATAGCGGTTGTTTTTGCTGTTATTAGTGCTTATTACTATCTTAAAATAATTAAGTTTATGTATTTTGATGAGTCTGATAAAGATGAGACAATATCAGCCCCAATGGATATAAAGCTTATACTTTCAATTAATGGATCTCTTATTCTGGTGGTAGGCTTATTCCCAGACAGGTTGATGAATATTTCAATGTCTTTACTATAAGCATTCTGTTAGTTAGAAAATACTATTGGATAATAAATAGATATGCCATTAACTCCATTTCATTTAGCGATACCAGTTAGAGATCTAATTGAGGCTAGAGATTTTTATGGACATAGGTTAGGATTTGTTGAGGGGAGAAGTTCTGATGAGTGGATTGATTTTAATATGTTCGGCCATCAATTGGTTACCCATCTAAATTCTAGTATTGGAAAAGAAGGAAAGGTGAAATCTACTTCAAATATAGTTGATGGTAAAGGAGTCCCTATACCGCACTTCGGGGTAGTGTTAAGTTTTGATGATTGGCATGATTTTTCAGGCAGGTTAAAGGGTGTTGTAGACTCATTTATTATTGACCCTTACATTAGATTTAAAGGCGAATCTGGAGAGCAGGGAACCCTATTTTTTGAAGACCCTTCAGGAAATTTTTTAGAATTTAAGGCCTTTAGAGATATTGATGCAGAGCTCTTTAAGAGGTAGTTGAGTGTTTATCAAGTAGTTCTGCCTTTGCAGGCTTCCCGGTCTGAGTGCGTGGCATTTCATCGAGAATCTCCAATTCTGTTGGATTCATAAACTTGCTCATAATAGTTTGACAAAATGAGCGAAGCTCGTTTATGTCTAGAGTGGTATTTTCTTTAAGAGTAACGAAAACCTTTACACATTCTTCACCAAATCCGTCTGGCACTCCAATTACAGCGCAATCTTCTATACTTGGATGAGTAAATACACCTTCTTCAATTTCATAAGCTGACACCATTTCACCTTTAACTCTTATTCTTTCAGACATACGTGACAGCCAAAATAAATCCCCTTCATCGTCTAATTTTGCTAAGTCCCCAGTATGAAACCACGAATTTCGCCATGCATCTGCTGTTTCTTTTGGCATTCCTAAATATTTAGATGCCATGATGTATGGTTCACGAGACCTTATAACAAGTTCACCAGGATTTCCAACTTGGACAGGGTTATCTGTATCATCTACGATTGCAACTTCGTATCTATCTAAAACTTTACCTGCTCCAGATTTATCAAACAGTGGTAGTGCTACCCCTCCTGCTTCAGTTGAACCGTAGCCACCTCCCCGAGCAAGCTTTAATTTAAATCGTGCTTCGAATTCATCATGATTGACTGATAACGGTGTACCCCATATGAATCGTAAATTATGTTGTGTCTCTTCCGTACATATAGGGGCAGACCAAATAAGCTGCTGAACAGAGCCCAAGGACATAAACCAAGTTGCTTCATATTTGCATACGTCTTTCCAAAAGTTAGAAAGACTAAATCCCTGCCTAATTACTGCCTGTCCGCCTACCATCATTGCAGGCAGAATATCATATTGAGTAGCACCAACATGAAAAAGCGGGTAAGGCGAGTACACGCAATCATCCCCGGTTAAATCGAAAGCCTCTATCATTGACTCTGCAGCTCTAACTGAGCTCCTGTGCGGAATATCACATCCCTTGGATACCCCAGTTGTTCCAGATGTAAAAAGAATTACAGCCGTTTCGTCGTCAGAAAAATTACAAGGCAGGTTCGCATCTGAATCACTAATTATGTAGCTCCATGGAAGCACCTCTTTGTTATTGAACATCTTACTTGCATATGTATGATCGTCAGTCATAATTATCTGTTCAAGGTAATCGAGATTATGCATCACATCAGAAAGTTGCTGTAAGTAATCACTCGAGGTAATCATTTTTTTACACTTTGTTAGGTTGATCATACGAGCAAGTGATGTACCTTTAAAGGTATTATTAATAGCAACCTCTATGGCGCCAATTTTTTTTAGAGCATATGAACTGGCTAAAAATTGTATGCAGTTAGGTAGCATTATGGCAACATATTCATTATCATAAATTTCCAAATCACTTATACCGTGAGCTATAGTATTTGTTAATTTGTTAAATTCAGAATACGTTAAACATTCACCAGTCTCTGCTTGTGTAACGAACGGTTCTGGGCCAAAACTTTCTGCTGATTTTTGAAGCAGTAAACCGAGATTAATTGTTTGTGCTTCTTTACCGGTTAGCTTCATATAATATATGCTGTAACTTTATTTAATTGTGTATCTTTTTAGCATTTATAAAGCTATTGAGTTATAAATTAATCACGAAGTTTACTATTAAGCTTATCATGAGAACATATTGCATTATTAGATATGCTAAATAATATTATATATTCGTTTTTTAAATGTATTTATTCATTTATTAAGATATATAATTCAGAGAAAAATGTTGAATTGATATATTTATTAGTTATTAATAACTATCAATAACCAAGCAATTCACATTATAGGAGAAAGTGTTGCAAAAACGAACCTATATAAAACCCATGATAGTTGCACATCGTGGTGCTTCAGGGGATGCTCCTGAAAATACCTTGGCTTCATTTAGTTTGGCATGGCAACAAGATGCAGACGCAATAGAGGGTGACTTTCACCTTACCAGTGACGGCCATATAGTTTGTATACATGATAGTGATACCAATAGGGTTAGTGGGACTAGGCTTGTTATAAACAAATCAACACTGAAAGAACTACAAGAACTTGATATCGGCAGTCATTTTGGAGATAAATTCTGTAATGAGAGGATTGCAACTATTGAGCAAGTATTTGATACCGTACCAAGCGATAAAAAAATTCTTGTTGAGATTAAATGTAGTGAAGAAATAGTACCCATTTTATTGGATAAAATAAAGCTATCGAGACTTGATTTGAGTCAGATTATTATAATTTCATTTGACCAAAAAATAATAAAGAAATGTAAAATTATTGAGCCTAAATTAGTTTCATTATGGCTACATGATTTTTTTCATAATAATGACATCGAATTTATAATATCAACATTATTAGACATTAGGGCAGATGGGTTAAGTTCTAACAATACTTCAGTAGAAGTGCTGGCATCTAAAGTTATTGGGCTGGGTTTATCTTATCATTCCGGCTGGACAATGGATGATATAGGAGTTATTAATAAAACAATAAGTTGGGGGGCGCAATCAATTACAACCAATAATCCAGGAAAAATTAAAAACAAACTACTTAGTAATCGGGCCCAAATCGAGTGATATGGTTTCTATAAATTTTAGAAACATTAATGTAACGTTCGCTATCTTAGCCGCCATAAGTTGGTCTATTGCGGCTACCACGTCAGCACTAGCATTTAGCGCTGGTTCAGGTATTTTATTACTTCTTTTTGTGCGATTTTTGATTACATTTATTGTTTCATTTGTACTCAACATAGGATCTAAAAAGACTAAAACTAATACTCCATATTTGCGACTATTTGTTATAAGTATTTTTTCGACATTTTTCATTTCAGCCTACATGTCAGCAATTGAACTGGTTCCTATAAGTATTGCAGTTAGTGTTGTATATACTTTCCCAGTGCTCACTTTTTTTGCTAATTCAATCATGAAGTCAAGATCAATCGACATTCTTTCTGCTGTTGCATTGTTTGTATCTCTTTTTGGGATCTGGTTGCTTAGTGGTTCAGGTACAGATGGCTGGAATATTTTTGGCATTCTTCTTGCGCTTGGTGCAGCAGCTTCACAGACTGTTATTAATATTGCTTCTAGGCACAAAAGTATAGTCCCTGGCTGGAGTTTGCTGAAGTATATCATGGCAATGCCAGCAGCTCTGTTCACGCTTTTGTTTATATTTAATAATCCCGAAGTGAACATTCTTGCAGTGACTTGGTGTTTTATTTCTGCACTAGGAATGATTGGAGGATGTTACTTCTTTTATCATTCAATTGCCAAAATTGGGCCTGTTAGGACCTCAAATATAATGTATCTTGAGCCAGTATTTACAATTGCTATAGGTGTATTATTTCTGAGCAATATTATTGAGTCCTCTCAGTGGTTAGGTATTGGGATTATTATGATTGCTACATTAGTTTTGGAATTGTGGGGTAAGAAGTATAGATTCATTGATTAGAATTATAACTAAACAATATTAGTCATCAATTAGGATCATTTTTGTTAACATTAATAAAAAGTATAAACAATATAAATAGGAGTTTTTATGACCACTAAACTTAGTAAAGTAGCTGCAGAGAGAGGAATTGAATATTTTCTTATTAGCTTTGTTGATCTTTTTGGAAGTCTTCGTTCTAAGTTGGTTCCTGCAAGAGCTATTGATGGGATGCAAAAAGAAGGTGCAGGGTTCGCAGGTTTTGCTGCTTGGCTAGATATGACACCTGCACATCCAGATATGTTTGCTATTCCTGATCCCGATAGCCTGATTCAGTTACCTTGGAAGCCTGAAGTGGGCTGGCTTGCATCCGATTTATGGATGGATGGAAAGCCGGTCGAAGCTTCACCACGAGTTGCTCTTAAAAGCCAGTTATCTGAGGCTGCAAAGCTTGGGTATCGAATGAAAACAGGGGTTGAGTGCGAATATCACCTTATTAACCAGGATGGCACAGAGATTGCTGATGACAAAGACCAGCAAAGTAAGCCTTGCTATGACCAGCAAGCATTAATGCGTCAATACCCAGTGATTAAACAGATATGTGATGGCATGATTGGGCTGGGCTGGGGGCCTTATCAAAATGATCATGAGGATGCTAATGGCCAATTTGAAATGAATTGGGATTATGATGATGCTTTAAAGACAGCTGATCGCCAAGTGTTTTTTAAATTTATGGTGAAATCAATTGCTGAGCTTCATGGTATGCGTGCTACGTTTATGCCAAAGCCTTTTAGTCATCTTACGGGCAATGGCTGTCATTCGCATATATCTATATGGAATCTTGATGGCTCCAAAAACTTATTTAATGGCAAAGATGAGAGTCGAGGTTTAGGATTATCGCCTCTTGCATATCAGTTTTTAGGTGGTATTATGCATAGTGCCGATCGATTAACTGCTATTTTTAATCCCACAGTCAATAGTTATAAACGTATCAACGCTCCAAGGACGCTATCTGGCGCAACTTGGTCGCCAAGTTCGATCACTTATGGGGGCAATAACAGAACTCATATGATTCGTGTTCCAGACTCAGGTCGCTTTGAATTACGTTTGATGGATGGCGCAGCAAATCCTTACTTGATGCAAGCTGCAATTCTTGCTTGTGGTCTTGATGGTATTGCTGCTAACCGTGATCCTGGAGATCCACTTGATATTAATATGTATGAGCTTGGAAAGGATATTGAGGGCTATAAGCAGTTACCAAGAAATCTGCTCGATGCACTTCGATTGCTTGAAAGTAGTGATGTTCTTAGAGATAGACTTGGTAACAAACTAATAGATGCTTACGTGAAATTGAAAAAAAGCCAATGGGATGACCACTCTTCATACCTAAGTCAATGGGAGAGAGATAACACCCTGGATTGTTAGTAACAATATAATAATATATAGTCTGATAAGGTTTATTATTTACAGCAACTATTTAAATGTAGATGAAATATACTGTTTGGTGTGTTAGTATTATTCTTATGCTGTCTTTAAATTATCTTGAGACTAAAATACCTCCACCAATACTTACAGCTATCTTTGCAATACTTATGTGGCTAGCTTCTTCTTTTTCAAATAATGCATTATTAGGAAATGAGTTAAGAGTAGCAATGTCAGTTATATGTTTTGTAGTGGGCTTTTCTATTGCAGCCCTTGGGATTGTGGGATTTATTAGAGCTAAAACTACTATTAATCCACTAGAACCTAAAGAAACAACCAGTTTAGTAAGCTCAGGCATATATATGTATACACGTAATCCAATGTACCTAGGTTTGTTTCTTGGTTTAGTGGGTTGGGGGGTATACTTGTCAAGTATCTATGCATTAGCACTTCCTTTTCTTTTTATATTGACAATTAATAGACTACAAATAATTCCAGAAGAGAGGGCGCTAGAATCTATATTTAGATCTAAGTATATTGAGTACAAGTCAAGAGTTCGTCGTTGGATTTAGGTATATTTTTTATAATAGTTTTGTAATAAATAGGCGAAATAAATGTCCAAGATTACATTTGAAGATTATCTAAAAGTTGATATACGTACAGGCAGTATTATTAAAGTTGAAGATTTCCCCAAAGCAAGAAATCCAGCATACATTTTGCATGTTGATTTTGGTGCAGAGATTGGTATAAAAAAATCTAGCGCTCAAATTACAAATTTGTATACAAAAGAAGAGCTACTAGATAAAAAGATTTTAGGTGTTGTTAATTTTCACCCCAAACAGGTTGGACCAATAATGAGCGAATGTCTGGTTGTTGGGTTTTATAGGAATAATGAGTCTGTAGTTTTGGCCGTACCAGACTTGGAAATTGGCAACGGTTCCCGTCTATTATAGATAGTTATTTGTTTTTGCAAAAACATAAAAAAATGTATCTACAAAGAATGCATTTAATTGCCAATTAATTCCTATGTTAATGCAATGAAAATACCTATTCAACAACAAAATAACTGAGTACAATTATCAATATTTTTACTTATTTTTTTTACAAATAATCGTTATGAGTTCAATAGTTTCTATTAAAGGATTATCTAAGACCTATGACAACGGATTCGAGGCCTTAAAAAACATTAATTTAGACATTAATAAGGGAGAAATTTTGGCCCTTTTAGGCCCTAACGGAGCTGGTAAGACGACATTAATATCAACAATATGTGGCATTATTACACCTACATTAGGCAGTGTTACTGTGGATGGTAACGATATAATAAAAGATTTTAGAAAGACGCGAGAAATGATTGGTCTTGTACCACAAGAGTTAACTTTAGGGGCCTTTGACAAGGTCTGGAGTACTGTTAATTTTTCCAGAGGGCTATTTAACCGTAAGAAGGATGATAGATACCTTGAAAAACTATTGAAAGATTTGTCCTTGTTCGATAAAAAAGATGCAGAATTGAGAACTCTTTCTGGCGGAATGAAGAGAAGGGTGCTTATTGCCAAAGCATTATCTCATGAGCCAAAAATATTGTTTTTAGACGAACCAACTGCTGGAGTTGATGTTGAGCTCAGAAAGGACATGTGGAAGATAGTCAGAAAGATGAAAGATACTGGTGTAACTATTATTTTGACTACCCACTACATTGAAGAAGCTCAGGCTATAGCGGACTGTGTCGGTGTTATTAATAACGGCGAATTATTGTTAATAGAAAAAACAAAAACATTGATGGATAGGCTTGGAAATAAACAGCTAATAATCGAATTAAGAGACAGCATATCTATATTGCCGCAAGAGCTAGATGAGTACAAATTAAACCTAAGCAAAAGCGGTAAACTTATTACATATACTTATGACTCTGAAAGTGGAGGAGAGAGCGTTGTGAAGCTATTAAAGTCAATTGGTGATTATGGATTAGTCACAAGAGACATGAAAATAGAAGAAAGCTCCTTGGAGGATATTTTTGTTAATTTGGTGAAAAAAAATGATTAACTTCAGAGCTATTAAGGTAATTTATCTGAATGAGATGACACGTTTTTGGAATACTTTGTTTCAAAGTATTGCTTCTCCAGTAATTTCCACAGCCCTATACTTTGTTGTATTTGGTTCTGCAATAGGCTCAAGCATTCAAAGTATTGAAGGAGTAACATACGGTCTTTTTATTGTGCCTGGCCTTACAATGTTGTCAGTACTGACACAGAGCGTCTCTAATGCATCCTTCGGTATATTTTTTCCAAAATTTACAGGAACAATATATGAAATCCTTTCAGCTCCAATTTCATTTTATGAGGCCTTGATTGGTTATGTAGGTGCCGCAGCAAGCAAATCAATGATATTGGCCACAATAATTTTATTTACTGCAAACTTTTTTGTTGACTTGGATATAGCCCATCCTTTCTGGATGTTGGCTTTTTTGGTGTTGACATGTGTTTCATTCAGTTTATTTGGCTTTATTATTGGTTTATGGGCTGGCAACTTCGAAAAACTCCAGGTTGTTCCGCTATTAATTATTACCCCTCTAGTTTTTTTGGGGGGTAGCTTTTATTCAGTTAGCATGTTGCCACCATTCTGGCAGACAGTTACACTATTCAATCCTGTGTTGTATCTTGTTAGCGGCTTTCGTTGGAGTTTTTTTGAGGTGTCAGATGTGAGCGTAAGTACAAGTCTTTTCATGATTCTTGTTTTTCTTGTAATATGCTTGTCTTTGGTTTCTTGGATGTTTAAAACAGGCTATAAGCTCAAGGAATAAATTAAATATAATAGTATTGTGGTTGAAATTACTGACTTATATATTTATCCTGTCAAATCCCTTAGAGGTATTCCAGTTAGTTCATCATTAACTAGTTCTCGTGGTTTTAAATATGACAGGGAATGGATGATCACTGATGATGATTATTTTTTTGTTACTCAAAGACAAATTGAAAAAATGGCCACAATTAGTGTGTTAATTGATGACGACTTTTTAACGTTGCAATCTTCCAAAGAACATGAACATAAGATCAGCTTGAAAAAACAAAGCGAGGATATAGTCAATGTAACGGTCTGGAATGATGTTTGTGGTGCAATTGATGAGGGAGATGAGGTATCTTATTGGCTAACTAAAGTTCTTGGAGGTTATAATAAAAAACCCCTCAGGCTGGTTAGGTTCGCGGAATTTCATAGGCGCAAAGTGCCTTCTAAATATCTATATGAAGAAGAGGCAGAGAGTGCATTTTCTGATCAGTTTCCATACTTAATAGTCTCATGGAGCTCTTTGAATGTATTAAACAGTGAGCTTGAATGTGCAGGACAGAGCAACATAGACATTAGCAGGTTTAGGCCTAATATCGTTGTTAAAGGGGTTGAAGATATAGAAAAGAAACAACCACAAAACTTGTATTCAATAAATAAAAAATATTTCTTCGGTTTGAGAAAGCCTTGTAAGCGCTGCAAAATAACAACAATAGATCAAACAACTGGTCAAATAGCCAATCCGAAGGAGCCTTTGGCTACATTAACTAAGCTGAGATTCAGTAGTAAGAAGGAGGGCGCTTTTTTTGGTCAAAACGCCACATTCTCTGATAGCAATAGCGCATTAATTAGTGTAGGTGATAAGTTTAAGATGGGTGTTTAGTTAGAGTTTAACAGAGAAATAATACGTTACTTTGTATTCATATTATTGACTTCAATAGCCCCAAGTGAGTTTGATTTTTTCCAGGCATGACCATAGATTACCTCATAAGTTGCTGGTATTTTATTTTCCATTCTATATGTTTCGTACATCTTAATCATGGCGTTAAATTTGTCTTTTCCAGTCAATGATTTTGATCGTTCGACAACTGTTTGTGCTCCAATACCTTTAAGGTCTCGCAGAAGATCAATTACAGTTTGGTACTGTATTTTCAAAGTGTCCATTTCCATTACTGGACTCTGAAAATAGTTATCGAGTAATATATCCCCAATATCATGCATATCTGTAAATGTATTTACATGAACCTTATCGTCTACCACAGACCAGCTTTTTTTTAGCTCCTTTAGTGTGTCTGGGCCAAAAGTTGAAAAAAGGAACAACCCATCACTATTAAGAACCCTATAGCATTCTTTAAATACATTGTCTAGATCGGTACACCACTGCATCATAAGATTAGAAACAACAATATCAATACTGTTATCTGCTAATGGGATTTTGTTGGCATCTGCACATATTTTTAATGACGAATTATTTTTTATTAGAGATTTTTGTGCAAAATCAAGGCAAATGATTCTAGACTCTGGAAAGCGGCTTACTATCTTTTCTGTCATTAAACCGGTGCCTGATCCAAGGTCAAGAATGGTGCCAGTGTTTGGTGTTATAAAGTCTAGTTTTTGTTCAGTTCTTTCTGCAATTTCACTTTGAACAAGCGCGTGCCTATTGTATCTGTTAGCTGACTTATTAAAAGTATCTCTTACTGAAGGCATTCGTGTACCTTGTTGGTAATTGTGTTCATTAATTTAATATAGTGATCTTGACCTTGCTCTATGTCAATCCCCATAATATCAATACTATAAATATTAACATTTAATCCATCAGCAATTACATTTAATCTTGAAGTGGGAACCTCTTTATCACTTAGCATGCATTTTATTTCATTATTCTTTATCGCTTTTCTAGCTTTTAGGGCAGAATATATACTTAACCTATCACCATGGTATTTAGTTACAACAACTGGATTATGTAACTCATAAGCATCAATGAAGTACTGAAAACTGTCCGAGTAAGTTGCTATTGGACTATTGTTGTAATTTGCTAGTTTATTTTTGATTCCATTTGTTAATTCGTCAAGCTTAACAATGAGTGATTTTAGATTTTTTTGATAGGTGCCTTTGTTTTTTTGATCAATTCTTATAAGCATAATGCTTATATCTTGCGCGATAAGTTTCATGTTGTTTATGTCCAACCATAAGTGATAGTTTGTTGAAGAACCATCGGTTGTAGGTAATAAGTTTATTTCACTAGACCCAGTAATAATAATTTTTTTTGTAGTATCTATATTTTTTATTATTTTGTTTAGGTCTGATTCAAAATGATTGTCTACAGCAATCAATAAATCTGACTTCATAACAAGATTTAACTGTGAAGGTTTTAGATTGAAGTTATGTGCTGATTGTTTAGAATTCAACAACAATTTTGGGCTTGAAATATCATGAGTCAATGCACTGACAATTGAATGAATAGGCTTAATAGTTACCACTATGAGAGGGGAGGCTACTACATTACTCGTTAAGAGCAATAGTGTCACAATAAATTTACTAATCATAGATCGAATTATACTGTTTAAGGTCTAGACATTGTTATTTAGAGATAAATATGAAGCATTAATTTCGACATATGAATACAGCCCTTTTGGGTGCAGGATAGCCCTCTATCGTTAAATTGTTATTGTTTGGATCTAGAAAATCTATCAAAGAAGCGCTGTCCTCTCCAATCCAAGGAGTGGTACGCTGCTCTTCAGGGATTGTTTGATTTACACTAACCAATTTTATAGTGCTGAATCCAGCACTTGTTAACCAAGAATAAAGGGTCTTAATTGATGGAACTATACTTACATTGCGCATCCTTGCATACCTTCCATCTGGAACTAATTCATATTCATAGTCATCCTCAATTATCAGTGTTTCTAAAATAAGTTCACCATCATCCTTAAGCATTTTTTTAAGCTTCCTTAAGTGGTTCATATGGTCTTTTTGGTGATAAAGCACTCCCATAGAGAAAACCGAATCGAATACATTTGTGTCCGGTAGTTGCTCTAACCTTAATGGTAATACGAAAGCATTTGGGGGACTTTTCATGAGGGATCTTAATGCTTGAAATTGATAGTTGAATAGTAAAAATGGGTCTATACCAATTGCAATTTTTGCTTTAGACAAGGCCATTCTGAGGGTGAAGTAGCCGTTTCCTGATCCAACATCAAGTACAGTTCTATTTTCTAATGACTTTATGTGTGGAGAAATTCTTTTCCATTTAATGTCTCCATTCCATTCACTATCTATTTTGATATCCCCTAGCTGAAAAGGACCTTTTCTCCATGGAATCAATTGTTTAAGGTACTTATTAAGATTGTAAGTGTTTTTTTGTTTAATATTGATTGTTACATAAGGGTCTATATATTTCACATCGGATTTTTCTAGATGCCCTATTTGAGTTAAGGCTTTATTCCATTTTGGGATATTGCCATTCTTTACTGAAAATGCACTAATAGACTGCTCTACTAACTGTTGGCTAACTCTATCTAGGGGGGGGTCCTGACAGGCTATTAGAAAATCTTGCAGCATAATAAAATATGTATTAGAATCAAAATAAGTAGTATAAAATATAATGCTAAAGAGGTTACTAAACTTTTTATTTATGGAGATGCAAACAAAATGATTAAGAATTTATTAAGCATAGCAGCTACTTTTTTTGTTGCTATTAATGTTATGGCTGGTGGCGATGACAGGGATGAAGGTCCGGTTGAGTCTCTTGATGAGGTTATTGAAGTAATTGAACCGGTAACTGATAAGGTTGTGGTTGGTGAGTTAGAAGCGCAAACAATGACACTGACTAACACAAATGCAGAAGATGAAATATTAGCTCAGCAGTTAGCAGAATTTGAAGAAGGCCTTGCAAGAGAAAGCGCACTTGCGGATTTCCAGGCAAAACTTGCCGAAGAGAAAGCTGCTGCTGCTGAATCAAATGCGGCTTATCATGCCAAACTTGCAAGAGAAAAGGCGCTTGCGGATTTCCAGGCAAAACTTGCCGAAGAGAAAGCTGCTGCTGCTGCATCGAATGCGGCCTATCAAGCTAGACTAGCAGAAGAGACCAGATTAGCAAGAGAAAAAGCACTTGCGGATTTCCAGGCAAAACTTGCCGAAGAGAAAGCTGCTGCTGCTGCATCGAATGCGGCCTATCAAGCTAGATTAGCAGAAGAGACCAGATTAGCAACAGTTATTGGGGAGACCTCTTCAGGGGTTGAGATTACCGTAGCAGCACATGAAATATGCGAAAAAACTTTAGGGTTAACCAAATATAACCTTGATAAGTTCACAAAATCTTTATCTGCAGGTACACTTTATAATGAAGGCCCACAACTTGAGCACGGTACTCTATTCTCCCCATCTAGGTGGGATCAGTACTTTGATTGTGTTACTGAAATTGCTAACAGATGATTCTTATATTTTGAATAGTTAATAAAAAGTCCGCTATATGCGGACTTTTTATTGTACTAAAAGAATGAATGGTTATATTTCTAGTAGAGAGTTTTCCTTGTGGTGTAATTTTTCGTCTGCTAAGTGGACATGATCATCAGTAATTTTTTGTATATTTTCTTCAGCTCGTCTTGCCTCATCTTCTGATATTTCTTTTTCTTTTAGTAGGTCTTTAAAGTCAGAATTTGCATCTCTACGAATATTTCTAATAGCAATTTTGGCGTGCTCTGCTTCTTCTTTAACAACTCGCACTAAATCTCTTCTACGTTCCTCTGTTAATGGGGGAAACGGTATTCTAAGAACCTGACCCATTGTTTGAGGGTTTAGCCCTAAATCTGATACCAAAATAGCCTTTTCTATAGGGGCTACCATATCTTTTTCCCATGGCGTAACTCTTAAGGTTCTTGAATCTTCAGCCACCACACTAGATACTTGAGATATAGGAACTATTGATCCATAGTATTCCACACTAACTTGCTCTAGTAAAGATGGATTTGCACGACCAGCCCTTATCTTACTGAAAGAATCCTCTAAGATAGCAATGGTTTTGTTCATTCGATCTTCAGCATCTTTTTGTATTTCATTTAACATAGTTTTACCGTCCTAAAAAAAATAACTAATTAACCCACCATGGTTCCCAATGGGGCGCCATTTAATATATCAGAAAGTGTGTTAGGGTTCTCAAGCATGCTAAACACACATATTTTCAGACCATGGTCTTTGCATAATGTAAATGCAGTCATATCCATGACTTTTAAATTCTTCTCTATAGCCTCATCAAAGGTTAAAGAATCATAGCGAATTGCATCCTGATTTATTAGCGGATCATCACTATAGACTCCATCAACCTTTGTTGCTTTGAATATTATATCAGCATCAATTTCAATACCTCTTAGAGCTGCACCGGTATCAGTGGTAAAGCATGGGCTTCCAGTTCCAGCAGAAAAAATAACCACTTTCCCTTCTGAAAGGTGTTTCTTTGCCAGATTATGGTCAGCAGGATCACAAACCCCACCACCTATAGGGAATCCAGACATAACAATTGCATCGATATCGCTCCTTGTGCATGCGTCTGCGATTGCTAGAGCGTTTATTACTGTAGCCAACATTCCCATATGGTCTCCAGTTATACGATTCATGCCGCTCTCTGCAAGTCCGGCTCCCCTGAATATATTTCCACCGCCAACTACAATAGCGACCTCAACATTGCTTGTTAAAGCGGATTTTATAATACCAACCACATCGCTAAGAGTTGTAGGGTCTATTGTATGCTCAGGACTCGATAACGCCTCGCCGCTTAATTTAAGTAAGATACGATTATATTTACTCATATTTGTTGAGTGTAGAAAATTATTAGCAACAATTTTACATTGCTAGATAGTGAGTAATAGTTAAAAATATATACTAAATATTGTAGCTTCTCTATAATAAACTCTTTGGTCTTCATATAATTTAATCTAACAATGGATAAGATTAGTATTCGTGGTGCTAGAGCGCATAACTTACAAAATATTAATGTAGATATTCCCAGAAATAAGCTTGTGGTAATTACTGGCTTGTCTGGATCTGGCAAGTCTTCATTAGCATTTGATACTATATATGCAGAAGGTCAGCGCAGATATGTTGAGTCATTGTCAGCATATGCGAGACAATTTTTGTCACTAATGGAGAAGCCAGATGTAGACCACATTGAGGGCTTATCTCCTGCAATTTCTATTCAACAAAAAGCAACATCACATAACCCACGATCAACTGTCGGAACGATTACCGAGATTTATGATTATCTTAGGCTACTTTATGCTCGTGCAGGGCTACCAAAGTGCCCTGTACATAATATAAATTTAGAATCTAAAACCGTATCACAGATGGTAGACGGAATTATAAAAATGCCTGAGGGTGAGAAAATCATGATACTTGCTCCCATAGTTCAAAATCGCAAGGGCAGTCATGTAAAAATGCTTGATGAATTGTCCCATCAAGGATATCTTAGAGCTCGAGTTGATGGTGAGGTATTATTCTTAGATGAAATGGAGGTCTTGGATGGAAAAGTCAAGCACACAATAGAGATAGTTGTGGACCGTTTAATTGTTCGTCAAGATATTGTGTTGCGTTTGTCTGAGTCTTTAGAGACTGCAATAAACCTTAGCTCGGGGCTAGTTAAAGTCGCCTCAATGGATGAATCTTCTTCACAGCAAGAGTTAATTTATTCTTCTAAGTTTTCTTGTATAGAGTGCGGATATTCGTTGCAAGAACTTGAACCAAGACTGTTCTCATTTAACAACCCAGTAGGGGCATGCCCTAGTTGTGATGGCTTAGGTGTAAAAGATGTATTTGATGAGGACAAGGTGGTGGCTAATCCAGAAATGAGTTTGGCAGATGGTGCTATATATGGATGGAGTCGATCTAATGCTTACTTTTATCAAACTTTACTATTGGTTGGTGAATATTATGGATTTAGTATTAATACACCATTCGAAGATCTAAGCCAAAACCACAAAGAAATAGTACTTTATGGTAGCGGTAATGATGAAATAGATTTTTCAAAAATTAAAGGAAGGAAGGGGTGGTCTAATAAGAAAAAACCATTCGATGGGGTGATACC
>DQME01000066.1 GCA_015659815.1 Gammaproteobacteria bacterium | reverse complement strand
CCAAGTGAGGTAATTTTTAATAACCCAAAACACCCTTATACCCAAGCTCTATTATCAGCAACTCCTAGCACCAATATCAACATAAAACGACATCGCATTAAGTTAACAGGGGAATTACCTTCTCCAATAAGTCCGCCTACTGGTTGTGCCTTTAATCCTCGTTGTCAACATGCTAAGAAGAGTTGTAAAATATCTGAACCGATTATGGAGACATATGGTAAGTCTCAAGCCGCCTGTCTAGCGCTTGATGAAGGGCGTATTTGAAAGTTACGAAACTTATAGTGGCTTGTAGTCTATATCATATTTGAAATAACGTGGCCCTATCATATCTAAAGCCTCCTTACTTTGCCAAATTGGATTGCACGGCAGACCAAGTACATTAACAGCTAGACCATATTTAATTGTTTCAGCAGTAACAGGAGCGCCTGTATTAGAATCAAACACGCAAATCAAGTCCGGCGTTGTTGCAAGAACTGTATCTCCTTCCATGGCAACCAAAAATTCATTTTGAAAATCAATTTTTGCATCGCGATTAACAAACTCATCTATGCCTTCAAGCTTAACAATGCCTCTATTCCAGCCACCCTCAGTTCGCCTTTCAACATCTCGAACTCTTCCTTGAAAAAGATGCTTTCCATTTAATTCTTTTACAAGTATTTCATATGCATTAAAGCTATGTTTCTCTATGATATTTCCAATATGGTGAATCAAAGAAAGACTTCCCCTGATTAAATAATCTTTACACTCTTTAGCTGTAACTGGATAAAGGCTGCACATAGCTGAGCCTCCCATTTGGATAGTGATTGCACGAGCAAGCTTTTCGGTCCACACATTACTAATAGTATCAAAAGTACAGCCATTTCCTTTCTCATCTACCATTGCCATTGGCGTTGCACTTATACCTCCTAAAGTAAAAGTTACCATTTGTAGCTCAGGGAAGGCTCGTCCCATCGCATCTCCATCAATTATTGGCAAGCCTAATTTTGAGGCAGCTACAA
Organism: Gammaproteobacteria bacterium; assembly: GCA_015659815.1. Classification (GTDB taxonomy): domain Bacteria; phylum Pseudomonadota; class Gammaproteobacteria; order PS1; family Pseudothioglobaceae; genus SZUA-1055. The sequence goes on along the minus strand of DQME01000066.1, from coordinate 5,363 downwards.
AAGGAATTGTTGAATTTAAGCCTCCAGCCTCAGCACACAAAATAGCTGAAACGGGTTTAGTAAGCATCTTTTCAATCATTGGAATTAATTGGGCAAATTCATTACCAGAAGGAAATTTTTCCACCATAACTGTAGGTGCACCCATCATGGCAATAGGCAAAATCAAAGCATCATCTGGCAAAGATTCGATATCAATAACTTTAACACCTCCTGATTTCTCTATACTTTGCTGTGTCATCAATCGCCCAACATAAGGGTCGCCACCACCTCCAGAACCTAGAACAGCCCCTCCTAATGCGATTGCATTAAGAGATTTTTTATCAACGAAAGTTAGTTTTTTTACACTCATTAATTAGTCTCCAATAAAAGGTCTCCTACAACAGTAACATTGATCAATAAATTGTTGCCTGGTAAATATGACAATGGCATATCCGATACCGTTAAAACAGAAATAGTTTTGGGATCTGCATGTCTTTCAACTGCTAGCTTTTTAGCCTCCTCTGTTACCTCCTTGATAGCACTATCACGATCAATATTATCATCCACTAATACTACACGCGATACCTGTCCACTAACTTGAGCAATAGCTGCGCCAACTGCATTGGCAAGATCATTATGTGGCGGACAAATAACTTCTAAGCCATCAACTTTTGATGGCATCATTACACTTCCTCCTCCAACGCCTATAACAGGAATAACTTTATTACTAGTTCGTGCACGTGCCACTTTATCGGCAATCATTTTATCCATGATTTCAATTAACTTGTCCAGCGAAGTTAATGATGGAGCCTTTTTATCGCCAATCTTACAACGCCCTGCAGCCACGGCTAGGTCAGTTGCAGTTAAAGTGTCTCCATTAAAAACTTTCGCTCGTTGAGGCAACTCATGACCAACAGAAACTGGCCCAATAGATAGCGGATCTTCGGAGCTTACTATAGAACCACCTCCCAAACCAATACTGATAACGTCAGGCATTGAGAAATTAGTACGCACATCTGCAACCATCACTGAAGTACCTGCAAGCCTAGGAAAGCCATCTTGAACTTCACCGACATCTGTTGTAGTACCGCCAACATCAACCACTAACGCGTTGTCCAATCCAGAAAGAAAAGCAGCTCCACGCATAGAGTTAGTAGGCCCACACGCAAAAGTTAAAACAGGTAATTCAATTACTTCTGCAGCTTCAATTAATGTTCCGTCATTACGAGTAAAAAACATAGGGCACGATAATTTAAGGTTATTTTGAAGTAACTTAAACGAATCTATCACTTCATTCGCCAGAGGCTTTAGCGACGCATTAATAATAGCGGCATTTTCTCTTTCTAGTAAACCCATTCCACCAATACTCTTACTTAAAGTAATACTTATATTGGGGATGGCTTTAGTTAGTGTCTCAAAAGCTTCTTGCTCCATATCACCACGCACTGTAGCAAAAACAGAGCTTATTGCAATTTGTTTGCATCCTAAATTACTTAATTCTTTTGCTGCATTAATTAGCTCGTCTGGGTCAAGCTGGGAAATTTCGCTTCCATCCATTTCATATCCACCCTTTATAAGTCTATATGAACCACCCATTCCATCAATGAGTGATTTTGGCCAGTCAGTGAAAGGCAGAATAGAGCTTCCAGATGGCAAACAAAGACGAATTAACCCTGTATTCGCAAGATTTACACGCTGCACAAGTGCGTTTACAAAGTGTGTTGTACCAACAATTAAAACGTCTACTTTTGAAGGGTTTATCTTAGCTTCAGTTAAAGCACCCCTGATTGAGTTCTCAACACCAGTTAAGATGTCAGGTGTGGTAGGACACTTAGTGCCTCCTAAATATTTTTTTCCTTCCATGACGACAGCATCAGTATTAGTTCCGCCTACATCAACTCCAACTCTAATCATATTTCTACTCCAACTCTAATCAAATATAACCTTAGACATTTTATATAATTGGTTTTATTAATCATTAAACATTTCTCCGTTGAGACCATGAATCTATCGCCACTGCAATAACTATAACAAGCCCTAAAATAATTCTTTGCCAAAGAGGATCAACTTGATTCAAATTAAACCCGTTACTCATGAAGGCTAGAAAAAATGCTGCAGCAACCGTTCTCCATATTGCGCCTTTACCTCCAGCGATTGAAGTACCACCAACAATAACCGCTGTTAGTACAGCAAAAACAAAGCTAAAATCATCAGATGGTTGAGCTGAAATAGATCTTGAAGAGCTAACAATGCCAGCAAGAGCCGCAGCTCCCCCAAGAAGAATAAACGCTGTTGCTTGGACTCTAGCTACATTTATGCCCGCCAAGCGGGCTGCTTCTTGGTTACCACCAGTTGCAAATACATTACGACCAAAACGAGTACGCGTAAGCAAAATACTTGCAATAATTACAATAATTAATGACAACCATGCTGCTGATGTAATATCAAAAATCTTAGTGCGGGCAATTTGCTGATACGCCTCTCCCGCAGGTCTCATCAACGACCTGTCACTAATAAGATAGCCTAACCCAAAAAACATAAATGAGGTTGCAAGTGTAGCAATAAATGAGTTCACCTTAAAATAAGTAACAACTATGGCGTTAAAGGCCCCCATACATAATCCAATGCTAATACCTGCCAATACACCCAAAAACAAATTTCCAGTTGCGTTCTCAACAAATAGCGTAAATAAAGGAGAAACAACAAAAATCGCAGAGACTGAAATATCAAAATTACCAGAGATAATTACAATTGTCATAAATGAAGCCGCAATCAAAATTGTAGACTGTTGATCTATAATGTTTCTTAAATTGCGTTCGGTAAAAAAACCTTCAGTTGTTATAGCCAAAAGAATAAAAATTACTATTGTTATTATAGCAATACCATGTTTTTTCGAAAATTCTAACGCTTTATTCATAAGATTATCATTGTTTAAATGCTGCTTCCATGATGGTTGATTTTTTTAACTCCGAACCACTAAGTTCTGCCACAACCTTTCCCTTTGACATTACAAGCGTTCGATGTGCAATGCCTATAATTTCCTCAACCTCTGAAGAGATAAGTAGAACCGCTTCTCCAACCTTTGACAATTGTGATATTAACTCATAAATTACCTGCTTAGAGCCAATATCTACACCACGTGTAGGCTCATCTGCTATCAGCAGTTTTGGCTTGCCCATAGCGGCACGAGCAAACAAAACTTTTTGTTGGTTTCCGCCTGATAAAAACTGAACCTCTTTTTCAATACCACCATGCTTAACCATTGTTTCAACACAACTATCTATAACCTCTTTCCGTTCTTGAGATTTGTTAATACCATAAAACCATGAAGCAAATCTTTTTAAGTATGGTAATGACGTATTTTCTAAAAGTGAACGCTCTAGCATTAACCCCTGATCCCTTCTAGACTCTGGAACTATCGCCATACCTAACTTAACCGAATCTGAAATACCTTTTAAGCCAACCTTGTTTCCACAAAACTCAATGGAGCCACTGTCAGGAAGCCGATCACCATAAATAGTGAGTGCTAATTCACTACGGCCTGAACCTACCAAACCAGCGATACCAAGAATCTCTCCTTTTTTTATTTCAAATGAAATATCTTGAAACTCGTTATTTCGACAAAGCTTATTTACCTTTAAAAGAACCTCTTTAGTTGGATCAATTTTTGATATTTCTGGAAATAAACTCCCAACATCACGACCAGTCATTCCCTCAATTAAACTGTCTCGAGTCTCATTGGAAGCTGATTCTGTTCTAACCTTCTGACCATTTCTTAATAATGTGATAGTGTCAGAAATAGCCAGGATTTCTTCGAGATAATGAGATATATAAATTACAGCTTTTCCAGACTTGGCCAAAGAACGCACTAGGCTATGGAGTTGTTCTACTTGATGGCCAGCTAATCGGGCAGTGGGCTCATCAAAAACAATCAAACGCGCGTTAGTATTCAGGGCTCGAAGAATCTCAACCTTTTGCTGATCAGCTACAGACAACATGCCAACTATTTTTTCTGGATCTACATGAAGATCGTATTTGTCCATAACTTTAAGGACTTGTTCTTTAGTTTTATTACTTGAAACAAAGGGACCGAAAGTTGTCTCTCTGCCCATGGCAATATTATCAATTACTGTACGATCAGGCAATAACGATAATTCTTGTGATATTCCTACCAAGCCAAGCTTTACGGCTTCTGTTGGCGATGAGAATGAAGCTGGAATTCCATCAATAGAAATAGCTCCACTGTCTAACTTATAAATACCTAGAATGAGCTTGCCTAAAGTGGACTTACCTGCTCCATTTTCACCAACTAAAGAGTGAATTTTTCCTAATTCGAAATCGACTGAACAATTGATTAATGCATTGGTTGCACCAAAGCTCTTACTAACTTTATCAAAACTAATAAAAGCCTTAACATTATTGTTGCGTTTTTCCACTGGATTTAATACTTATTAAACAATTATACGATTTCCAAAATGATATTCTTCTTTAAACAAACCAAAGCGATTAATATCATTTTCAGGTGGGGCTTCAGTGCTCCACTGCCTTGAAGGCTTCCAGCCAAATTGATTCTTTAAAATAGCGGCTTGCTCTGCTTGTTTTAATGCGGCTATTGAAGGGTCTATAACTGGAATATTAAATTTATTTTGAATTTTTTCAAAAAAACCAAATTCCAATGTACAGCCTAATATTATAGATTCTGCCCCATCTTCTTCTATTGCTAGACGAGCAGCCTCCATTAATTTTTTTTCTGTAAGCTTATGGTCTTTTTGAAACTCTGGAACAGTCATACCAACATCTCTAAATGAGGCCAAATGTTCTCCAAAACCATATTCTATTACTGTCGATTGCATTTCATGCTGCCATTTTTTTTGTCCTATAATAACAGAGAAAGAGTTGGATAGCTTTAGTGCGATTTCAATCGAAGAATGGCATGGTCCAACAACAACCATATCGCCAGAAATTTCTCTAGAATCAAATAAGAATGGGTCGTAAAAGCATCCAATAATTAGTGCGTCAAATCCTTCGACTGATGCTTGTCTTGTTGCCTTAATAAGATCTGTAGCTATAAGTGCATTATAAGTTCTGTACTCTAGATTATCCATTTGCCCCACTGATGGAGAAAGTGAAGCTACATGAACTTCTGAATTTGGAAACTTGTGCTTTCTTATCATTTCTGCAAAAAACGAATCATAAGCATCAAACCCTACAGGATTTAAATACATTATTTTGTGTGCTGAATTATTACTTTTCATAGTTAAAAATTTAAAAAGCCATCTGGTTTTTCTAAGAATTACTAATCTACTATAGTTTCCTATAATACAAAATTAAGACTAGTATTTATTACTATTTAAGAAGCCCAAAACCCTTACTAACCATATCCT
>DQME01000065.1 GCA_015659815.1 Gammaproteobacteria bacterium | reverse complement strand
GAACCGTTCATGATTAAGAGGTCCAAGGAAGAGTCATCGAGACAATTTATAGACGCCCTATATGCACCACCAAGCAATATACTTAACCCAAAAGACGAGGCTATTGTTTGTCGATGCGAAGAATTAACAGCACAAGAAATACGTAGACATATACATTCAGGTAGTGTTGAGGTTAATCAAATCAAAGCCCAATCTAGGTGTGGAATGGGGAATTGCCAAGGGCGCTACTGTGGAACAACCCTGGCTGAAATTATAGCCAATGATAGTGACGATAATTCAGGCAAGGTTAGCTATTTCAATATCAGAATGCCAATTAAGCATGTATGCCTAAAAGAGCTTGCTGATCTAAGTGCAGTCAAATAACAATCCAAAGTGACATACAAATATACTTAACCTAGCAACATAAGTTTTAGGTTTGGTTAGTTTCAATTCCAATCTAGTAAGTAGTTATTTTTTTCTTTATTAAATGAGCTTTTTATGTTAAATATAGACAGCATTTAGGCTTACATATATCAATTAAGAGGGATCATTTTTGCCCCTATTAATTTTGTAAATGAGTAAAATTAAGCAATGAATACTAAGCACATACTTTTGGCTTTGATTGTGCCAATTACATGGGGAATCGGATTTACCCTTGCAAAAATTGGAATGGAACAGTTCCCACCATTACTTTTAATGTCTATGCGTTTCGGTATTGCTGGTTTAATTATAGTTTGGTTTACAAAACCTCCCTGGGGACATATGCGCTATATCTTTGTAGTTGCAGTTGTTGGGTCAACACTTCAGTACGGACTAACCTATAACGGTTTGAGGGGGCTTGATGCCTCTACTGCAGCAATATTGGTGCAACTAGAGGCCCCTATTCTTGCCCTTCTAGGAGCCATTATTCTAAAAGAAAAGGTGGGCTGGGATAAGGCAATTGGAATGTCCCTAGCTTTTGTCGGGGTCTTTGTTATATCTGGAGAACCAAGGCTGGAGGGGAGCCTTGATAGTGTCGCATTAGTTCTTACTGGGGCAGTGATATGGGCGTTAGCACAGATCATGGTCAGTAAGCTGAAGTCACTATCTGGAATCACTATTCTGGCCTGGGTATCTGTGATGGCAGCACCACAAATGATTTTGGCTTCTTTTATATTTGAAAATGGGCAGGTGCAGTCTATATTGAGCGCTACCCTAGTTGATTGGTCAATAGTACTGTATCTAGCTATAGTGATGACGGCACTCGGCTACACTGTATGGTACCACCTCTTAAGGGTTTGTGAGGTAAGCAAGGTTTCACCGTTTCTTATGTTGCTACCGGTGTCATCTATAGCTACAGGCATGTTGCTCCTTGATGAAGTATTTACAATCTCAATGGCTATAGGTGGAGCGTTGGTGTTTGTTGGGGTAGGGGCAACTATAGTTAATTGGAGACCTTTAAGGTCTAGGCAATAATTAAGTAGCCCGGATATATTTAGTCATGGCACTTGCTACGCAAGATCTCGCTCATAGCTGAAAAAAAATTACTCGTCCATATAGTGGACGTACTCTTTCCCGCAGGGGTACTTTGCGAACTCTTCTTTCCATTTCTTGTTGGGATCTGGATTGTCATTGTCCTTGTAGTATAAGGCAACCGCTACTGCACAGTAGCAAGGGTTTGCTTGTATCAGTTCTTTGCATTCGTCTTTAGTCATGACTTAAACTAGTTGTGTCATTTTTAATGATTATATTGTACAACTAAACAGGTTCACACAGGTTATTACTTCTTGCAGATGTTTATGACTGCTATGTGCGCGTTGAGTATACTGTAAACCTTAATAGTTATAATTGAACGGAGGTGTGCGTTGAAAAGTGCTTACGTTATAGGCAATATTATCATTAAAGATAAAGATAAATGGTTAGAGTACAGAGCTAGAGTAGCTCAAACATTACGGCCGTGGGGCGGTGAACTTGTGTTCAGGGGTAAAGCTTTGGAAGCCCTTTCCGGAAAAAAAGACCACACTGACACTGTAGTTATAAGTTTTCCTGGTATGGATTACCTTAATGGTTGGTTCAATTCAGATGACTATCAGGAGCTAATACCAACCAGAAACTTGGCTGCCAAGATGGACCTGATTAGTTACAGCTCTGAAGCATAGACCAGATGTATTTATGTTTAACTAAGGAATAAATTAATATCTCGTGTTGTAGAGTTATTAAAGTGGGTGTATATTGTATGTATGACAATGAAGTTATTTTGTAGTTTGAGTAACATTGTAATAGCGATAATTCTATTATCTATAGGAACGAATGCGTCTGCAACAGAAAGACTGGTATTCCTTATAGAGGAGCGTGACAATATTACTTATGCAGTTGGAGAGCCTGACCCATACACAGGGCTATACGAGTCAAACTACCCTGACCAAAAAATAAAACAGAGAGCTAATTTTCGTAACGGTCTAATTGATGGTGTATTTACTCAGTTCTATGAGAACGGTAACAAAGAAATCGAGATAAATTTTTCTAACGGCATGCCGAATGGTGCTGAAAGTCAGTGGTATGAGAGTGGACAACTAAAACTTCAAACCCACTACACAAACAATAAAATGTATGGACTGCGAACAGAGTGGCACGAGAATGGACAAAAGAAGCTCGAAGTAAACATAGTTAACAATCTCAGAGATGGGCTACTCACACAGTGGCACTCTAATGGTCAAAAGGTGATAGAGAATAGCTTTGTTGATGGCAAACTGGATGGTCTTTTCACCGTTTGGGATGACAATGGAGATGTCATAAAAATATCGAAATATTCTAATGGGGTGTTATTATCAAACAACCCCTCTGATTAGGTTTATTTATACTAATACAATTCAACCCTAATTGAAAAAAGCAATACTTTAGAGATATGCCCTTTTGGGGTTGAGAGTGTATAATGTTTTGGTTTTGTTCGAGGATTATTCACATATGCCATCACGCAGAGATTTAGCCAATGCAATCCGTGCACTAAGCATGGACGCAGTTCAGAAAGCAAACTCAGGACACCCTGGAGCGCCAATGGGTATGGCAGATATTGCCGAAGTCCTGTGGAATGACCACTTAAAGTACAACCCAAAGAATTCCAACTGGGCAGACAGAGACCGCTTCGTGCTATCCAACGGTCACGGTTCTATGCTTATATACTCACTCCTGCAT
>DQME01000090.1 GCA_015659815.1 Gammaproteobacteria bacterium | reverse complement strand
TTCTGGATGTGGGCGGTTTTTGCTCTGCTGGTGGCGGTTCCACTGTACGGCGATTCAGTGGCTTCAAAAATTGCGGCGGTTACTCTGGGATATATTGGTATCTCCTATCACGTTCTGGTGGCTGCGATGCTGGTCGGTATTGTAGATCTGCCCGCGATTCACGGCTACCTCGAAGTCACGTTCAATCTCATGGTAATCGTAGTAATCGCAATGGGCTTTCATTTCAAAGCAGCGCTGGCTGCTGCTCGATAGATGGCTGGGCTTGTGATCAATTTCCAATTTATGATCACTTTCGAAAATTTGATGAAAATACTGTTTTAGGGTTAATGGATAACAAAGATATGAATGATCCATATTTCTTTATACTTAAGCGTGAAAACATCACGGAATAACTTCTATTAATTCTCAACTGCTTTTTAGATAATTTTATTTTAGAGCAGAACCATCTTCTGTATATATGACCCATACTTTGTTATAGCCATCGGTATCCCATGTGCCTGTCCATTCTTTGGGAATGCTAACTGCTTCACCTGCATTCATTGTTTGCACAGTTCCATCTGCAGAGGTTAGAGTGATACTTCCTTCAAGGATGTAAAAGAACTCATCGACACCGTAAGGTTCGGTAATATCATAATGAACTTTTCCAGACCGATACATTCCGGTACCAAACTTTCCATCACTGCTGAGCATGGTCATTACGTCTAAAGTGGTGTTTCCATTATTCGTCTCCTCTACCATATCCGGACGGTTATAAATAGCACCAGCAGCATCCTCTTTACTAATTTTTGCAGGTATCACCACCGTACTTTCTTCATGGTCATCAGACATAACTGTCACAGACATAAAGACCCCAATCACTGTAGCCAGAATAATTTTTTTCATCAAAGTTCTCCTAAAAAATAATACATACACATAAAATAAAAAATTCAATTTATATAACCTGATTTTATACTATTAACCACTCATTAACCGCTAGATCAGCACAAAGTAGGTGAGACCACAGTCGATAATGCCTTCAGCCATTCCAGCTGAACCGAAGGACAGACGGTTCTTAACTAAAAGCAACCATTTCATTATTGAACCTTTAACCTCTTAGAGAACCCAGCTTTAACATCGGGGCTGATAATGTGCTTTGACCTTCTAAAAACCGATCAATTGCTAAAGCAGCACCTCTACCTTCATTCATTGCCCAGACAACCAATGATTGTCCTCGTCGACAATCACCGCTAGCAAAAACACCTTCGATGCTGGTTGAAAAATCTCCATAATCTGCATGAATATTATTTCTATCATTTAATTTAACCTTCATCTTATCTAGCAGGTATTGTTCTGGGCCTACAAACCCCATAGCTAAAAATATAAGATCAGCCTCCCATATTTCCTCAGTCCCTCTTACCTCTTTCATGCTTTGCTGCCCTAAAGATGTCTCCTCCCAATCTAAATTAATTGTTTTAAGTCCTGTCAGCTTATTGTGCTCATCAACAAGAAATTCTTTACTCAGGAGTGAAAACTCTCTTGGATCCTTGCCAAACCTCTCTTGAGACTCTTCGTGACCATAATCGGTTCTGTAAATATGGGGCCATAATGGCCAGGGGTTATTGTGACCTCTATCTACTGGAGGTTTAGGCATTATCTCCATATTAACTAGACTGCTGCAGCCTTGTCTTATGGCTGTGGCTATACAATCTGTACCTGTGTCGCCTCCACCTATAACAATCACATTTTTATCTTTAGCATTTATATAATTACCATCTGTTAATGAAGTGTTGAGCAAGCTTTTTGTGTGTTGTGTTAGAAAATCCATTGCAAAATGAATGTTCTTTCCGTCTCTACCAGGAATTTCAATATCCCTAGGTATTGTCGAGCC
>DQME01000170.1 GCA_015659815.1 Gammaproteobacteria bacterium | reverse complement strand
CTGTCCTGAGTTTGTCTAATACACAAAAACAATGAACAGTCATAACTCTTGCAACATTATAAGGTGGTGGCGTATTCATAAGATTGGGATTACCCTGTGCTATCCAGTTCAAAGTTCCTTGATAACACACATGTACAGTATCAAAAATAACTTGACTTGGCCACTCATCATTAGGAACTTTAATAAATGGTTTATTGTCCTCTGCTCTTACTCCCTTGACAAAAAATACCATAAGAAATACTATAAGTGAGAAAATAAGGCCTACTATACATACTTTCTTAAAAAAATACTTAGTCTCAGTTTTCATATCGCTATAAATACCAATAAAATAATTATTATAAACAATTCTACGACTAACAAGGTATGATACCACACCCATCTAGTCTCGTATAAATCTTCTTCTTTTTCTGATTTGTTTTGACCAAGGACATTGTAAATTCTGTCTTTTACATCATCTAACCACATACCAAATTTATCTTTAAAACCTATTGACATGGCTACTCCAGCTAAATGTCTTGATTGTTGATATTCATTCTCTATGGTGCAACTTGTGGAGAAATATCAACAACTTCACAGCCTTTCTCTGAAGTACACGCAAACTCTTGACTAGAACTAGTATAATCTTGAGTTTCAAATTCTGCCAAAGTGCCCCAATTGACCTTCTTTGGCATTTTACTTAATAGTTCATTGTACTCTTTTTCAGTACAATCTTGGTACGGTGCTTGTCTATAAGTATGATCACTAAATGGTAGAAAACTAATACCACTTATTTCATCAAAATTTTCATAGACCCATGCGGCCGTATTGACCCATTCATCTTCCTTGACGGATACTGTCACACTTGGTTTATGTTCACACCACTCTTTTGCATAAGTGTGCCATAGTGATAACTGCTTCCATGCAGTCATATCATTTCGACATGTGGCACCCTTTGGACTCTTTGCCGGAAATGAAAAGACAGTTGTGTGTTCAGGTTTTGTAATATCCGGCTCATTCGGAAAACCTTCAGCCTTCATCATTTTACAAAGGGGGTCTTTATTATCCGCTCTTACAGTTCTAATATAAAAGGGGTTATGGCGGGCATGAATACCAGAAGAAGAATCAACCAATTGAGAAACAGTACCAGACGGCTTAACACATGTAATAGATACACTGCGGTTAATCCCTAATTTATCTGCATACTCTTCATTTGTTTTAACTGCTACTTCTCGTAATTCAGTCAGTACTTTTTTTATGTTGCCTTTTGTACCATTGGTCAGGGCACAATCCATGATTCCGGTGAGACTAACTCCCAGTAATCGCTCTTCTTCACAATTTTTACTCCATTCTCTTGAGAGATATTTGAAGTTTGTGAGAGTGGATTGGAAAGTTCCAAGGATAGTCGCAATCCTAACCTTGTCTTTGATAGACTGCAAAGTGTCGTTGCTTCTGAGGACGACCTCGGACAGGTTGCAGAATTCTCTGGATCGTAGAATGATTTCGCTGCAAGGATTTGTACCGAAATCATCTCTAGCCACTCTTCGTTGAATGTATGTGCCATTTTTATCCCTATTTCTAGTATTTAGTTGATTTACATGATATTTACTTGCTAAACCGTTGTAGATACCACGTTCTCCAGACTTTGAATCATACAGAGATAACCACTCTCGCATGAAAGTTCCAACATCTGGCTTTTCTTTATAATTAACTGAGTTGTTGGCGAGCGCACGTTGTACGTTATCTTTATACCACTCACCGTGTTTAGCAAATCTCATTTCACGGTCATTAAGATTACTAAGACTAATAAGAGCGGACCTACGAACACCGCCTACAACGACTATCTCTGCCGTCTTACATACAATATCATGGCATTCAATTGGTTTAAGTTTTCTTCCTATTGAAGCCTTAAAAGTATCTACTGTAAAATTAAATAAATCTACTAAAGGATCAGGCCCTGAAGCTCTACCTCCGAAAGTTTTTAATGGTGCTCCTGCCTCTCTAACTTTACTCACATCCCACTTCGGTATATGTCCACCATAAAGTAATCCTACAAGTTCTTTAAATGCTCTAGCCCATCCCAATTTAGAATCTGCAACAACAATAGTTGTATCTGTTTCATATAGTTCATCTGGAATTATTGGAAGTTTATTTGTATATTCTTCTTCTACCGAAAACCCAACACCTGTACCATTCATTAATATGTAAAGAATTTCATCAAATGATCTAAGTTGATCTACTTTCACGTAGGCACAATTATATCCAGAAACGTTCTCTTTTTCTAATGCTGGCCCCGCTGTCATTAAACATCTCATAGATGGCATTACCTTTAATTCTTTAACGGCCCTTTCTATGCTTGTTCTTTCACCATTAGTTAATACATATCCACACGTTTCGTTTAAATGTTTCGTGAAAAAATCAAAGTATCGTTCAACTGTTTCGTGCCATGTTTCTCTTCGCTCTTTTTCATAATCCCATCTTGCATATCTTGATAAATGAATAAACTGTTGGTATTCAGTAGGTAGCATGATTTCCTTCTATTTTAATTTTTCTAAAAATTCTGTTTCTTCTCGTCCTGTTAATCGGTCAGTCGCGACAATATTGTTGAGATTGTCTTTTATAATTTCCATTTCTTTTGCAGAAAAAGTCTTTGCATTCAATACATAATCCATAAATGCTTCACAACATAAAGGGAAATGTGGTTCAACTAATTTCCACATTACATTAGCATAGTCTTGTATTTCTTGTTGTGCATGACTGTCACCCCTTAATTGATAAAACTTGAAAAAATTATGTAAATCTATCTTCCATATTACTTCAGTATAGTTCGACACAGGGAGAACTATTCTTGAGAGCTCTCTTGATACATTCCAATCTAGTAGATTTTTATAAGAGGTGGTCGCTCCATCGAAAAT
>DQME01000106.1 GCA_015659815.1 Gammaproteobacteria bacterium | reverse complement strand
TAAACATTACCCACTTGATGACGGGTTTGATACTAGGAAGCATATATATATGCTTTACCACTACCTAAACCATTTAAATATCTTTGGTATTAGTTATCACCAAAATGTAATGAGCTGTGTTCATCATATTAAATCTAGTAATTGATTACTGCTTTATAAGAAGTACATTCAATAGATAAAAAGCTATAAGTGTTTACTATTGTGCTAGTAGCACTTTGACACTTTAGAGATCTAATTATTCCAGTTAACAAAATTAGTCAGCAATTGTAACCCATCTTTCTGTGACTTTTCTGGATGAAATTGAACTGCGAAAATGTTATCTTTTGCAATTGCACAAGTAAAGTCAACGCCGTAATTTGTTAATCCACAGGCAACACTTTTATTGTGTTCTTGGACATAGTAACTGTGCACGCTATAGAATCTAGAGTTATCGTCTATTTTATGCCAAAGTGGATGTTTTGATAATTGTTTAACTGTATTCCACCCCATATGTGGTATTTTTAGATTATTTATTTGAAATTTAACTATATTACCTGGGATTATTGATAGGCCTACAGTGCCATCATTCTCCTCGCTATGGTCAAACAATAGTTGCAGTCCTAGGCATATTCCTAGAAAAGGTTTTTCGAGTGCACAAGACTTTATTACATCAACAAGATCGTGCTCTTTTAAGGCTTTCATACATGCCCCCATAGCACCCTGACCAGGAAAGACCACTCTATCAGCATCGCTAATTAGCCCGGGGTCGTCAGTCAGGAATACATAGTCGTTTGGGGCTATATACTCAATGGCCTTTTGAACCGAACGAACATTGCCCATGCCATAATTGACAATTGCGATGCTTTGGTTTGACACTTATAAAGACCCTTTAGTCGAAGGTATTTTGTCTAATTGCCTATCATCTAATGTAACCGCCATGCGCAATGCTCTACCAAAAGCTTTGAACATTGTCTCTGCTTGGTGGTGTGAATTATCGCCCTTAATGTTGTCAATATGTAGTGTAACCAAAGAATGATTTACAAAACCTTGGAAAAACTCACCTATTAGGTCTACATCGAAGGTTCCAATCATGGCCCTAGTAAAACTAACATTAAGCTCTAAGCCAGGCCTTCCTGATAAATCCAGCACAACTCTTGATAGCGCTTCGTCTAGTGGAATATATGAGTGTCCATAGCGTGTAAAACCTTTTTTATCTCCAACTGATTTAGCAAAAGCCTGGCCAAGGGTAATACCGATATCCTCAACGCTGTGGTGATCGTCGATCTCGGTGTCTCCTTCACACTTTATGCTAATATCCATCAAGCCATGGCGTGCAACCTGGTCCAACATGTGGTCCAGAAATGGTACTCCTGTTTCTATATTTGCTAACCCTGAGCCGTATATATTTAACTCAACAGTTATGTCAGTTTCGTTAGTTTTTCTTGATACTTTTATCATATTATTTAATGATTATAAATAATCTTCAATTAAAATTTCAGCAATCTGTATAGTGTTGAGTGCTGCACCTTTACGAATATTATCAGAAACAACCCACAAGTTAAGACCTTTCTCGAAACTAATATCTTCGCGTATTCTACTTACAAATGTATCGTCCTTGTTAGTTGCCTCAGTAAATGGAGTCGCGTAACCACCATTTTCACGCCTGTCAACCACACTAACACCATTCGCGTCTTCTAATAATTTAGTAGCCTCATCAGCTGTTATTTTAGTTTTAGTTTCAATATTGATAGCTTCTGAGTGGCCATAAAGAACTGGCACACGAACCGCAGTTGGGTTTACTAAAATACTATCATCCTCGAATATTTTTTGAGTCTCCCATACCATTTTCATTTCTTCTTTGGTGTAGCCATTTTCTTGGAAAACATCTATATGTGGTATGACATTGAATGCTATTTGTTTTGGGTAAACCTCAATATCTATATCCTGCCCATTTAATAACCTGGCTGTTTGGTTTGTAAGCTCAGTTATGGCCTCCTTTCCTGAACCAGAAACTGCCTGATAAGTAGACACATTTATACGCTCAATACCAACAGCATCGTATATCGGCTTAAGTGCAACCAGCATCTGTATTGTTGAACAATTTGGGTTAGCAATGATATTGCGTTTTGTGTACCCTGCAATTGCATGCGGATTCACTTCTGGAACAACAAGTGGTATATCCTTATCACGCCTAAAATGTGCGGTATTATCAATGACTACACACCCAGCATCTGCTGCTATGGGTGCATATTTTTCTGAAATACTACCGCCCGCAGAGAAAAGCCCTATCTGGGCTTTGGAGAAATCAAACTTATCCAAGTCTTGGACTGTCCAACTTTTTCCCTGGCATAGAACTTTTTTCCCAGCAGAGTTAGAACTAGCCAGTGGATATAAATTATTAATTGGAAAGTTTCGCTGCTCAAGTATAGAAAGGATTGTCTCGCCTACAACTCCAGTTGCACCAACAACTGCAACATCAAATTTTTTACTCATAAATGTAATAAATCGAAAATTATTAAATCACGACTATTATACTTTACTTTATTGGTACGATTGAACGTGAAAGTTACACTGCTTCAAGGCTAATCTAGCTAACCAATAACAAACAATTAATATGAATTAATGCCTAATTACTACTGGAAAAGCCAGTTTAATTACTCAAACTGTATTATCGATATCTATGAAACTATACTCAAGCTCAAATTTATCACTAAGATGCCGACATAAGGCCTGAACTCCGTACCTTTCAGTGGCGTGGTGTCCTGCAGAGATAAATGCAATTTTGTTCTCTTTGGCTATCGCTGGAATCTTTTCAGAAACTTCACCAGTAATAAAAACATCAGCTCCTATATCTATAGCAACCTCTATCATATCTTGAGCAGCACCGGTGCACCATGCTACCTTTCTGATCTGGCTCGACTTTTCACCTATAACCAATGGCTTACGGTCCAGCTTACTATCGACTAGTTCAGATAAATCTTGGAGCGTTGAATTTACATGCCCAGTCCACACCAAGGTATCAGAGATTGGCTCTGGATTTTCTATATTAAGAACCTCTGCCAGTTGAGCATTGTTACCGACAACAGGGTGAGCATCAAGCGGCAAATGATAACCGAACAGATTTATGTTGTGCTCAATTATAAGGGCTATTCTGTTTCTTTTTATCCCGATAATTGAGGGTTCTTCATTTTTCCAAAAAAATCCGTGGTGCACAAATAATGCATCAGCTTTTTGTTCAATAGCCTTCTCAATTAAGTCAATGTTTGCACTCACACCTGCAATAATCTTGGATATATTTCTGCAGCCTTCTATCTGTAATCCGTTTGGGCTATAGTCATTAAATTGATCAACTTTAAGGTAATCAGAACAATACTTAGACAGCGTTTTATTGTCAACCATAGTAACTTCTAACCACCTCAATAAACTGCCTATTTTGTTCTACGCTCCCGACAGTGACGCGCAAACAGTTAGTTAGCCTGGGAACGTTTGATAAGTTTTTTATCAATATACCGTTATCTTTAAGGTTTTCAAACAGATTATCTGCATTTGGGGCTTGAAATAAAAGAAAGTTTGCTTGAGAAGGGTAAACCAACAGACCATTAATATTCGTTAGTGCATCTGTTAGATAGGTTCGTTGCTCTATGATAGTGTTAGCGTTATTATTTATTTCATTTTTATGCTGGAGAAGAAATCTTGCACTAACTTGTGTCAGAGAGTTTATGTTGTATGGCAGTCTTAGCTTGTCCAACTGTTCGACAGTGCCCTTGTCTCCTATTAATAGTCCCAACCTAAGTCCAGCAAAACCTATTTTAGAAACTGTCCTGAGAAGAACTAGATTTGGAAAATTGGCTACATCTTTTAAGAAGCTATCGTCTGCGTAGGCATAGTAAGCCTCGTCCAGTACTACAAGAGCTTCGCTGGCAGTGTTGATAATGTCAATAATATGACTTCTACTAAATGAATTTCCTGTAGGGTTATTTGGATAGGCAATGAATATCAATTTAGGGTTATACTTCTTAATAGCATGAATGGTTGAATCTATATCTATTTCAAAGTTGTCGTCCAGCTGAACATTTTTGTAATTTATTCTAGTAAATTTTGCAATAATATCGTACATCACAAAGCTAGGCTCAATGCTCAGTATTGTGTCCCCGCTTTTGCAAGCTAAAGCTAAAATCTGTATTAGCTCATCAGACCCATTACCGAGAAGAATACCGAGCTCATCCTCAATGTCCATCAAATCACGTAGCGTTCTTTTCAGTTCTTGGGAGTCAGGGACTGGGTAACGGTTAAGCTCAACATTGGCTAGATAAGACAAATACTGCTTAATCATTTCATCTGGCAATGAGAATGGACTCTCCATAGCGTCCATCTTTATCATGTCTAATGCAGGAGGGACATGGTATGCATTTATGTCTTGTATGTCTGCACGGAGCCAGTTCTTAATAAAACTCATGTTATGGTTATTGCCTATTAGGATGATATTGCATTTTACCTATACTCTTGGCGTTTAATAGGGTTTGGTAAGTGTATTCCAATGCCCTGTCGCAGGCAATGTCGCCTTTAACTCCTAAGGATAGGAGAGCACTTATAGCACTCGATAATGTGCATCCAGATCCGTGATATAAACCTGGAAGTTTGTTATAACTAAAACTTTCAACTAGTTTTGCATTGCAATACAGTCGGTGTTCTATATCGTTATCTGATGAATCACTGGTAGTAATAAGGATCCACTTACTGGGCAACGATTTAACTGCTTCTAGCTCACTCATGTTCGGGCATAATGTTTGTAACTCAGATATATTTGGTGTTAATACATCGACATATGGTAACAGCTTTAACTTCATTGCAGCAACTGCTCTATCATTCAGTAGTCCAGTACCGGAGCTTGACTTGATGATAGGGTCGAGCACGACCTTAATGTTTTTGCACATACACAACAAAGAATGTATAGTGTTGATTTGATTTTCAGATGACAGTAAACCAATTTTTATAACTGAAAAGTCAATGTCAGACTTTAGGTGCTTAAACTGTTCGTAAATGAAATCACTGTCGACCTCAAGAGTGCTGAGTACTGACTCTGTATTCTGTACAGTTAGAGTAGTGATTATTGGTAGCGCTGTTACCCCGAACTGATTAATGGTCTCAATGTCAGCGCTTATTCCTGCACCGCCGCTAGGGTCAAGTCCAGATAAAACTAAAACACTATCACCTGGCACTTACTTCTATTGGGACTCTTTCTGAACTAAATAATCAACCACTTTAAATATTTCAGAATTGCTGCCGGCATGAGAAGAGTCTACCCAATATTTACCATTTACAACTATTGTTGGTACTCCATTTGAGTGATATTTCACAGTATTAATCTTTGATTTATTAAGTTTAATTTTTACAGAAAAAGATTTGAATGCGCCGTTGGCCTTATCTTCATCTGCGCCATTATCTACTAGCCAGTCGACAAAGTCTGCCTGATCTATAAACGCTGTTTTTTGAATGTGTATAGCATTAAATAGTGGGCTATGGAGCCTTTCAAGCTCTCCTATCTCTTCGAGTACGTAATAGAAGATTGCGCCATTAACCCATCTATCAGAAAATACGGCTGGCTGACGAATAAACTTGACTGAATCTGGCTTATAGTTTAGCCAATTATTTACCATCGGCTCTAAATCAAAGCAATGTGGGCAGTAGTACCAAAAAAGCTCTCTAACCTCAACACTATCTCCAGTTTCGGTTTTTACCGGCTTATCGAGTGCAACGTAGTGCTTACCTTCAAGATATTCGGCTAAAGAGGTGTTTGTGTTAATGAGGGTAAATAACAAACCAAAACAAAAAAATATTTTTTTCATAGCAACTTATAATTATTCCAAAACTCTGTCTGCATTATACTTAATTAAACTGAATTTATTTTCAGATTGAAACACCTCCCAAAGCCCTAGGTATGACTGTTTTTCTATAGGGTGGAGTAATTGCGAGTTTAACTCTGATACAGGTGCAAGAACAAAGGCATATTTAAGTACGTCGTCTCTAGGTACATTAACTTCGGGATGAACCATGTCCCCATAAAGGACTAAATCTAGGTCTATTATTCTTGATGAAAACTTCTCTTGTGCCCTGTCTCTACCATGAGCGCTCTCAATCTTGTGTAACTCATATATGGTTTCTGTAACGGACAAATTTGTACTAGCATTGACTCCTATATTATAAAAATCATTACCTTCGAAGCCCTCTGCTGGGCTTGAATATAGTGACGAAAACTTTAAGTCAGAAAATACCAACCTAAGAGACCCTATTGCAAGACTAATATTTTTTCTACGATTAATATTTGATCCAATATTTATATGAATATTAATCATCGACATAAGAAGACTTTGAGCGCTCAATTATAATTCCCACTCCTTGTGCGCCTGTTACTGCCTCACCCTTATTTAAGGTCAGCTTAACAGCATCAACATCGAACTCTTCGATTACTATCCGTGCAGCCCTTTCTGCTAATGTCTCTACAAGCTGAAATTCACTTTTACTAACAAAATCAATTAACCTTTTACATACCGATTTATAGCTAAGGGTCTGTTCTATATTATCTGTTTCGCTTGCAGCTTTAATATCTGTAGATATCTCCAAATCAAGAACAACCTCTTGACGGATCTCTCGCTCCCAATCATAGATACCTATAACAGTATCAATCTTTAAGCCTTGTATAAATATAATATCCATAGTAACATTTAATTAACTGATTAGAACCTTAATCAGACGTCTTTCAATAAAAAATACTATGTTACCCGAGTTAATATATTTATTCATACTTAGCTATTTTATCGGCTCAATATCATCTGCAATCATTGTATGTCGTCTACTGAAAATAGACGACCCGAGAAGCCAAGGGTCAAAAAATCCTGGAGCAACAAACGTTCTAAGGATTGGCGGCAAGAAAGCGGCAGCAATTGTTTTAATTGGCGACTCATTGAAAGGATTTATAACAATAATAATTGCCAGATACCTTGAACTTGGTTTACTCGATTTGTCTTTGATAGCACTGTCATCTTTTTTAGGGCACGTGTACCCTATCTTTTATAAATTTAAAGGAGGCAAAGGGGTTGCCACTTTCATTGGCTCTTTGTTTGCCATTCATTACTTGGTAGGCCTTTTCTTCTCAATAGTGTGGCTGTTTGTTGCAAAGATACTAAAGGTTTCGTCACTCTCAGCGCTTATCGCCACTTTCTTTACTCCAATGTGTTTTTATATAGTTACAAATAATTTAAGTGCGACCTTAGTTATTAGTGCTATATGTTTATGGATTTTTTATACCCACCGTAGCAACATAAAAAGAATAATATCTGGATCTGAAAAGGCAATCTAACCTTTCATATATTGAATTTTTTTATTGCTATAATTAGCACCTTTGATTTACAGTGTAAAATTGTATTATGGCTAGCATTAACAAGGTAACTTTACCTGACATTGGTGACTTTGATGAAGTCGAGATAATTGAGATTTTAGTATCAATTGGCGACATTATCAAAGAAAATGACAGCATAATAACGTTAGAAAGTGACAAAGCATCAATGGAAATCCCTTCTCCATATGACGGAAAGGTTACTAAAATCCATGCAAGTATAGGTGACAAGATTAGTAACGGCTCTCCGATACTTGATATTGAAACAGACAATGACGCTAATGAAGGCCATGAAAAGGGCAACTCTGAATCGTTATCTTTGGGTTCTCAGATTACTCCAGTAGTTGTTCCAGATATAGGTGACTTTGATGAAGTCGATGTCATAGAAGTGTTGGTACAAGAGGGTGATGACGTTGAAAAAGAGCAAAGCATAATAACTCTCGAGAGCGACAAAGCCTCAATGGAAATTCCTTCACCGATTTCCGGTAAAGTTGACAGCATAAACATAAGTGTTGGCGACAAAATAGGGCTAGGTACACTTATCCTTAATATCAAAACCAAAACAAACAAAGCTCCTACATCAATAATAACAGAGAACGAAAAGAGTACAGACGACTCAACTAAAGATTCT
>DQME01000071.1 GCA_015659815.1 Gammaproteobacteria bacterium | reverse complement strand
CATGACTCGATACCAGGTCGCGAGCTAGACGAAACAAAACACAAGGCTGAAGGGCTAATTCGTGCTCTCAGTATTTAATCGAATATGGATAACTTATTTGCCTCTTTATATAATCATATTTTTACTAAACTCACCAAAATTTGTGAATGAATGAATGAAGATAATGCTTTGCATCTAGTTTCTGTATTTTTATATTTGAGTTTTTCATACTGGTCCTACTAGAATCTATATATTTTGATTTTTATGTTTTGTGATCACAAATTATAGGGTATAGTTTGTTAATCCCATATAAAAGCACGGTTTGGTAGCTTCTTGTGGGATTTGTTTTTGTTTACTAAAGGAGGAGAAATGAACAAAAAAATTATTATGGCACTCTTTGGTGCTACATTGGTAACTAGTGCATCTGCACTGTTCCAACATAACGGCCCTTGGACAACAGTTAAGATAGGTACAGAGGGTGCTTACCCACCATGGAACGGTACGAGCGCATCTGGCCAACTTGAGGGGGCTGAAGTGGATTTAGCTATGGACCTTTGTGCAAGGATGAGTGTAGAGTGCGTCCTCGTAGCGCAGGACTGGGACGGCATAATTCCTGCCCTTCAGAACGGTAAATATGATGCAATTATGGCTGGAATGTCAATAACTTCAGAGAGAATGGAAGTGATTGACTTTTCACAGGGTTATGCAACTGAGCCTGCTTCATTTTCAACCCTTAGTTCATCGTCGGTGGCGTCATTGGGAGTATCTGGAAACGTCAATCTGGACTTAGGTCCTTCTGCTGATGTTGATGCACTAAAGGCAGCACTTAATGGTTCAGTGGTGGGTGTACAGGGATCGACAACGCACGAAAACTTTGTTAGAGATGTTTTAGGTAGCTCTGTGACACTTAAAACGTACGACACACAGCAAAACCTCGAGCTCGACTTAGCTGCAGGAAGGATCGATGCCGCACTGTCTGACTCCGGCTCTATGGAAGGTTTCATAGCTAGCGGTAATGGCTCTGACATTGTCTTCATTGGTCCTAAGCTTGGCGGTGGTCAATTTGGCCCTGGAGTTGGTGTAGGTTTACGTCAATCTGACTCAGACCTCAAGGACATGTTCAATAAAGCGATAAACGAAGCTAGGGCTGACGGCACATTGGCAACCCACTTCACTAAATGGTTCGGTAAAGATATATCTATGTAAAGTATTTACTTAACCTAATAAAACAAAAGCGGTTACTCAAAATAACCGCTTTTTTTTATGATCACATTTTTTACTAACTGATTCAGCTCAATCATAGTTATACTTATCTGAAAAATACATTTAACAAAATGATAACAGCACTAAAAATAAAAAACCTAACGAAATCGTTCGGAAGTCTAGATGTAATTAAAGGGATATCCTTGACAGCGAACCAGGGCGACGTTATTTGTATCATCGGTTCTAGCGGATCAGGTAAAAGCACACTACTTCGATGTATTAACCTCCTTGAGACTCCAGATTCTGGGGACGTATGGGTTAACGAAGAGCTTATTTCCATGACTAAAAATAAGGCTGGAGACCCTTGCCCTGCTGATTATAAGCAGGTAGACAGGATAAGGACAAAGCTTGCCATGGTGTTCCAAGACTTCAACTTATGGACCCACATGACGGTACTACAAAACGTAATAGAGTCGCCCATCCATGTGCAAAAAATTAGTAAACAAAATGCTATCGATCGTGGCTATGATTTGTTGAAAAAGGTTGGAATCAATGAAAAGGCTGAACAATACCCGTCAAGCTTATCAGGTGGACAGCAGCAGAGAGTTGCTATAGCTAGAGCTCTAGCTGTAAACCCTGACATATTGCTTTTTGATGAACCTACATCTTCACTCGACCCTGAATTGGTTGGAGAGGTCTTAAGGGTTATGAAGTCTCTAGCCAAAGAAGGGCGTACAATGATTGTTGTAACTCATGAGATGGGTTTCGCCAAAGAGGTAGCATCGAAGGTCGTGTTTCTTCATGAAGGACTAATTGAAGAGCAGGGCGAAGCCAAGGAAGTATTTAATTCTCCAAAGTCAGAACGCTTAAAACAGTTCCTAGCTTCGAACCTAGAGGGTTAATTGCCGATGGAATTCATTCATTTACTATCTCTTGGAGACCAGGGCTGGGGTGACGAAATGTTGCGTGCTACTATGGTCACAATAATGGTTAGTATTTCGGCTATGTGTATAGGTCTTTTTGTTTCTATTTTTGGAACAATAGCAAAGCTATCAAAAAACAGGCTGATAAGGGCTATAGGAAATACTTATACTACTGTCGTTCGTGGGATTCCTGAGCTACTAGTAATCTATTTACTATATTTTGGCTTTAACAATGCAGTCATGTCGATTGCAAACTCTTTGTTCGGTTATAACCAATATATCGAGTTGCCGGTATTTTTAATTGCAGCCCTGGCGGTAGGCATTATTTCTGGGGCATACTCAACTGAAGTCATAAGGGGTGCATTCTTAGTCGTTCCAAGAGGCCAAATCGAGGCTGCAAAGTCAGTAGGAATGAACAAGTTCCTTGTTTTTTACCGAGTACTTATTCCTCAAGTGCTGAGGTACGCCTTGCCAGGGCTTGGCAATGTCTGGCAGTTAACTCTAAAGGACACTGCCCTGATAATGGTTACTGGTCTAGTCGAAATTATGAGACAGGCACATATAGCTTCTGGCTCAACGTATTCCCCATTCACCTTCTATATGTCAGCTGCGATTTTATATTTAGTACTAACTACGGCATCATCTATGGCGCTAAATAGTGCAGAGAATTGGGCCAACAAAGGCGTAAAAAGGGAGAAAGCATGAGTATAGATGGTATTTGCATTTCACTCCCTAAGGAGTATTTAGGCCTAAAAGTTCAACTGATGTGTGACTCGCTACCAAAGCTGCTGTTAGGCATACCTTTGACGATTGAGCTAGTTGCAATATCACTCTCAATTGGGTTCGTTTTAGCTATGTGCATAGCGCTTATGAGGATTTCTGGAAGCAGGCTACTAAATATAGTTTCAAGGTCATATGTGTTTTATTTTAGAGGCACACCATTGCTAGTGCAGATATTTCTTATTTATTATGGCCTGGCTCAATTTGACTTGATAAAGGAAAGCTTTCTTTGGCCATTCTTTAGGGAGGCATATTGGTGCGGAATATTAGCACTCACACTAAACACTGGAGCTTATACCGCAGAAATAATACGCGGCGGTTTACAGTCAGTCCCTCATGGACAGATTGAGTCTGCCAGGTCTATGGGTATGAGTGGAATTCTTCTCTATAGAAGAGTCATACTGCCGATAGCATTTAGGCAGGCACTGCCTGCATACGGCAACGAGATGATTTTAATGGTAAAGGGTACCTCTCTTGTAAGCACGATAACGCTTATGGAGATAACAGGTATAGCAAGACACATTATTGCCAAGTATTGGACTCCAGTGGAAATCTTCCTGATAGCTGGGATTATTTATTTGTTCATAAACTACCTGGTAACAAGAATTGTGAGATATGCAGAGAATAGGTATACACCATACCTGCAGACGAATGAATAAAGCTGTGACTTCTATTTGTTCAATACATGTCTATCACAGCAATCAATAAGCTCTCTCTCCATGGTATCAATTACATCCCTAGGGTAACAGTAGTGATCTCTGTTCTGTATTGCAGACTTCATTAGAGATGGCTTGGCTGAAGCAGATACGAAGTATGTATGTATTAGGAATATGAATGAGTCAATTTCAGGCAGACCTGCCACTACCTGTCTTTCAAACCTTAGATAAAAGTCTTCTATTTCGGTTCCTGGATTCCAGCTACACTTTTGTTGCAAATCTGGGTGCATGTCTAGGTGAGGAGTCTCCCTTATAGAGTATGCTCCGACCCTTTCATAAAAATTTCCGCTCCCTACAAAGTTATCTATTAGTTTGTAGTGGTCAGGAACTATGCTGCTTCCATCCCTCCTCTTTATGGATTTATGGAAGTAGTAGAAGGGCTTACCGATAGCTTCACCTGCCGACCACTCATTTGGATAGTTCAGGTGTACAAGAGATATGTTGTTATCTTCATTAGAAGTTTTTGAGCAAACAACCACATCGCACGGGATCTTGTGCATACTGTCTTTGTTTGAATATTTACTAATAAAGTCACTAATTGATTTGAAATATTTTGTTGTCTGGTTTTCTAGCTGTTGATGATACTTTGGAGATGTGTGTCGATTCAGCTTGTGCTCAAGATACTCTTTAGTGTAGCCTTTGGGGAATTGTATTACGCTGTT
Source organism: Gammaproteobacteria bacterium (assembly GCA_015659815.1). GTDB lineage: Bacteria > Pseudomonadota > Gammaproteobacteria > PS1 > Pseudothioglobaceae > SZUA-1055. The sequence goes on along the minus strand of DQME01000071.1, from coordinate 8,805 downwards.
TTTACTATAGTTACTGTCAACCGGTTTAAATATACGGGTTTTTGGGCTTGACTGTGGGAATCCATCGACCAAGGTGTCGGTATAGTTAAGGTAGTCCGTATTTAATTTACCAATGCTACTACTGAAGTGACTGATCATTGTTATTTTTGTTTACTTGTTAATGACAGAAAAATTTAACAAAGCATTTAATTATGTGGTCTATGTTTTCAGTTGAAATACCCATATGGCAGACTAACCTAGATTTTCCTGAGGTAAAAGTTGTGTTAACTTTGTTCTCAAAAAGGTGTCTACTCAGTTCACCCTCAATGGCTTCAGAAAACTCAATGAAAACCATGTTGGTTTGTGTCTCCTCGTAGGTTACCTCTAGTTGTTCAATTGTTGACAGTCCGTCGGCTAACCTTTTAGCGTTACTGTGGTCATCACTGAGTCGCTCTATGTTGTTCTGTAATGCGTACAGACCACAACCCGCTATAATTCCTACCTGCCTCATACCACCGCCTAGAAGTTTACGAATCCGTTTAGCTTTCTCGATAAGCTCTTCATTTCCAATCAGCAGAGATCCTATTGGAGAACCTAAACCTTTCGATAGACAGACAGAAACAGAATCAATATTGCTAGTCAATGACTCTAACGACAGGCCGGAATGAACATGGGCATGAAAAATCCTGGCACCATCTAGGTGAATCTTTAGTCCTGACTTATGAGCAAGTCTACAGACTTCATCAATTTTGTGTTGATCTTGAACTTTTCCCGACACTGTATTCTCTAGGCATACTAGTTTGGTTATTGGGTAGTGCGAATCGTCAGGCTTGATTTCATTTTTCAAAGACTCGACTGTCAGCTCGTCGTTATAGTTAGTATCAATAGGGGAAAGGGCAACACTTCCAAGCACTGACGCTCCATGGGCCTCATGAGAGAACGAGTGATACTCTCTACCTACTAATGCTTCCTCTCCTCTGTTGCAATGTGACAGTATTGCTGCCAAATTGCTTTGAGTACCGGATGGAAAGAATAATGCAGAATCTTTATGGAACATTTCTGCAGCAAAAGATTGTAGCTCTAATACGGTAAAATCTTCGCTATAAACGTCATCACCTAGTGGCGACCTGTAGGCGGCTTTAAGCATGTCTTCACTTGGAAGGGTAACAGTGTCGCTTCTAAGGTCGATCAAAGTGCCACTTATGCTTGTTGATTGATTTAAGGTACTGTTATGATAACTGTACATAATTAGAGCCAGAGTTGGTTATAGTGAATTAAATTATAATCCCGAAAAAATGTTTTTATGGTTAATATTAAATTGAGCTATATTCTAGGGTCTGAACTTTGATGTCATGGGGTAGCGTCGCTCTTTACCGAAGGCATTTCTACTGATTTTTGGACCTGGGGCTGATTGTCTGCGCTTGTATTCATTATTTAAAACCATGCCACTAATCTTGGACACAGTTTCCTTATCGAATCCTTGGTCAATGATTTGCTGAACTGACTGTTTGCGTTCAACAAATAGGCCAAGTATCTCGTCTAGCTGGTCATATGGTGGCAATGTGTCTGAATCGACCTGGTTAGGAGAAAGTTCGGCTGATGGTTCTCTGTCAATAACACGTTGTGGTATCGCCTCTGAGACAGAGTTTCGATATTTTGCTAGCCTGTACACTAAAGTTTTGGAAATGTCCTTTAGTGGAGCGAAACCTCCAGACATATCGCCATAAAGGGTGGCATAGCCAACAGCCATCTCGGACTTGTTACCAGTAGTTAATAATATTTTGCCTGTTTTGTTTGATATAGCCATCAACATGGATCCTCTGACCCTAGCTTGCAGGTTCTCTTCGGTGGTGTCTGCCTCTAATCCATGAAATATTTCACTGAGCTGGGAATTAAAAGTGTCCACTATTGGGTGTATTGGAATGTTTTGTAAATCAACACTTAGCATGCCTGCTTGAGATTTTGCATCCTCAAGGCTCATATTAGAGGTGTATTCATAAGGCATCATCACTGCTTGTACGTTTTCACTTCCTAAAGCATCAACAGCTATAGCTAGGGTTAATGCTGAATCAATGCCGCCAGATAGACCTATAATTGCGCCATTGAATACACTGTTTTTTTCAATATAGTCTTTGGTTGAAAGCACCAAAGCTTGATACACAGTTTGCTCTATCGATTGTGATGGAGGGGTGCTATCAGATTTTATTGACAAGTCATAAGTCATTTCTTGAAAAAAAGGTAACTGATGGGTAACATTGCCTGACTTGTCCATAGCAAATGAACCTCCATCAAATACAAGCTCATCCTGCCCACCAACACTGTTTACATATATAAAATCAACATTGTTTTCAGTGACTCTTTGCTTTATGGCCTTAATTCTTTCTTTATGCTTACCTACCTGGAATGGGGAAGCATTGATACATATAATTGTGTCGGCTCCGTTGTTAGCGGCCATGTTGACAGGGTCGTAGGACCATGAGTCTTCACAAACAACAACTCCAATCTTTTTATTTTGGCATTCAAATACTAATGAATTGCTACCACTAGCAAAATATCTCTTCTCATCAAAAACACCATAATTAGGAAGTATCTGTTTGTGATAATTTCGAGACCTACCGTTCTGAATTAAATAGGCACTGTTATATAGCTTATCTCCATCCCTTGTGGGAGCACCAAAAATAATAGCAATCTGTCTAGGAATATTGTTAATGATGAAATCAATTGCATCCTCAACTTGATTAATGAAGCCTTCTCTAAGAACAAGATCCTCTGGAGGGTATCCAATTAATGATAGCTCTGGAAAAACAAGTAAATGTGCGCCAGAATCATGCGCCTTTATGGACATGTCAACAATTATTTTAGTGTTATTACTAATATCTCCAACAATAGGGTTAATTTGAGCGATTGAGATTTTTGTAGACTCCTTTCCACTTGAAAGTTTTTCTAGCTGTTCTTGCCAAAATATGGACTTCGATTTATTGTTGTTTATTATTGCATGCTCAAGTTTAGTGTTAGCGACAACTTCAGCTGGGTTTAATCCCAAAATATCGGCAAATAGCCATGCGTGCGTCTCAGATAGTGCCGACTTGCCAGAGCTGTATTTACTCAAGTTTGATTGGTTTATGTTGTATTCTTGAGAAATTCTGTAGTCTGAGAATCCAGTCCTACTACGGACTTCAGCCAGATATTCTTTGGTCAGAGTGGTCATATTATTTCGACTCATTTTGTTCAATTATTTACCATTATAGTTATTTTTTACTTGTAGTGTTATTAATTAACTAAAGTTAAAAAATACCAGTAAGTTAAATAATACATAATTAGCGTATAACTATTTGATTTAACAATAAAAAAATAAATATATGTTTTATATACATATAACTGTTGAATTATCAGTAGAGTTAATGTATATTTAACTAAAAATAGTAAGGACGAACAATGAACAAAATGCACAAACACTTGTTGAGTGAATCTGAATTGAATGCAGAAGCTGTAAGACTGCAACATAAAGCATATTTAGGTGATTCTGATGCTCAATACGCATTGGCAGATGTGTTTCAGAATGGTAGGGGGGTTGGTAAGAACACGGTACATGCCTTTTTTTGGTATAAAAGGAGCGCTCAGCAGGGCCATGTGGCTGCACAGTTTAATGTTTGGTATTCTTATCTGACTGGTGAAGGTGTTGAAACAAACTTAGAAAAATCAGACGCCTGGTACAGGGTAGCGTCTAATAATAACATCAATAGTACAGATGTCTCTGTGGTTAAAAAAATGTTAAATGTGTCGTAGTTTTTTTATGAGGTCGCTTTGAAGAGCTTTACTCCTTGAGTTCTTCAATGCCGGCATCATTTAGTGCTATTATGTTCGAAAATTGTCTACCATATTCGTTATAGTCAAGTCCATAACCAACCACTATTTCGTTCGGTATGGTGAAAAGGGAATAGTCTATATCTACCACAACCTCTCTCCTTGATGGTTTGGTTAAAAGGGCCGCTATTTCAACATCTTTTGCGCCCTTATATTTCAAATATTCTTTCACCGCAGCAAGGGTTCTTCCAGTATCAATAATATCTTCGAATATTACAATATTTTTTTCGGTTATGCCTTTTTTGAGATCAAGAACTATTTGAGGTTTTCCATTCGTTCTGCCGTTCTTGTATGATTTTACTATTAGAAATTCCACCTGAACATCGATATCTAGCTGCCTTATTACATCTGCCATGAATACGAATGCGCCCTTCAACAGGCCGATAGCAATCACCTCTTTGCCTTTGTATTTATCGTTTAACTGTTTTGCTAAACCATTTACGGCAGTCTCTATCTCTTCTTTGGTAACTATTACACTTTTTTGATATTTAATCATAGTGACGTTATTTGAGATCCTTAACCAACAGTATAACCCTATACTAGGCCAATTAAATAAATACTATAAAGTATTAATATATATCTGACATACTTTTAATACTAAGAAATAAATCGTTACAATTATTTTTTATATTTAGTAGACTTGCGCAGTGAATTGGATTAAACTCAACATCTTGCAGTTCGCTACTTACATGAAACTGTAATAGTTGCAGTGAGATTGTAATAATTGATGAATCGAACTGTTTTTTTGTTTTATTAAGAGGAGAAAAAATGAATAAATTGATAAAAATTTCTGCTGTATCTCTATTGGCAATGGGTGTCTATAGTGGTGCTCAAGCATCTACTTTGAGCGATGTACAGGCTAAGGGTAGCGTATCTTGTGGTGTGTCAAAGGGTTTAGCTGGATTTTCTGCTGCTGACTCTGCTGGCGTGTGGACTGGCGTCGATGTTGACGTTTGTCGTGCGGTTGCTGCTGCTACACTTGGAGATGCTACTAAAGTTAAGTTTGTACCTCTGACAGCTAAAGAGCGCTTCACTGCTTTGCAGTCTGGTGAGATTGACATGTTAAGTAGAAATACTACTTGGACTATCACACGTGACGCTTCACTAGGGCTTAACTTTGCTGGTGTTAACTACTATGATGGTCAAGGCTTTATGGTTAAGTCTTCTCTAGGTATTAACTCAGCTATGGACCTTGGTGGTGCTGCTGTTTGTATCCAAGCTGGTACAACAACTGAGCTTAATCTAGCTGACTGGGGTAAAGCAAATAATATTGACTATACTTCTGTAGTTTCTGATACCAATGCACAGACATTGTCAAACTATGACTCAGGTCGTTGTGATGTTTTAACAACTGACGCTTCTGGGTTATACTCAATGAGAGCTGCATCTAATGACCCTTCAGAGCACGTAGTATTACCTGAGATTATCTCTAAAGAGCCTCTTGGGCCTGTAGTACGTCAAGGTGACGATGCGTGGTTTAATATCGTAAGATGGTCACTAAATGCAATGATCACAGCTGAAGAGATAGGCGTAACTAGCGCTACCGTTGATGATGTTTCAAACAACCCTGAGCGTGAGCGCTTAATGGGTCGTTCTGGCAACACTCACGAGTATGTTGGTTTAAATTCAGATTGGACTTACCAAATAGTTAAGCAGGTAGGTAACTATTCTGAAAGCTTCGAGCGCAATATTGGTGTTAATACACCGATTGGTATCGCACGTGGTGTGAACGCTCTATGGACTGACGGTGGTATTCTTTATTCACCGCCATTCAGATAAGTAACAGCGTTGTAGTACAAAAACCAGCCTATTTATATAGGCTGGTTTTTTAATACAGGTTTAAATGAAACAATCAAAATCATTACTCTCTTTGCTTAGCAATAACGAAGTAAGGGGTTATGTCTTTCAAGCCGTAGCATTGTGTGCAATAGTTTTTATGGCTTACGTTGCGATAGACAATCTATTTATTAATATTGAAGCTCGCAGTATTCACACAGGGTTTTCATTTTTAAAGAATAGAGCAGGGTTTGATATTAGTGAATTTCTTATAGATTACACTCCTGAGCATTCCAACTTAAGGGTTTTTTATGTTGGACTTCTTAATACTATTGTTGTAGCAATAGTAGGCATATTCTTTGCCACAATTATTGGACTTCTTATAGGTATCGCTAGGCTTTCCAATAACTATTTAATTTCCAAGCTTGCTGGAGGCTATATTGAATTATTTCGCAACATTCCAGTACTTTTGCAGATATTATTTTGGTACAACATATCTCTCATAATTTTCCCACACCCTCGCAAGAGTTTCGAATTCTTTGACGCTATTTTTATAAACAAAAGAGGCTTCTACTTTCCTAAACCTATTGCCGAAGATGGATTCTTATGGGTTGTTGTGGCTCTTGTAGTTGCTATAGTTAGCGTGATTGCAATGAAGCGATATTTTAAGAAAAAACATGAAAAAACTGGCACCTATACTTCTACATTTTTGTATTCGGCCTTGCTAGTTATTGGTTTACCTGCTTTTGTGTATTTCATAATTGGGTCACCACTCCATCTAGATTACCCTGCACTAAAAGGATTTAACTTTAAAGGTGGGATGGTTTTTTCACCTGAATTCACCGCACTCGCATTCGCTCTAAGTGTATATACTGCAACATACATCGCAGAAGCTATTAGGTCTGGCATTGAAGCGGTTGACAAAGGCCAGAAAGAGGCCGCAGCTGCGATTGGTTTGACCCCAGTACAATCACTAAAATTGGTAGTTATGCCGCAGGCTTTAAGGGTGGCAATACCACCTACAATTAATCAGTACTTAAATTTAACAAAAAATTCATCGCTAGCTACCGCTATAGGCTACCCAGAGCTGATGTCAGCTTTCGGTGGCACAGTGCTAAACCAGGTAGGCCAAGCAGTAGAAATATTGGGAATGACGATGCTTGTTTACCTGGCTATATCATTGACAATATCCCTGGTACTTAATATCGTCAATAAAAAGATGAGCATAAAGGGGAGGTGATATGGCCATATACGAACTAAATGCCCCCAAAAAAGTGCCAATAACTCAAATTGGTGCCATACGCTGGCTTAGACATAATCTATTCTCATCTTGGATAAATGCAGCTTTAACTATATTAGCCATTTATATGCTGTATATAGTCATACCACCACTGCTTGACTGGATGATAATAAGTGCAAATTTCAAATTTGGCACGGTCGACTTGTTTGGTTATAGTATAGAATTTTCTGAAGCTATGGCTACTAACAATGACTGTGGTCGTTCTGCGGCATGTTGGCCATATATTTATGAAAAGATTTATATGTTCACTTACGGTTTTTATCCAAGAGAAGAGTCGTGGCGTCCGGATGCTGTATTTTGGCTCACATTAGGCGCGTTTATAGTTATTAAGCTTATAAAAAATTACAAGCATAAAAACATAGTTTTTCTTGCTATTACTATTATGTACCCTATAGTTTCATTTATTTTAATAAGTGGCGGAAGTTTTGGTCTTGTCCATGTAGAAACCCACCAGTGGGGCGGGCTAATGCTAACATTGGTTATAGCTTCTGTTGGCATATTAGTTTCATTCCCTATAGGTATATTATTAGCTCTTGGCCGTCAATCAAACCTCAAAGTGATTAACTTTTTGTCAACTATATTTATTGAATTTATTCGTGCCGTTCCTTTGATCACTATTCTTTTTATGGCCTCATTTGTATTACCACTATTTTTCACTGAAAGCATGGACTTTGATAAGCTATTAAGAGCACTTATAGGAATTGCACTTTTCCAAGCAGCTTACTTTGCTGAAGTAGTGCGTGGCGGTTTGCAGGCCATACCCAAAGGGCAATACGAGGCAGCTGACGCGGTTGGGCTTAATTATGTTAAAAAGAACGTACTAATTATTCTGCCGCAGGCTTTAAAAATTTCAATACCCAACCTGGTTGGTTCATCAATTTCTTTATTCAAGGACACTACACTAGTACTTATCATTGGCCTGATGGATATGTTAGCTATGGTAAATATGACAAGTAACGACCCATACTGGCTGGGTAGAGAAACAGAGGGATTTGTTTTCGTAACAATGGTAATGTGGGTTCTATTGTATTCCATGTCTAGATACTCAAGGAAGCTTGAATACCGTTTTAATACGGAACATACTAATTAAATAAAGGCTCTAATTATGCAAAGTAAAAGCAAAGACAGTAAAAACATTATAGAAATAACGAATCTAAACAAATGGTATGGTGACTTTCAGGCGCTAAACAACATTAATCTAAATGTAAAAGAAGGTGAGATAATTGTCGTATGTGGTCCCTCAGGTAGTGGCAAGTCTACACTAATTCGTTGCGTAAACTTTTTAGAAAAGTTTCAGGAAGGAGAGATTATAGTTGACGGAACAACTTTAATAGATGATGCAAACAAAATAAGAGAGGTAAGATCTGAGGTATCAATGGTGTTTCAGCACTTCAACTTATTTCCACACCTAACAATACTAGACAATTTGACTTTAGCTCCTATATGGGTTCATAGCAAAACGAAAACAGAATCTAAAGAAAAAGCGTTTAAATTACTAGACAGAGTTGGCATTAGGGACCAAGCTGAAAAATACCCAAACCAGTTAAGCGGTGGGCAGCAGCAGCGAGTTGCTATTGCTCGTGCATTGTGCACTAACCCAAAAATTATGCTATTTGATGAGCCAACTTCAGCACTAGATCCAGAAATGATTTCAGAAGTCCTAGATGTAATGGTTGAGCTTGCAAAAGAAGGTATAACAATGATTTGTGTTACTCATGAAATGGGCTTTGCTAAAAAGGTTGCAAATCGCATCATATTCATGGATTATGGTCAAATTATTGAGGAAAATGACCCAGAAAACTTCTTTAACAACCCGGAATCAGACAGGCTTCGCTTATTTTTAGATCAAATACTAACAAAATAGCATTTAATACACATTTAAAGCT
>DQME01000139.1 GCA_015659815.1 Gammaproteobacteria bacterium | reverse complement strand
TTCTTTCAAACATCATCCATAAATAAATACCTACGATAACGAAGAACCCGTTATATAGAATAATGTTCCATGCAAAGATGGACTTAAAGTTATACTCAGTCATAGCCACAATTAGTCTATCTGGCCTACCCAAGTCTAGAACTAGAATCATTAAACCGCCTGCCAACAGTGCCAAAGATACTAAGCCTGATAGCCTAGACAATGGCTTATACATTTTCTTATGAAATACAGATGAAATTGAGGCGACATTAAGAGCTCCAGACGCTGCAACAATTAAAAAGATTGCGAACACGTGTGGAGTGCCCCAGACAATGCGATTACTCATTCCTGTAACAAAATGTCCATTATGCTCCATATAGTAAACACTACCCAAAGCAGCCATTATCAGTGCACCTAATAATGCAACTAGTACATAGAATCCTGCTCCCCTACCTTGTATCTGTTCGAAACGTATGTTGCTCATAATTCTCTATTTATATACCACTATAACGTACACCAGTATTAAGATTTAGGTCTGCCCTGATTTGTGTACTTTGAATCTTTCTTAGGGTTTTGCTTATTTTGCTATTGCTATCTTTTAGATCACCAAAAATGACCGCATCACTATTAACGCTTGCAACGCATGCTGGCTGCTCACCATCATCTACCTTATGTACGCACAGAGTGCAAGACTCTACTGTGCCTTTACCGCGAGGCATATGTGCCTTCTGGTTTGTTAAATCCTCATGCACAAAAGAGCGGGCATCATAAGGACAGGCCATCATACAGTACCTACAACCAATACAAAGATGCCTATCTACCAGCACAATCCCATCCTCTCTCTTCATAGAAGCGTTTGTAGGACACACATCTACACAAGGTGGTTGCTCGCAATGCTGGCACATTAGAGGTAGGCTAGTCTCTTTTTGAGTTAACCTATCCTTAACCTTTACTTTCTTAATCCAGCTCGGCTTTTGATCGCCAACTGAATGTTTCTCAGAGCCCCATCCATGCTCCTTCTTGCATGCACTAACCATTACGTCAATTTCAGGCTCAGATAGTCTGTTCGTGTCAATTAGCATGCCCCATCGTTTTGTATTTGTAACAGGGTCTTTATTGGCAGCAAAAGTAGTCAAAGTGATGCCAGATGCGACAGTAGTTACACCTACAGCAGCCGTACTGGTTTTTATGAAATCTCTTCGATTAAGCGTCTTATCCATAATCAATACCCTTCAGCAGGAGTTGTTCGATGACAACTAAAACAGTCAACACTTACACTAACTTTTTTATGGCAACTTGAACAGAACTGGTCCTGCTCATTAACGCCTATATAGTGCCCTGTATTTTCATTAATATTTGCATGACAATTAACACACTCTTTGAGTGAATCTTCTTCTGTACGAACACCCTGTCTTAGAGTTTTGTCACGCTTATGAAGCAAAAACTCTGGGTGCATTTTCCTGATAATAGAGGCACTATCATGAAACGGCGTGGTTCTGTATGTTGCATCTGAATTGCCACTAAGGTTGTTGTTATATTGGGCATATGCTATACCCACAAAAACAACACCAAGAAAAAAAACTATTGATTTATGCATAGTTAATATTAATCAAAAATTACTCGCCTAGTCCCATCTGTATATACCCAGTAGGGCAAACATCGGCACATATATGACAGCCAATACACTTGTCATAATCTGTATCCACATAACGACCCAGTGTTGCCTTATCCTTCTTTACTTTAAATACTGCATCTTGAGGGCAATACATCACGCAATTGTCGCACTCAAAACATAATCCACAAGACATACAGCGTTCAGCTTCTTTCTGTGCGTGCTCTTCTGTGTACCCAATCAATCTCTCTTCAAAATTTCCCAAGACGTTATCAACGTCAACCATTACATGGTTTCTCTGATTGCGCTCTTCGTTTTCAAAGTGACCTAAAAATAACTCAGTATGAGGAATTATGGACGCGAATGCACGGTCTTCATAGTTATGTACAGCGTAATCAGCTGTATCTGTACCACCACTCACTGAGCCATCAGAATGTTCAGATGGACTTAAATCCCACTCTTTTAATTTTTCCATTAAATCAAAATAATGAACGTCTACTTTAGGTCTAGCATGTTGTGATTTTCCTGAAAGGTAGTCATCTATGCTCTGAGCAACAATACCTGCTTGGCCAATTGCAGTTGTTAGTAGGTGAGGTCTTACAACATCCCCACAAACAAAGAAGCCTTCCTTGTTTGGGATTTGATAATTCCTATCGGCATCAATAAAACCTTTTTCATTAAAGAATGACTCATCTATACCTTCGTCGTCAACTGTTTGCCCAATAGCGGCAACTATTAGCTCACACTCGACATCAAACTCTGTACCTTCTATTTCTGTTCCGTCTTCTTCTAGCCTAATCATTCGAAGGGCTATTGCACGCCCGTCACCGTCAGTTATTACCTCTACAGGCTGTAGTTGTCCCTGAATATCAACACCTTCACGTGTCGCATCATCAATCTCCTCTTGAGCTGCAGGCATATTCTCAACCGTAGAGCGTGTTGTTAATAGTACATCTGCTCCCAGGCGCGTAGAAGTGTCAACAACGTCATGCGCAGTATCACTAAATATAATGTGTTCAGGTCTGTCCTTTTCTGCAACATTCTCTATATTTCCTAGGCGACGTGCAACAGACACAACATCAATCGAGGTGTCTCCTCCGCCTATACATATAACTTTTCCATT
>DQME01000129.1 GCA_015659815.1 Gammaproteobacteria bacterium | reverse complement strand
TGTGACCACCTATAACTAAACCAGCCGTTGCGAATTACTAAACATTTCTTATCGTTTGCAAATTGCCTAGCAACTGATTCCATGGCATAGGTACCTCCACCAGGAACTAATGCGACAGAGTTTGCACTGTAAACGTCTTTGAGGGAGTCAGATACATCATTCATTACAACTTGAAAAGACTTAGACATGTGGTTAAGTGATCTGTCAGTATAAACAACTGAATACTCTAACAACCCACCTGGATCAATGTTTGGTAACAAACTTGGCATATATATTTCTCCTATCAAATTAAAACAAATACTAGCTTATAAACTAAACAATCTAGTTTAGCATTCTAATATATTCTAACAACAGAAGTTATATATATTGTACTTCAAGGATTTCGTAATTAATATCGCCTTTGGGGGCCTTAACGGTCACCTCTTCGCCTTCCTCTCTCCCCATCATGGCCCTAGCAATTGGAGAGTTACAAGATATTTTTCCTAACGAAATGTCAGCCTCATCCTCACCAACAATTTGATAAGTCGTCTCACTTTCATCATCAATATTCATTAGTGTCACAGTAGTACTAAATACGCAACGGCCATCTTGGTTCAGCTTCGTTACATCAATAACTTGCATACGTGATAGTTTTGACTCTACTTCCTTTATACGCCCCTCACAGAAACTTTGCTCTTCTTTTGCCGCATGGTATTCCGCGTTTTCTTTTAAATCTCCATGAGCACGTGCAGTAGCAATATCATTAACAATGCGAGGGCGAACAACTTCTTTAAGGTTTCTCAGCTCAGACTCAAGTTCCTTGGCTCCTGTAACTGTCATTGGTGTGCTTTCCATATATAAATATTACCTCTAATGTAACGATTGTAGTTTATTAACTTTGATATGTTTATGCGTTTTTAATCCATCTAACATTGCGAATGCAGCCGCAACAGTTGTAGTGGATGAAACCTTATGAATCAATGCCTGACAACGAATTTCGGCAGCATCTTCAAGGCCCTGAGAGTCCTCAACAGTGTTTATAATAAGGTCAATATCGTCATTTTTTATCATATCTATAATATGAGGCGATCCTTCTGATACTTTGTTGACCATTTCGCACTCTAATCCTGCATCGTTAAGAGCTTCTTTGTTGCTCCTAGTGGCAATTAAACTGAAACCTTGGGCGATCAGTTTTTTTCCTAACTCTACAAGCACGTCTCTATCCAGTCTGCGCAAACTAACAAACACTTTTCCACTCTCAGGGGGCCTGTCTCCTGCTGCTAATAACGCTTTATCGAATGCTGAAGCAAAATCTATTCCGATACCCATGACTTCACCAGTTGACCTCATTTCTGGACCTAAAATTGGGTCAACTCCCAAAAATTTATTAAAAGGGAACACTGACTCCTTAACACTGAAGTGTTTCGGAATGACCTCCTCTGTAAAGCCTTGCTCTTTGAGTGAAACGCCTACCATAACTAGGGCCGCAATATTTGCCAGAGGGATACCTATAGCTTTGGACACGAATGGAACCGTTCTTGAGGCACGCGGATTAACTTCAATAATATAGATCTCTCCATCCTGGTATGCTAATTGTGTATTCATTAGTCCAACTACATTTAATTCTTTAGCCATTAAGATTACTTGACTACGCATTTTATCTAATACATCTTCAGGTAACGAGTAAGGTGGAATTGAGCAAGCTGAATCTCCTGAATGGATGCCGGCCTGCTCTATATGCTCCATAACTCCACCTATGACAACGCTATCTCCATCACTTATAGCGTCAATATCCACCTCTATAGCATGATCAAGAAATGAATCTAAAAGTACTGGAGAGTCATTAGAGACCTGGACTGCAGTGTGCATATACTTGTCAAGGCTTTCCTTGTCGTAAACAATTTCCATGGCCCTTCCTCCTAACACATATGACGGCCTAACCACCAATGGGAAACCAATTGCATCTGCTATGTCGTTTGCTTGTTCTATGGATCGGGCTGTACCGTTAAGTGGCTGTTTAAGCCCTAAACCTGTTAACATTTTAGAAAAACGCTCCCTGTCCTCTGCCAAATCAATAGCTTCTGGACTGGTTCCTATAATTTTCGCACCACTAGCTTCAAGTGCATCGGCAAGCTTCAACGGGGTTTGCCCTCCATAATGCACAATAATACCGTCAGGATTTTCAATCTCAATTATTGATAGCACATCCTCCAGAGTTAGCGGCTCAAAATATAGCCTATCTGAGATGTCATAATCTGTTGAAACCGTCTCTGGATTACAGTTAACCATAATTGTTTCGTAGCCCTTTGCTCTAAGCGCTATTGATGCATGCACACAACAATAATCGAACTCTATTCCCTGGCCAATTCTGTTTGGCCCTCCTCCTAGAATCATTATTTTATCTTTGTCAGTTGGATTGGCTTCGCACTGCTTTTGGTATGTAGAATACATATAGGCTGTCTGAGTGTCGAACTCTGCTGCACAACTATCTACACGCTTAAATACTGGCTTTATATTTAAAGCTTTGCGGCGTTCACGCACAACTTGTTCTGAGCAACAAAACAAATCCGCAAGCCTGGAATCAGAAAAACCCTTTCTCTTTAATAGATACATTGTCTCTGAATCTATTTCAGTTATTGAGTGCCCATTAAACTGCATCTCGCACGACACGATATCTTTTATCTGTGACAAGAACCAAGGGTCCACCTTAGATAAGTCAAACACCTCATCCAAGGTCATCCCAAACCTGAATGCATCAGCTATATAAAAAATACGTTTGTCTTTCGCAGATATAAGTTCCGATCTAATCTTGTTGCGAGTTTCTTCAGCACCAAGGTCGACTATTGGGTTTAGCCCAGATTTATCCGTCTCTAAGCTCCTTAAGGCTTTCTGTAAAGATTCTTGAAATGTTGATCCAATAGCCATTACTTCACCCACCGATTTCATTTGTGTAGTTAGGCGATCGTCAGCCTTGGGAAATTTCTCGAATGCGAATCTTGGAATTTTAGTTACCACATAATCTATGCTCGGCTCGAATGATGCTGGAGTTTTGCCTCCAGTTATATCATTACCTAACTCATCCAATGTGTAGCCTACTGCTAATTTTGCAGCAACTTTAGCTATAGGGAAGCCTGTAGCTTTTGATGCCAAAGCTGAAGAACGAGAAACCCTTGGATTCATCTCTATTATTGTTAATCGTCCGTCATCCGGGTTGAGTGCGAACTGAACATTAGATCCTCCAGTATCTACACCTATCTCTCTAAGAACTGCTATAGATGCATTGCGCATCATTTGGTACTCTTTATCCGTCAAAGTTTGTGCTGGTGCAACTGTTATAGAGTCACCTGTATGTATACCCATAGGGTCGAAGTTCTCAATAGAACAGATAATAATACAGTTATCTTTAGAGTCTCGTACTACTTCCATTTCGAACTCTTTCCAGCCAAGAATAGATTCTTCTATCAATAGCTCACTTGTTGGTGATAAGTCCAAACCTCGTAGACAAATCTCAACAAACTCTTCTTTATTGTATGCGATACCTCCACCAGAACCGCCCATAGTAAAGGAGGGGCGAATAATGGTAGGAAACCCAACCGTTTCTTGCACCTTGTGGGCATCATCTAAATTATGTGCGACCGCCGCCTTGGGCATATCAAGCCCTATTTTCAACATGGCTTTTCTAAACAGTTCGCGGTCTTCTGCTTTATCTATAGCGTCCTTCTTTGCTCCAATCATTTCGACGCCATTCTTTTCTAGTATTCCATGTCGTTCAAGATCTAGTGCACAGTTAAGTGCAGTTTGCCCACCCATCGTTGGTAATAGAGCATCAGGCTTCTCAAGTTCAATAATTTTCTCTACAGTTCGCCATTCAATAGGCTCTATGTATGTAGCGTCAGCCATTTGTGGGTCTGTCATTATGGTGGCTGGGTTAGAGTTCACTAAAATAACTCTATAGCCTTCTTCGCGCAATGCTTTACAAGCCTGAGCCCCTGAATAGTCAAATTCACAAGCTTGTCCTATTACAATGGGTCCGGCACCTATAATTAATATGCTTTCTAGGTCTTCTCTCTTTGGCATTTGTTATTGTTTTAACGTGTTAAAAATCATCTTCCGATGTTGGCGGATTGCCATCAAATATTTCGAACTGTCTATTTTGCAGGTAAAACGATCTCATAGCAATATAAGGGTCATCAGACTTATCGAAAATATCAGTAGTTGGCAGCAACTCGACTCTTCTATCGATTGCATTAAGAGTATTTGCAGTTATGATTTCACTGCCATCCATCTTATTAATCATGTTGGTATCAGATCCAATGTCAACAACAAGACCTAAGCTATCTCTAAGTGTAGATGGGCCAAGGAAAGGCAGTACAACGTATGGACCATCAGGCACGCCCCAAACTGCCATAGTTTGTCCAAAGTCTTCGTCATCAGTTGTTAGGCCAGCGTGTGAAGCAACATCAAACAAGCCTCCCAAACCAAATACACTATTAACAACAATGCGGGACAATGTTTTAGCGCTATCAATAGGCTTAAACTGAATTATTTGATTAGCTAGAGTTTGCACATCACGTAGATTACCAAAAAAGTTTCTAACTCCACTTTGAACGAAG
>DQME01000050.1 GCA_015659815.1 Gammaproteobacteria bacterium | reverse complement strand
TACTATCCAATCACCAACACCCCTTCTTTCTGCGACGCGCTCTTGTCCTGAGTCTAGAAGCTGAATTGCATCTGATACTGCCTGTTTGACCTCATCACTGGCAGACTGTGGGTTAATGTTTGCCCTATCTTCAAAGGCAGATTCAATAATATCTTTCATAGTTAATTTTATAAAAAACGGTTATTATATCAGAGTGATGTTTTGTTAGATATTGGCATGCACTCTCATAGAATCTATAAATATAAAAAATCTAAATAGTTTTTATAGCTATCTATTATTAATGAGTATGGTTGTGGTGGTGTTCATAAGTAGCCATCAGGTCATCCATCTGGTCAGCAAACAAGTCATTAAATTTTGAGTCCTTTAGGATTGACTCTGGTTGCCCCATACAGCAGATATGGTGATACAAACATAACACCTGTGTCGACTCTTTCATTACTCTATGGAGGTCATGGGAAACCATAAGAACTGCACAACCATGTTTTTGATGTATATCTTGGATGAGTTTGTAAAGCTGCATTTGACCATCAACATCAAGATTCTGAGCCGGCTCATCAAGAATTAATAGGTTTGGTTTACCTAGCAAGGCACGTGTAAGCAGTACTCTTTGAATTTCACCTCCAGAAAGATCCTTCAGGCTAGAGTTTAATAATAGTTGAATACCAGTCAAGTCAGCCGTTTCGAGTAAAAAATCATCATTAATATTTTGATTTAGGTTAAGAAAATCAACTACAGATATGGGAATAAATTCATTGGCACTAAACCTTTGAGGTGTATACCCAACCTTAACATTTTTTGCTCTATTTATAGAACCACTGTCAGGCTTTATAAGTCCAAGTAATACCTTTATAAGAGAGCTCTTGCCTGCACCATTAGGGCCAATGAGTGTTATAAATTCTCCCTTCTTTAGTTCAAAGCTGACATCATCAAGAATGCTCTTCCCATTTTGTTGTAGCTTGATATTGCTAGTACTAATTAGTATTTGACTTTTAGACACAGTTTGAAACCAAAATAAGACCTATTTTATAACAATTAAGACATACATGATAAGTAGTAAAAAAAGGTAAAATTTGAACTATGTCTCATAAGCTTATTTTGATGGATGGTTCTGCCTTTTTATTTAGGGCTTATTTTTCCACAATTTCACAAAATCTAACCAACAACGAGGGCTTTCCTACTGGAGCAATGTTTGGTGTAATAGGGGCCATAAAGAGGCTACAAAGTCAGCACCCAGATGCAACAATTATCACAATATTTGACCACAAAGGCAAAAACTTTAGGCACGACATTTACCCCGAATATAAGGCCCACAGGAAGCCCGCAGAAAGTGATTTAATTATACAGATAGAGCCACTTTATGAAATTATCAGAGCATTGGGATTACGATTCTTGTGTGTCCCTGGTGTTGAGGCTGATGACGTAATTGCTACACTAAGTCAGCAATCTAACAAGCAAAACATTAAAACAATAATAGCTAGTAGTGACAAAGACTTGATGCAGCTTGTTAGCAACAACATAGAACAACTAGACATGAAAGGCAACCTGCTGGATTATAAAGGTGTCATTGAAAAGATGGGAGTAGAGCCAGACCAAATGATGGACTTTTTATCATTAACTGGGGACAGCGCAGACAACATTCCTGGAGTACCAAGTGTAGGCCCTAAAACGGCAATCAAGTGGCTACAACTATATGGCGATATTTCAGGAGTCAAAGAAAATGCTGACAAGATCATGGGCAAGGTTGGCGATAAGCTTCGCGACAGTTTCGATCTTTTGGACTTGTCTCATAAACTAGTAGAACTAAAGTTTGACGTTGAATTGCCAGACAATATTATTGAATTTGAGCCACAACAAGACAAAACTGAACTTGCCAGGCTATATAAAAAGTATGGTTTTGCTTTGTGGCTGAATCAGCTAGATGGGGTTGATAAAAAAAGTGAAATCAATGTGCCAGATAAGCGTACCGACAATTACGATGTAAATGAGATAACGAGTACAACAGATAATTTTATCGAAACATATACCCAAACACTGGTACTAGATAAGAATGCATTTGATGACCTAGCAACCAGACTAAAGAGGGCCAAAGCATTTGTCTTAGACTTGGAGACTACATCACTTGACTATATGAATGCTAAGATAGTTGGGTGGGTGTTTTTAGTTGATTATGACAGTTTTTATGTTCCTGTTGGGCATGACTACATAGATGCACCAAAGCAGTTAGATTTTGATACCGTGATGAGCTCTATTAAACCTATCTTGGAGGACACTACAATTGGCAAGGTTGGTCATAATCTGAAGTACGACTCACACGTTTTAGAGAATTATGGGGTAAGCATTAACTCGATAATTGATGACACAATGGTAAAGTCATACTGTTTAAATTCAGTAGCATCAAGACACAATATGGACGACCTTAGTGAGTATTATCTTAACCATAAAACTATTCATTTTGCTGATATTGCGGGCAAAGGAAAAAAGCAAATAACTTTCAACCAAGTAAACTTAGAGCAAGCAATGCCTTACGCGTGCGAAGATGTCATTGTTACATTTGAACTGAACAAGGTTCTTGATGAAAATATTGCCCAATACCCAAAACTAGTAAAACTGTATCAAAATCTGGAGATACCATTAATTAAGACATTGGTGCGTATGGAACGTAATGGCGTCAAGATAGATACTGACTCACTTTATTCTCAACACAAGGACATCGTTGTGCAGATGGAAAGTATAAAGAGCAAGTCTTTTGAGTTGTCCGGAGACGTGTTTAATCTGGATTCCCCAAAACAAATACAGAATGTATTATTCAGTAAAGATGGACTAGGGCTAGTTGCAATAAAAAAAACACCCAAAGGCCAGCCATCAACCAATGAAGAGTCTCTAAAGTTGCTAGATCATCCACTTGTAGACCTTATTTTAAGTTACCGCACATTGACCAAGCTTAATTCAACCTATATTGAGGCACTCCCTAAACAAGTTAACCATAAAACCAACAGATTGCATACCTCTTACCATCAGGCAGTTACTGCAACTGGGAGGCTATCTTCATCAAACCCTAACCTGCAAAATATTCCTATCCGTTCTGATCTTGGTGCACGCATAAGGGGGGCATTTGTTGCCGACAAAAATAACTCCATTATTGCGGCTGACTATTCACAGATTGAATTGAGAATTATGGCCCATCTTTCTAAAGATGATCACCTATTAGCAGCATTTAAAGACAACAGAGATGTTCATACAGATACAGCATCTATGATGTTTAATGTTCCAATAAGTGAGGTAACTAAAGATCACAGGAGAAACGCAAAGGCTATCAACTTTGGGCTAATATATGGAATGAGCGCATTCGGATTGGCTAAACAAATAAACGTGTCTAGGACTGAAGCAAAGCAGTACATAGACTCTTATTTTGAAAACTATGTAGGCGTACTAGAATACATGAACAATATCAGAGAGTCTGCCAAAACACTTGGCTATGTCGAGACTGTAATGGGCAGAAGACTATATCTACCACAGATCAACGCCAAAAATAAAATGCTCCAGCAGCATGCCCTTAGAACTGCAATAAATGCCCCTATGCAGGGCTCATCAGCAGACATAATCAAGAATGCTATGCACGATGTTCATGATTGGATTGGAGAGAACAATAAAGACATTAAAATTATAATGCAAGT
>DQME01000061.1 GCA_015659815.1 Gammaproteobacteria bacterium | reverse complement strand
ATGCACAATCAATGTCAATATCACTACTGCACCTCCTATAATGGCATTGCTGGATGGTTCTTCATTGATAATGAGCCAGGCAAGAAGTGATGCCAAAACAGTCTCCAATGGCATAATCATTCCTACCTCTGCTGCTGGTATATATCTTGGAGCAATAGTTATTAGTGTAAATGACACTGTCACAACTCCACACATAGCAACAACATACCAAAAAGCTCCAGAAGAAACTATAAGTGATGGTGCAAATTGAAAAGCAAGTATAGCGGAAACAAAGCCTCCTATCGACATTGCAGGGACCATACTGACTGATTTATATTTTCTAATAAGAATAAAGCTTATGCTCATAAATATGGCTGTGGACAAGGCCAAAAGGTCGCCCTTTGTATTTAAACTACCAAAATTCTCATACATAACCAAGTAGATACCGAGCAGCACTATAAGCATAGCTATGATAGTTGGCATACTTACCCTTTCACCCAAAACAAACCACCCAAGGATAGCCGTTATGATGGGTGCGCTACTTATTATTATTAGTGTATTGGCAATGGTTGTGTACTCCAGCGCCAAAACAAAAGTAACTGAATTAATGCCAAAAAATAATGCTACAAATAGGCCTACATGGCCGATCCTTGAAAAGTCACTAACCAAACCCTTGCTGTTAACGGTAATCAAGTATAACAAAACCCCAATACCGAAACCTATACCCCTCCAAAATACTAGTGTCCAGCTATTGGAGTCAGCCAACCTAACCAATAAAGAGTCTGGACTCAGAATGACCACAGAGAGTATGGTAATAAGTATCCATTTAGTGTGTAGCTTCATTTTATTAACTGGAAATAGAAGATAAAAATCCAGACAATGAGTCTGGATTATTTAAGGTTTGCTAAAAAGCACAATTTTGCTTTAGTGTTTAATTATTACTGAACAGCAACGAGCTTTTAAAACCTGGTGCCGCATCCTCATAATAATTCTTCACTAGGTAGTATGTGCCAAAAATAAGGCCAGACCAAAGCAGATCGCCCATAACAGTGTAATGAAAGAATGGGATTGCCATCGTATAGCAAAGAACTATGCCGGCCCAAGTCTTCTCGTACATTGGAGAAAACATCCAGACAGCGAAGTTAGTAGACACAAAAAACACAACAGAGCAAGTTATTGCTGTCATAGCAACCCTAGGGCCACTCAACTTTGCACGCAAAAAGCCCTTAAATATTATTGGGAAAAGCAACGCCAAATAGACAACCAGCATGGTTTCCGATGCGAAGTATTCAGGAGATAAAGAGCCCAGAACAAAGTAGTCAGTCAACAGCATAGTAACTATGACCACAAGGAATGCCATATAACGCTTAATAAAAACGAAACCTGCGAACAGAGCAATGGCGGCCATAGGTGAAAAGTTCGGTGGATGAGGTAAAACTCTTGCAACCACTCCCAACGCAATAAGGGCGACCAATATTGCAACATAAGAATAACTTGACTTTAATGTGTAGTCTTCAAAATTCATAACAATCCTCCATAAAATTTAACTAAATACTACCTTAAAATGGCTCAAGGTTCAAGCGAATAAAGGTATCTTCATCTAGTACAACATCCTGAGCCCCGACTATAGACATTTTACCGTCAACATATAGTGCCCAATAATTACTTCCAACAGCTTCCACTCCAGCAACTGACATTATCATAGAGCCATAACTCGTTTCTTTAGTTTCTACTACCAATAACTCAGAAATAGCGTCCATAGCGCTTATCCCTTTAACTACCAACTTTACTGCATTAATGTTGACCTCATTTGAGGAAGACACAACCAAAGCAAGGTGTACAGTTTCAGCTGCCTTATCATCGGCAAAGGATAGCCCCCATATAGAGAAAAAAGCTATAAATATAAAGGCAAACTTAAGTACAAAACTTTTCATATACAAATACCAAAAACTGAACCATCATATTGTGTGGATTTTAGCTAATAATTTGGATCTATATTGTATATTTTGACAAAAAAAATAAATTAAAAGGGGAACTTGTTTCCTCCACCATTTCCCGATAACCCGTTAGTTATTTTAGAAAGGTCTGGCATGCCTGCAGGTGACTGTCCTGATTCCTGCATTTGATTCATCTGGGCCATCATCTTTTTCATCTTACTGCCGCCCATTTTTTTCATCTGTTTTTGCATTTTTTCGAACTGCTTTAGTAGCTTGTTAACTGCCTGTACATTGGTGCCAGATCCGTTAGCAATCCTTGACTTTCTTGAGCCTTTGATTAGCTTTATGTGTGTACGCTCTTTTGTAGTCATGGAGTTAATGATGGCTACCATTTGCTTGGTCTGTGCACCTCCAAGTATTTGATTCTTCACACTGTCTGGTATTTGCCCCATCCCTGGTAACTTGCCCATCAATGACTCCATCCCGCCCATCTGCTCCATTTGCAATAACTGGTCACGCATATCGGACAAATCAAACTGTCCCTTGGCCATCTTTTTGGCAGATTGTTGGGCCTTCTTATGGTCCACTTTTCGAGATATCTCTTCTACTAGTGATAACACATCCCCCATACCTAGTAGTCTTGACACTATACGATCAGGATGGAACGGTTCTAGCTCGTCAACCTTTTCCCCTACCCCCAAAAATTTTATTGGCTTGCCAGTTATATGTCTCACCGATAGAGCTGCACCGCCCCTCGCATCACCGTCGGTTTTTGTCAGAATTACACCTGTAAGTGGTAGAGCGTCTGCAAATGATTTTGCGGTATGGGCTGCATCCTGACCTGTCATTGAGTCGACAACGAACAAGGTCTCAATTGGTTTTGCTGTTCTTTGCAGTACCTTGATCTCACTCATCATCTGCTCGTCTACATGTAGGCGACCTGCTGTATCTATAAGTAGTACGTCATAGAACTGTTTCTGAGCATAGCTCTTTGCTTCTTGCACAATTCGTTCAGGGCTTTGATTTATAGTTGATGCAAAAAAGTCTACACCGACCTGCTCTGATAGCACTCTTAACTGCTCTATAGCTGCTGGCCTATATACGTCAGCACTTACCATTAGTACTTTTTTCTTTTCTCTTTCTTTAAGGTACAGTGCCAACTTGGCAACAGATGTAGTCTTACCTGCACCCTGTAGGCCTGCAACCATCACCACTGCAGGTGGTTGCGTGTTTAATTGTAACGATTCGTTAGTAGACCCGATTACTTTGGTAAGTTCGCTCTCAACCAGTTTGATGAATTCCTGAGAAGGGTTCAGACCCTCTCTAACCTTAAGACCTATGGCTTCTTTTTGCACCTGTTCAAGAAAAACTTTTATAACGTCAATAGCGACGTCTGCCTCTAAAAGAGCCCTCCTGACTTCGCGAATAGCATCCCTGACATTTTCTTCCGACAACTTACTCTTTCCTTGAAGAGATTTAAAGCTATCAGAAAGGCGTTTAGTTAAATTATCAAACATTTTCAGGAAAAGTATTAGAAAAGTATCGTATTATATAGCTTTTAAATAAATCAAAGTTATTGATGGCTTTATCATACCTCTCTGTAGTTGCATTTTTAATCTCATCCTTTCTCCTAGCTAGATATTTCACTAAGGACGAGATACAGCACCAGCACCAGCAAACTATAGCGCTATTGATTAGCTTCGCTATCACCGCTCAGGCTATAGGTTTTTCTAACTTTTGGAGTGAAGACGGTATCATTTTTGGTTTAGCCAATAGCGCATCATTTTCTTCATGGCTTATCGTTATCTTATTGTTCCTTGCTTCGTTCACTAAGCCAGTACATGCACTAGGCATTCTGGTCTACCCTATAGCAGCAATGACCATACTTTTTGGCATTGTTTTCCCCGACAGCGGCGACAAGATAATACCCCTAAGTATAGCATCACATGTTTTCTTATCGATAACTGCTTACGCCCTACT
>DQME01000070.1 GCA_015659815.1 Gammaproteobacteria bacterium | reverse complement strand
TATCAACAGTCTTTTTTATCTTGGTATTTCCAATAACAAGGTTTGTTAGGGAGGACAATCTAACCGCATCTTCGATTTCATTGCGATCCGGCATTACATCTACACGCCTAGGTCCAAAACCCCAAACATCGATCACACGACCGATACCAGGATCAAAAGCTCCGGCAGTCTTATGCATTATTTTTTTTGACTCATTTAGAACGAAAATTAACTCATCTGACGCTTGCACCCATTCATTAACTGGTTCCGAGTCTAGTAGTGACAGCTCAGAGTACGGGTCCCAATTTGAGAACACCTTATTTATTTCTTTGAGCCTTTCATCTATCTCCTCTTTGGTGACTCTTAGTTCCGAACCACTGACAACTTTAACGCTATAAGTTGTGCCCATTGTTTTGCCATCTATCTGCCTTAATGTGGCGTCATTGCTACATGAAGTTAACAAAAAAATGAGGCATAACGATAAGATTTTTGGCATTATAATTTTATTCATGTTACGTTTATTATGTTGTTCATTGTTTAGCCTCTCAGTTTATGCAAGTTCTGATAATTTTGGAGAGTTTTTGCAAGATATTCGTCTCCAAGCTGTCGGTATGGGGATATCAGAAATAACCCTGGATGCTGCCCTTGACAATTTAACCATTAACGACAAAATTATACAGTTTGATAGGTCGCAGGCAGAGTTCAGTCAAAACTTTTGGCACTATATAAACTCTAGAGTTAGCAATTACCGTTTAGATAAGGGGAAAGAGGCTCTACACAATAATAAACAACTACTCAATCATATGTATACAAGATACGGCGTACCGCCACACATAATTGTTGCATTTTGGGGACTTGAAACGAACTACGGAAATTACACCGGAAACTACAACCTAGTACAGTCATTGGCTACACTTGCTTTTGACAGGCGTCGCTCTGATTTCTTTACTAAACAACTATTATCCTTATTGAAACTTATAGATGAAGGGAAAATACCTATTGACTCTTCGGGTTCATGGGCAGGTGCAATGGGCGATGTACAGTTTATGCCAACCAATGTGCAAAAATACGCCATTGATGAGGACGGTGACGGTGAGTTTGGGCTATGGACTAGTAAGCCAGATATATTTTCAAGTGCTGCTAACTTTTTAACAAAAATAGGCTGGAAAAATGGCGAACGGTGGGGTCGTGAAGTCTCCATTCCAGATAATTTTAATTTCCAATTAGCGACCCTTAGCACTAAAAAAACCGTCAATGAATGGGGCAATCTAGGAGTAACAAATGCTAACGGAGAGGTGTTACCAGTATCAAACATGAGTGGCTCAGTTTTGTTACCAATGGGCTACCTAGGTCCTGCCTTTTTGGTGTACGATAATTTTTCTGTAATATTAAACTGGAACAGGTCAATCCTGTACGCTTTATCGGTTGGATACCTGTCAGACAGGCTCATAAATATGGAAAAATTAATAGCAAAACCTATAGCTGAACCCCCTATGAGCCGCGAAAATATAACTTATATTCAGTTAACTCTCAACGAGATGGGCTTCGATGCTGGCAAACCTGACGGCATGTCTGGGCCAAAAACACGTAACGCCACGAGGCAATATCAAAGCATAAATGGTATACCGGCTGATGGATATGTTGGTCAAACTTTACTTAAACAACTAACACCAGTAGATAAATGAATATAAAGACATATATCGGGTTCGATGTTGG
>DQME01000032.1 GCA_015659815.1 Gammaproteobacteria bacterium | reverse complement strand
TTTTATTTTTTACCAAAAATCAGACTTGTTAAAAGTGGAAGAGCTGTAGCAAGCAAAAGTGTTAAACTTCCACCAGTTTGCTGCTGCAAATGGTGGCGTCGTCTTTTAACAGAGTTCTTTTTTGATGTGACATAGTGATATGTATTTTTGTGATGTTCCACAATTTTACGTATTCTGGCTTTTCTTTGCGTTGTCATTGGTAATTTTGCATATAAAAGATTATATAGAATTTCACACAGGTTATCAATGCAATTGTCATCTACATATGATAGCATAGTTCGCAATTCATTTGCATCTAACTTTACTAGACTCTTCAATAGAGGTAGCCCGCATTGTTTTGCAGAAGGGAAATTCTTACTCTTTTTCTTTGCCATGATTTTATTTTTGCAAATCTCACCATTCCTAGCTCCCTTAGGAAGAATTCGCGACAAAACAAATGGGTGGTGCTTCATGCGAAAAAATATTTGACCTCAACCGTGCAGCATCGGATTGGTGAACCTTAAAATCAAAAACCTGGAAACAATGAAAATGATTAGGAAACAGTTTACTTATTGACACTACTAAGCTTTTACGTACCAAATAACCATAAGGAGCTCTTGTAGCTGCACGGAAAGAGTCGACGATAGATGACGTATCATATGGTCTTATTTGAGCAGCAAGCACGGATATCTGTCTGTTTTCCCGTGGGCTCTTAAACAAAACTAAATAATGGCTGTTGATTGCCATTGTCCGATACTGCTTTGATTGCACAAATAGGGATTGACTCACAACCATCATACTCGCTTTCAAATGATGCGCACCTGAAAATATACATTTTCTGTTAATAATAAGGATCAACTAAAAGAAAAAGAACTTAATGTAGCACACCTTGCACAAAGAAAGATTCCATCAGATCTGAGTCCATATAGAGGGCGTCGTCTATAATAAGGAGACAGCCACCATCATCTCGAAAAGTTTTCACAAGTTTACGCAAATCTTCCAGTTCAGGAAGTCCTCTTATCAGGTGGGTAACTAATTTTTCATTGGTTATTTTTGCGTACAATTCTTGCTCCTCTGCATAAAAGAATAAAATATGTCTCGGGCAATCTTTGATTAATGTCTCTCTCTCTTTGAGTAGACGGTAGATGAAAGTAGTTTTCCCACTGCCACTGGGTCCAACAAGTAAACACGTGAACGGGTGTTGAAAAGTAATATCAAACATTTTGAATTGATTCCTGTTCTTTGGATTGCATAGTTCTTCTTAGGGAAGTATCAGTGGTGCTACCTTGTAATTGCTGCCATATTGTATATGCTATTTCATAAAATGCAATCAGTAACAAAGCGAGAATGATACTGTATCGAATTGCATGGTTTTTCCTTATACTGCATTGACGTTCGGCTGATTTTTGCTCTTCTACATCTTCGGGTATGGGATCAGTTTCCTGAATTTCCGCTGACAAATTTGTCAATAAATTCTGAGCATTAGCAAACATGTTGTTGTTTATTGGTTTGATTGATATGCGTATGCTTTTGTAGGTAGAACAAATTCTTAACTGATGTATGCTTTATTTAGTGATTTGTTGGATTATTTGT
Source organism: Gammaproteobacteria bacterium (assembly GCA_015659815.1). Classification (GTDB taxonomy): domain Bacteria; phylum Pseudomonadota; class Gammaproteobacteria; order PS1; family Pseudothioglobaceae; genus SZUA-1055. Next base: position 3,081 of record DQME01000032.1, on the reverse strand, counting down.
AAATAGAAGAGTTAAAACTATGGGTTCTTCAGGTAAATCATTAAATGGTATCAAGCTACCATCTTGTTGTCTGATACTGAATTCTAGCTCATGCACATTGTTTAGTACAATTGGTTGGAAATCCAGATGTTTGAATTCCATTGTGCTATAGCCTCGTGTCAACTGATTTTTTGTTAATGGTACAACACGTAAAATAGGTAAAAGGTCACCCCCCACTGGGCTCTTTTGCACAATATTTGAATAAATAAATAGAACATCAGGGTGCCTTAGATTATACCGTGGACCCCCTTCACCCCATGTATAAATATTGTTTTTTATATCTCCTATAAAGATGACAATGCCACCAGTGGGGGTAGTGGTTGTTATGTTTTTACCACCAAGAAAATAATGCATTTTTGCTGACATTTCTATAAAAGTAGTTGTTCTACTTACACTTTGCAATTTTTGTTTGAACCGTGTCAAATTCATGCTCAATCGACCTCTCTCTCCTCCCCCTCTTCTGTTTACACTTCCTAAAATTTGACCCTTTGTCTGATGTGAAATAGCATATGCCAACTCCTCCACTGAGTGACTAACATCTGGGAGAACAACTGTGAACGGTTTTGGCTCTCCTGGAATGGTGATCTTGATTGTTCTATCCTCTTCACTCCAACCATGCTTAAATCGTGTTGAAAATGATACGCCTGTGAGAGCGACAAACCAGCTTTCATTTTGAAATTGAATTGGTGCTGGCAAGCGTACCTTGAAATCACTTTTTGTATTATCCTTGAACAGTTTTGTGTCAGAATGAACATGAATGATCAAACTCTGTTCTTGCATGCTGATTTGTTTAATTGACCCACCGATCTTACGAATGAGAACTTTTGCAATAGTGGGGGCAGCATCAGCCAATTTTAATCGCTCACCATGTACATCCAGGAGGGATATAGTGAGAGTCTTTAACTGCTGTGTTGTCAAAGGAAAAAAGCGTGGATTTCGTATGGGTTCGTATGTGTAGTATCCATTGGAGTCTTCATCAGTCATCTTACCCAGAGGGGGCGTTGGAAGTGTCATTACCTCGATTGTATTACTCATGTTATTTGAAAAATACTGCTGTGCAATTGAATCACATTCAACACGAACAATTGATGGTGCACATGTGGGTAAGAAATCTTCATCGATGTTCAATATTACCCTAACATGAGTTGGCATGGTTGTTGATGTAGGATAAGTTTCCATGTTTAATTCATAAAATAGCTCTCCATCGATAATGCGTCTGTGCATTTTCCCGGCTTTGTTCATCAGTTTATAATAATCAGTAAATGCTTTCCCAAAAAGGAAGCCTGCTAGTAGTTTGTGAATGACAAGCCGGTGTAGGGATTTGTATTGTGATGGATAATAAAGTGAGAAGATATTTGTTGATCTCTGGAAAAACATTATAAGTTCGGTGGGGTTATTTTCACTTGAGCCGAAGTATCTGTAAAACTCAAATACATCCATGGGTCGATGTGGCATAAATATTTCCCCATATTTGCTCATGTCATGCTCAAACCACGATGCCATGGCCAATGCATCTGATTTTTTCAGGTTTTCATCTGGCTTGGGTGTGGTATTATCCATGTACACACTGGGCAGAATCATTACACTTGGAAGTTTTGGGTTTGCTGGGGTATACTTGTTAAGGAATTGACGCGAGAATGCAATCTCTAATAGAGCCATTTCCCATATTTCTCCTTTGTTATGTGGGCGGTGATGTGAACTTGTTGGAGCGGTAAATATGCCAGCTGAGATGGGGATGTTATTTGTGAAATGTGTCAACGTATTGGTAGGGTGGCTTTCAGCAGTGGATATCAGATACATTTGCTGACTATCCATCCTTAATTTCGTTGTTGTCTACGTAAATATTTGAGTTATCTATCCACGCTTGAAATGAGGGGGGTAGACCGCGAAAATTCACCAGCACTTTGCCACTTTTTGAATCCAACACATTAGCAATATGAAGGTTACGTGACAATTTAACGGCTGTCAGTTCATTCTCATAAAATTGTCCATTGATCACCTCGGTTCCCGTTAAATTTCTTAAAGTGTATAACGGTCTTCGCATACGATCATTTATCAAGAGGATGGTAAATAATTCATCAGTGTTCTTTTTGAAGTAATCTCGAGCAAATTTTCCACGTAACCTGCTGATTCTCACAAGCTGACCCTCTCTAAGCTTTGGTTTCTTACGTGGTATTGCATTCCAGCGAGTTTCATTTCTTTCACGAATGATACGTTGATTATTGAGGTTAGATTCGGCAGCATTTGGGCTCATACCAATCATGCGGTGGTGGCGAGCGTTCATTGTGGCTACTATAGAGGGGAGTGCCGGAACAAAAGATTTTTTGTCATGCGTTGTAATCCACTTGCCAATGAGAGCTTTCAAGCTTCGGATCACTCTTTCAACGGTGCTTGCGTGACCTTGCGTTCTGGGTGCCAGCATTCTGATGTTCTGAGCTTTGCAGTAGTTTTGGAAATGAGCATTCCACCACTCTTTTCCCAAGTCAACCACTAGTTTTTTAAATGGTCCAATGTCACGTTGGTGCATCGTTTTAAATGCTGATAAGACATCATGTGCTGACTTTGTTTTTAAAGGTGTAACCCAAACTTTCTTTGTAAAAACATCAATGGCCACCATGAGAAATCTCACACCACGATTGTATTTTTCTTGGTTAAAAAGGGAACAGAGATCTAATTGAATCTGGCTGCGTGGTTTCCGTACATACGTTGGATTGTATACCTTAGTAGCATGAGTTTCTTTATGTAGTGTGTAGGTTTCAACGGTTTCTAAAAAGTCATCAATTGTTGCCCGAGACAAGACACCTCCATAATGCCGGTGAATGGCATTTTTACCAGCGAAGGCGATAGGATGAGGTGGGGATAAATAATTGCTTTTCAAGTCTTGCAATGCTGTCTTTAATGTAAAGTTCTTTTTTGGTTGTGCTTTCACCATGATTTCACTCGCTGACTATTGAGTAGTGTTGTTCATCATCACTTCCATCAGTAGTCTCACCTTCCAAGGGCTCCCATTTTGGTCTAAGGCGTATTTTGCCACGGCCTGAA
>DQME01000034.1 GCA_015659815.1 Gammaproteobacteria bacterium | reverse complement strand
ATCGCCTTTCTAATTCTTGCCGTATTTGGCAATGAAGACAATGGATTGGTGGCAATTAGCCACAACGCTTTAATTTCACCGGTTTCAATAGCTCGATAGATATCTGTTTGCACCAAACCACGCTTAGTTGGTAAAAAGTCTATATCAATATTCCAAAAATCTGCAATATCTTCTCGGTCTTTAGGGTTTTCTAATAAACGGTAATTCGGCAAGCCTGAGCATGATGACCATTCTCGGGTGCCCATCGCATTACATTGACCAGTAATCGACAAACTAGTACCACCTGGTGTACCGATATTACCGGTAATAAGCGCCAAGTTGTTAACACCTACTACACCATCAGATCCATGCGTAGATTGATTAATACCCATGCACCAAATTTGCATGGCTGCACCTGCTTTGGCAAAGAGTCTGGCGACTACACGAATGGTATCTTCATCAATACCACAAATTTTTGACGCTGTTACTGGGTCATATTTATCAACTTCTGCTCTAAGCTCATCAAGCCCATTGGTGTTTTTTTCAATATAATCTTTATCTTCCAAGCCTTCATTCAAAATCACGTGCATTAATGCATTTTGCAAAACAATGTCTGTACCAGGGGTGACAGTGAGATGAATATCTGCACTTTGAGCAAACATGGTGACACGTGGATCAACCACAATCAGTGGGAAATTACGCTTTTCTTGCGCCTCTTTCATTCTCCAATAAATAATCGGGTGTTGTTCAGGTAGGTTTGAACCCCAAGCAATTAAACAGTCTGTATGTTCAAAATCTTCATAACATCCTGGAGGACCATCTGAACCAAACGAGCGCTTATAACCAGATACCGCTGACGCCATACAAAGTGTGGTGTTGCCATCGTAATTGTTAGTACCAATCAAACCACGAGTTAATTTTCCTAAGGTGTAGAATTCTTCGGTCAGCATTTGACCAGTAGAAATAATCGCTACAGAATCACGACCATATTTAGCTTGAACTTTTTTAAAATTATCAGCCACATCATCTAGCGCTGTGTCCCAATCAGTCTGCTCAAATTCTTCATGCCAGTGCTTGCGAATCATTGGCTTATCGCCACGACCTGCCGACGCAAATAATTCATGTTCCATAATGCCTTTTAGGCATAACTTGCCACGATTAACATCTGCTCCGCCCACACCCCTGGAAGAAACTGCATGGTTCTCTTTATTAAAGCCAACCTCCATAGAGCAGCCTGTAGAGCAATAACCACAGGTGGCATATTTCCATTCGACAATCTTTTTGTCAGTAATCTTAATTGGGTTTTTTTGAGTTCTATTGAGTAACATTGATTTATCCTAGTTAATTTCTATTTGTGCTGAATATTTAAGTCAGTACACGTACAAAAATAAATTTAATTATAAACTTTAACATATCACCAAAGATTAAACTACCAATGGAGATTGTAGCTATCATATACGGTTCGGTAATGATGATGTTGGAAGCAATTATAAGCCCAAAAAACATCCAGCTAAAGGCCCATACCATTTTTAAAATAAAATTCATTACTATTATTCTTTGTCAAACTTATAAGTTAATATAAACCTTGCCTGACTCTATTTTAGTTTCAAAACAGGCTGTTGAACCTTCATCAGCACCTTGTGCCTCTCCATCTTCTAGGCTTATAACCCAATTATGTAATGGGCAGGTCACCTTGTGGTCATAGACGATGCCTTCGGACAACATGCCGCCTTTATGTGGGCATAAATTATGTATAGCAAAGACACTATCGTCTCTAGTGCGAAAAATTGCAATTTCTTGATCATCTGTGCGATACACCCTTGATCCTAATACTGGGATATCATCCAATGCGACCACTTCTTTCCAACTTGACATAAATACTCCTTAATAATTATTGTGTAATAACTTCAAACTGATGGCTTTGTGCACCTTCTGCACGCTCTT
>DQME01000193.1 GCA_015659815.1 Gammaproteobacteria bacterium | reverse complement strand
GTAAAGATGAATGTTGAGCTACTTGCGCCGATAGCAATGGAAGAGGGATTAAGGTTCGCAATTAGAGAAGGCGGACGCACTGTTGGTGCTGGTGTTGTTTCTAAGGTGATAGAGTAATAATTAGTTAATTTTATGCCGTATGGTTATTGTATAATTAACGGTTTTTCGTTTGGTAAGTTTGCACAGCAAATAGATAAGGTAAAAAGCACATGAGCAATCAAAATATTAGAATTAAATTAAAGGCATTTGACCATCGATTAATCGATAAATCTGCTATAGAAATTGTAGAGACTGCCAAGCGTACTGGTGCTAGTGTTAGGGGCCCAATTCCTTTGCCGACTAAGAAAGAGAGGTTTACTGTTTTGACATCTCCGCACGTCAACAAAGACGCAAGAGACCAGTACGAACTTAGAACTTATGTTAGGTTGATGGATGTAATTAGCCCTACAGATAAAACAGTTGATGCTTTGATGAAGCTAGATTTAGCAGCTGGCGTTGATGTTGCAATTAAACTTAATTAATCTGTATATAGTAATTTAGGAATAGAATAATGGCAATCGGTTTAGTAGGTCAAAAATTAGGAATGACAAGGATTATGTCTGATAACGGTTCAGCTATAGCTGCAAGTGTTATTAAGATTGAGCCGAATCGCGTTGTTCAAAGGAAAACGATAGAGTCTGACGGTTATAGCGCTGTTCAAGTAACAGCAGGAAGAAAACTAAATAAGAAAGGTGAAGCGAAGATTCGCAGAGTGCCAAGCGCGATAAAAGGTCATTATGCAAAATCTTCACAAGAGATTGGAAATGGGCTTTGGGAGTTCAGAGTTAGTGAGGAAGAGGTTGCTGATATATCAATTTTTGATGTTTCACTTTTTGGTCCTGGTCATTATGTTGATGTTGTAGGTAAATCCAAAGGAAAAGGTTTTCAGGGTGCTGTGAAGCGACACAATTTTAGTATGCAGGATGCTACTCATGGTAACTCTATTTCACATAGAGCTCTTGGCTCAACAGGTCAATGCCAAGAACCTGGCAGAGTTTTCAAAGGTAAAAAAATGGCAGGTCATATGGGCGATGAACAAGTAACCCAAGAATGCCTCGAAGTATTGAGAGTTGATAGCGACAGAAATTTGTTATTGGTAAAGGGCTCAATACCTGGATCAAAAGATGGCTTTGTAAAGGTTTTACTGTCACACAAGAAAAACGAAATCAATGCTGTAGTAAGTAAAAAGATTTCTGAAGAAAAGGCTGCTAGTGCAGCAGCAGACACTGAAGAATCAAACGAAGAGTAAGGCATTATAATGAAATTAAATGTATTAAATGTAAGCACTAATAAATCTACCTCTACTCAGGTATCTGATTCAATTTTTGCAAGAGACTATAACCAATCCCTGGTGCATCAAGTTACAACTGCTTACATGGCTTCTGGGCGTAGTGGCTCTAAAGCACAAAAAAATCGAGCTTCTGTCAGTGGCGGTGGTAAAAAGCCTTGGAAACAAAAAGGCACTGGTAGGGCCCGAGCTGGAACTACACGTGGCCCTATTTGGCGTTCTGGTGGAGTTACGTTTGCAGCTCAGCCTCGTAACTTTGGGCAAAAGGTTAACAAAAAGATGTATAAAGGGGCTATCAGTATTATATTCTCCGAGTTGGTTCGTTCTGAACGCCTAAAAGTAATTAAAGATTTTGGTATTAAAGACTCAAAAACTAAAAACGTGACATCTCTTCTAAAAACACTAAACCTTAAGGATGCACTATTTATGACTGAGGAGATAGATGAGAATCTATATCTTTCCTCAAGAAATCTTTACCATGTAGGGGTATGCGATACTCAAAGCATTGACCCTGTTAGTCTGATTGGTTATGAAAATGTTGTAATTACTGAGGCGGCTCTTAAAAAAGTTGAGGCAGCACTATGAATCAAGAAAAAGTATTAAAAACCTTGTTGGCACCTATAGTCTCTGAAAAGACAACAATGATGTCTGCAAATAATCAGTATGTATTCAAGGTACGAACTGATAGTAACAAAAAAGAAATTAAATCTGCAGTAGAGACACTTTTTGGTGTTGGGGTGGAGAGCGTTACCACATCAAACGTTAAAGGCAAAAAGAAGATGTTTAAAGGTAAGGCCGGGCATCGTGTTAATTGGAAAAAGGCAATTGTTAAGGTGTCTGAAGGTCAAATGATTGACGTCAGTGCTCATGCTCAATAGGTAGAATTATTATGGCTCAAGTAATTAAAAGAAAACCAACCTCACCAGGAAGAAGATTTGTTGTAAGTGTTGTAGATAAGGACTTACACAAAGGTTCTCCATATGCCCCTCTTACTGAGAGCAAGAATAGAATTAGTGGCAGAAATAATAGAGGAAAAATCACTGTTCGTCATAAAGGCGGTGGTCATAAGAGAAACTACAGAGTCATAGACTTTAAGCGTACTAAGGACAACATAACAGCAAAAGTTGAACGTTTAGAATATGACCCAAATCGTAGTGCAAATATTGCGTTACTTTTGTATTCCGATGGTGAAAGAAGATACATTATCGCCCCAAGAGATATAAAAGCAGGAGATGAATTAGTATCTGGCAATACAGTTGCAATTCAAAAAGGAAACGTAATGCCTTTAAGTAATATTCCTCTTGGTAGTGTTATACATTGTATTGAGCTAAAGCCAGGAAAAGGCGCACAGATGGCACGTAGCGCTGGTACATCAGCACAATTAGTTGCAAAAGAAGGCAACTATGTAACTCTTAGGCTCCGTTCTGGAGAGGTAAGGAAGGTTTTAGCTGAATGTCGGGCAACTATTGGAGAAGTTTCAAAGAAAGAGCATAGTCTAAGAAAGTTAGGTAAAGCTGGCGCAACTCGATGGAGAGGTGTTAGGCCAACTGTTCGAGGTGTTGTGATGAATCCTGTTGACCACCCACATGGTGGTGGTGAAGGTAAGACAAGTGGTGGTAGACACCCTGTTTCTCCTTGGGGGACTCCAACTAAAGGCTATAAAACACGTAGCAACAAGCGTACCGATAAACTTATAGTGCGCCGCAGGAATAAGGGTTAATAATTATGTCAAGATCATTAAGAAAAGGTCCATTTGTTGACGAGCACTTAATTAATAAGGTGCTTAAGGCTCAAGAAAATAAAGATAGAAAACCAATTAAAACATGGTCTCGTAGATCAGTTATTGTTCCTGAAATGATAGGGTTAACAATTGCAGTGCATAATGGTAGGGCACATGTTCCAATTTCAATTAATGAAAACATGATTGGGCATAAATTAGGTGAATTTGCAGTTACTAGAACTTTTAGGAGTCATTCCGGTGACCGTAAAGTTTAACTATATAGGTAATTAAAATGAAAGAAGTTAAAGCAATACATAAATATGCAAAAACATCAGCGTTCAAAGCTAGATTAGTTGCTGATCAGATCCGTCAAAAGTCTGTTGAAGATGCTTTGAATATTCTGTCTTTTAGTAATAAAAAAGCGGCAATACTTGTAAAGAAAGTGTTAAATTCTGCTATTTCAAATGCCGAACATAATGATGGGCTAGATATTGATGAATTGAAAGTGAGCAGTGTTTATGTTGATGAAGGATCAACAATGAAAAGGATTCGTCCAAGAGCGAAAGGTAGAGCAAATAGAATTTTAAAAAGAACAAGCCACATAACAGTTGGCGTAAGCACATAGGTATTATATGGGTCAAAAAGTAAATCCAAAAGGTATTAGATTAGGCATAGTTAGAGATTGGGATTCAAAATGGTATGCCAATAGTAAAGATTATTCTAATTACTTATTATCTGATATTGAAGTAAGAGATTTTTTATTCGATAAATTAAAATCTGCCTCAGTGAGTCGTGTGACTATTGATCGCTTAGCCGATAGCGCTAAAGTGACAATCCATACTGCCAGGCCAGGAATTGTTATTGGAAAGAAGGGAGCAGACATTGAGCAATTAAAGGCTACTGTTTCAAATATGATGGGTATCCCAGTACATATCAGTATTGAGGAGATTAAGAAGCCAGAACTTGATGCTCGCTTGGTTGCTGAAAATATAGCCCAACAATTGGAGAAACGAGTTATGTATCGTCGCGCTGTGAAACGTGTTCTTGGCAATGCCACTCGTTTAGGTGCTCAGGGCATTAAAATAATGGTTAGTGGTCGTCTAAATGGTGCAGAGATTGCACGTTCCGAGTGGTATCGTGAAGGCAGAGTTCCGTTACACACCTTTAGGGCTGACGTCGATTATGCAGCATATCCTGCTAAAACACAGTATGGTGTTATTGGAATTAAAGTATGGATTTTTAAAGGTGAAATTCTTGACCACAACAAAGGTACATTAGATGAGGTTGCTCGTCGAGGTGCTTCAACTCAACTTGGTAAGAAGTAAGGATATTTAAATGTTACAACCTAAGCGTACAAAATATAGAAAGATGATGAAGAGCCGTAACCGCGGTCTTGCCACTGGACATAAAGTTAGTTTCGGTGAAATCGGCCTACAAGCGACTGGAAGATGCCGCATGACAGCGAGGCAAATTGAGTCAGCACGTAGAGCAATGACGCGTCATGTAAAACGTCAAGGCAAGATTTGGATTAGAGTATTTCCTGATAAGCCAATAACAAAAAAACCTTTAGAAGTCAGAATGGGTAAAGGTAAAGGTAGTGTGGAGTACTGGGTGGCCCAAATTAAGCCTGGCCAGATGTTGTTTGAAATGCAGGGCGTAGATGAACAAGTTGCTAGAGAGGCCTTTTTACTGGCAGCTGCTAAATTACCAGTTCAAACTACGATAATTAAACGGACAGTAATGTAATGGATATTAAAGAATTGAGAGAGCAAGATTTACCTGCACTTAACGAGACATTAATGAACCTACTAAAGGAGCATTTTGAGTTACGTATGCAACACAAGAGTGCACAGTTAGCCGATGCAACTAAGCTAGGTAAAACTAAGAGATCAATTGCACAAGTTAAAACTATTATTAGGCAGAAACAAGCATGAGCGATTCAAGAGTAGAGCGAGTATTAACGGGTACAGTAGTTAGTGACACTAGAGATAAAACTGTTGCTGTTTTGATAGAGCGAAAAGTAAGGCACCCAATTTATAAAAAGTACATTAAGCGTAGTACAAAGGTACATGCGCACGATGAAAAGAATGAATGCTCGTTAGGTGACACAGTAAGAGTTGTAGAGACAAAGCCATATTCAAAAACGAAGCATTGGGCACTATTAGAAGTGGTTGAGAAATCAGTTTCTATTGATTAATTTGAAGTTATAAAAGAGAGCAAGTAATGATTCAAATGCAAACAAAACTTAAGGTCGCAGATAACAGTGGTGGCGTTAAAGCAATGTGTATTAAAGTGCTAGGCGGTTCTAAGCGTAGATATGCGAATATCGGTGATGTGATTAAGGTTAGTATTAAGGAAGCTTCACCTAGAAGCAAAGTAAAAAAAGGTGACGTTTATGATGCTTTAGTTGTGCGTAGCGCACATGGTATTAGGCGCGCTGATGGCTCTAAGATTCGTTTTGATTCTAATGCCGTTGTGTTGTTAAACTCAAAACTTGAGCCAATTGGTACACGTATATTTGGCCCAGTAACACGTGAACTTAGGAGTGCACAGTTTATGAAAATTGTATCACTTGCTCCAGAGGTACTGTAATGCAAAAAATTAAACAAAACGATGAAGTAATAATTATAGCTGGAAAGGATAAAGGATCTATTGGTACTATAACCAAAGTTTCATCATCTAAAGTGGTTGTAGAGGGATTAAATCTTGCTAAAAAACATGTTAGGCCAAACCCGAATGCTGGAGTTGCTGGTGGCATAGTGAGTACTGAAATGCCTATAGCTATTTCAAATATAGCTATTTACAATTCCGCAACCAAAAAGGCTGATAGGGTTGGTATTCGTACTGACAAAGAAGGCAATAGAGAGAGATTTTTTAAGTCGAACGGAGAATCAATCGTTTGATTGACAATAAAGGAATATAAGAGTGTCTAGATTACAAGAACAATACAAAACTAAGATTCAGCCAGATCTTCAGAAAGAGTTAGGATTAGCTAACCCTATGTCTGTTCCTAAGGTTGAGAAAATTACTATCAATATGGGACTGGGTAGTGCCTTAGGAGACAAAAAAATTCTCCAAAGCGCATTAGAAGAAATGAGTCTGATATCTGGTCAAAAGGCATTGACCTGTAATGCCAGGAAGTCCGTTGCAAGCTTCAAATTAAGAGAGGGCAACCCTATTGGATGCAAGGTCACTCTGCGTAAACAAAAGATGTACGAATTTCTAGACAGATTGGTTAATATTGCTATCCCCCGTATTCGTGACTTCCGGGGCCTGAATGCCAATTCATTTGACGGTCGTGGTAACTATAACATGGGTATTTCTGAGCAAATAGTATTCCCAGAGATAGACTTTGAAAAAGTTACAAAGGTTAGAGGTATGGATATTGCCATTACTACAACTGCACAAAATGACGATGACGCTAAGAAACTATTAGCAATGTTTAATTTTCCATTTAAGAGCTAAAAAAGGGTATATAGAAAATGGCTAAAAAATCCATGATTAATAGAGATATAAAGCGTGCAAAGCTGGTAGATAGATACAAAGCTAAACGCCTTGAATTAAAAAAAATAATAAAGAGTACGAGCGCCTCTGATGAGGAACGTTTCCAGGCAACTATAAAGTTGCAGTCTTTACCTAGAGACGCCTCACCAACTCGTCAGCGTAACCGCTGTGCTTTGTCTGGTAGGCCGCACGGCTTTTATCGTAAATTTGGTCTTGCTAAGACAAAGTTGAGGGAGCGCACCATGAATGGTGAGGTTCCTGGTTTATCTAAAGCAAGCTGGTAGGAGAAAAAATATGAGTATGTCTGACCCTATTGCCGATTTGTTGACTCGCATCCGTAATGCGCACTCGGTAGATAAAAAAGAAGTAAGCATCCCTGCATCAAATTTGAAGTCTGCAATTGTTAGTGTAATGCAGCAAGAAGGCTATATTGATTCATTTAGTATAGATGGTGAAGCTGCAAGTAAAGCTATTACAATTAAATTGAAATATTACGATGATAAGCCTGTAATAGAGTCATTGAAAAGGATTTCAAAGCCTAGCTTGAGAGTTTATGCGTCTAGTACTGAGATGCCAAGTGTGATGAATGGACTAGGTATAGTTATTGTGTCTACCCCGAAAGGAGTTATGACTGGTAATGCTGCAGCGGCACAAAATGTTGGCGGCGAAATTCTTTGCAGCGTTTGTTAAATAGTGGAGTTATAAGATGTCAAGAATAGCAAAAGAACCAATCACTATTCCATCTGGAGTGGAAGTCTCTTTAAACGGTTCTTCAGTGTCAGTTAAGGGCAAGTTGGGACAACTTAATATGGATATACATCCGTTTGTGTCCATGGTGAGTGCAGAAAATGTATTAACATTCTCTACATCAAAAGTAGACAAGAAGGATGAAAAGAAGGCGTGGGCACAGGCTGGTACTGCTAGAGCCAATACTGCTAATTTTATACAGGGCGTTACTGAAGGTTGGGAGAAAAAGTTAACCCTTATAGGGGTTGGTTATAGAGCCAAAGCGATGGGTAAAAAGTTGGATTTAACTTTGGGATTCTCGCACTCTATTAATTATCAGTTACCTGAAGGTATTACAGTTGAAACTCCTTCTCAAACTGAAATTGTTGTTAAGGGAATTGACAAGCAAAAGGTAGGTCAAGTTGCTGCTGAGATTAGGGCTTATCGTCCACCAGAACCATATAAAGGTAAAGGTATTCGTTATACCGATGAGTACGTAGTGCGTAAAGACGCTAAGAAGAAATAACTGAAATAGAGGATATATAAATGAAGCTTTCTAAAAAACAAGCCCGCTTAAGAAGGGCAACTAAATTTAGAGCAAAGAATAGAGAAGTCGGTGTAGAGCGTTTGTGCGTTCATAAAACTTCTCAGCATATATATGCTCAAATTATTAGTCCATGCGGTACTAAGATATTAGCATCAGCATCATCACTTCAAGAAAAAATTAAAAATGGCGGCAATAAAGATGCTGCAACTAAGGTGGGTATAGCTATTGCTAAGGCAGCTAAAACTGCAAAAATAAGTAAAGTCGCTTTTGATCGTTCGGGTTTTAAATTCCATGGACGTATAAAGTCATTAGCTGACTCAGCAAGAGATGGCGGACTAGAGTTCTAAATAATAACTTATAAATTTAATTAAGGTAACTACAACAAGGTTTTAATAATGGCTGAATACAATAAAAATAATAATAACGATGATAACGAATACATTGAGAAGCTGGTTAACATTCGTCGCGTTGTAAAAGTAGTTAAGGGTGGTCGAATTTTCGGCTTTTCTGCATTAGTTGTTGTTGGTGACGGTAGAGGCAAGGTTGGTTATGGAACTGGCAAAGCTAGAGAGGTTCCTGCTGCAATTCAAAAGGCAATGGATAAGGCAAAAAAGGCAATGAAGAGCGTCCCTTTAGTGGATGGAACACTTCATTATCCTGTAACTTCTAATGTTGGCGCTGCTAAGGTATATATGCAGCCAGCTTCAGAAGGTACTGGCGTTATTGCTGGCGGCCCTATGCGTAGTGTACTAGAAGCAGTAGGGGTTCATAATATATTAGCGAAGTGTAATGGTACTCGTAATCCAATTAGTGTGGTTCGAGCAACCGTTGAAGGGTTAACTTCTATGTCTTCCCCACAGTCAGTTGCTTCTAAGCGTGGCAAAACTGTAGAGCAAATTCTTGGAGAATAATTATGGCTGAAGAGAATAAAGCAGTTAAGAAGGCACCAGTAAAAAAGGCTGCACCTAAAAAGGAGGCTGTCAAGAAGGCTGCACCTAAAAAGGAGGCTGTCAAGAAGGCTGCACCTAAAAAGGAGGCTGTCAAGAAGGCTGCACCTAAGAATAAAACCATAACAGTTACATTAGTGAAGAGCTTTAATGGTCGTTTACCATCACACCGTGCAACTGTAACTGGTCTTGGCTTAAAAAGAATCAACCATACAGTTGAACTAATAGACACACCACAAGTTCGCGGCATGATTAATAAGGTGTCTTACTTACTTAAGGTAGAGGGTTAGGAATTATGAGTACTATGCAATTAAACACTTTAACACCTGCAGAGGGAGAAAAGTCATCAAGGAAACGCGTTGGTCGTGGTATAGGTAGCGGTTTCGGTAAAACCTGTGGTCGTGGACACAAAGGTCAAAAGTCACGTTCAGGAGGCTATTCTAAGATTGGTTTTGAAGGCGGTCAGATGCCATTACAGCGTCGCCTGCCAAAGGTCGGGTTTTCATCAAGAGTTTCAATAGTTACTTCTCAGGTCACGTTATCTGAAATAGATAAGCTGGAAGAATCTGATATCGATATTACTGTATTAAAGAACAACAACCTAATAACTAAAAATATACTACGAGTAAAAGTGATACTTTCAGGCGAAATAAATAGACCTGTTAACTTGAAAGGTATTAAGGTTACTAAGGGAGCAAGGTCTGCTATTGAAGCAGCCAAGGGTTCAGTTGTCGAGTAAATTATGAGTAGAGCACTAGGACTTTCAGAAGATTTAACCAGACGCATCCTCTATTTATTGGGTGCGTTGGTAATTTTTCGTATGGGAACCCATATAACCATTCCATTTATTTCACCTGCCGCCTTGGCCTCTCTAGTGCAAGACCAACAAGGTACTATTTTAGATATGTTCAATATGTTTTCTGGTGGTGCTTTAGAAAGGTTGTCTATATTTACTCTTGGAATTATGCCTTATATTTCGTCTTCAATCATTACCCAGTTAATGACATCTGTTGTACCGAAATTAGAGCAGCTAAAGAAAGAAGGAGAGACAGGTAGACGTAAGATTACCCAGTACACACGTATGGGTACAGTGTTATTAGCAGTCTTTCAATCATACGGTATTTCAATAGCATTGCAGTCACAGAGCGCTGGAGGAGTTGCTCTTGTAACTAATGGCGGCTTTACATTTATGCTGGTTACTGTTGTTACTCTAACAACTGGAACTTTATTTCTAATGTGGCTAGGTGAGCAGATAACTGAAAAGGGTATTGGTAACGGTATTTCTATGATTATTTTTGCAGGTATAGTTTCTGGACTGCCTTCAGCTTTCGGTTCTACCCTGTCATTGGTTAGCACTGGAGAAATTACAGTTATTCTTGTTGTATTAATTATAGCTATGGCACTTTTGGTTACGGCTTTTGTAGTTTTTATGGAGAGGGGTCAGAGGCGTATAACTGTGAATTATGCTAAACGTCAACAGGGCAGAAAAATGGTTGGTGGCCAGAGCTCATATTTACCATTAAAGATTAATATGGCTGGTGTAATACCGCCAATCTTTGCATCAAGTATTATTTTGTTTCCCGCAACTATGGGTGGATGGTTCTCTCAAAGTGAAGGTATGGGGTGGCTAGCAGATTTAACAGCCAGTATTTCTCCTGGGCAGCCACTTTATGTAATGTTTTATGGCTTAGCAATAGTTTTCTTTACATTTTTTTATACTGCTCTGACATTCGATTCAAAGGATACAGCAGACAATCTAAGAAAGTCTGGTGGATTTATTCCTGGTATACGTCCAGGACAGCACTCAGCAGATTATATTGATTCTGTGATGTCTAGGTTGACAGCTTCTGGTGCAATCTATATAACAGCAGTGTGCTTGTTGCCGGAATTTTTAATTTTATATTGGAATGTGCCATTCTATTTTGGCGGTACATCCCTACTAATCATTGTTGTTGTGGTTATGGATTTTATCGCACAAGCCCAGTCACATCTAATGTCAAGTCAATATGATTCATTAATGAAGAAGGCTGGTTTAAACTAAAAGGTAATAGATATGAAAGTAAGAGCATCAGTTAAAAAA
Source organism: Gammaproteobacteria bacterium (assembly GCA_015659815.1). GTDB lineage: Bacteria > Pseudomonadota > Gammaproteobacteria > PS1 > Pseudothioglobaceae > SZUA-1055. Next base: position 34,335 of record DQME01000193.1, on the reverse strand, counting down.
ATATGCAATAATTGCAAAGTTATAAAGCGCCATGGCGTAGTGAGGGTTATCTGTAAAGAGCCCCGTCACAAGCAAAGGCAAGGCTAATAAGAATTGACATTAAAGGCTCTGCAGAGTAAAATTGCAGGTTTTTCAATTTTTATTTTTTTGGTAAATTTTATTAAAGAAATAACCAAAATAATTAAATAAATAGAAGTATAAAAGGGAAATTTATGGCAAGAATAGCGGGAATCAATATCCCAACACATAAACACATTGTTATCGGCTTACAGTCAATATTTGGTATTGGAGAAACTAGAGCAAAGTTAATATGTGAAGAGCTAAAATTAGATCCTGCAACCAAGGTTATGGATCTAGCTGAGGATCAGTTGGAATTGATTAGAAGTGCTATAGCGAAATATGAAGTTGAGGGCGATCTTAGACGTCAAATTGCAATAGACATTAAGCGCCTTAAAGATTTGGGTTGCTATCGCGGTATACGCCATAGGAAGTCATTACCACTTCGTGGTCAAAGAACTAAAACAAATGCAAGAACTCGTAAGGGTCCTCGCCGTTTAATTAAATAAACAAAGGTATAAGTAATGGCCAACGAAAAGACAACTAAAAAGAAATCAAAGAAAATTATTTCTGACGGTATTGCACACATTCATGCAACATTTAACAACACAATTGTTATGATTACTGATCGCCATGGAAATGCGATTTGTTGGGCGACATCTGGTGGCTCTGGATTCAGAGGGTCTAGAAAATCAACACCATTTGCTGCACAAGTTGCTGCTAGCAGTTGTGGAGAGAAAGCATTAACATTTGGCATGAAAAACCTTGAAGTTCGTGTCAACGGACCTGGTCCAGGCAGAGATTCAGCAATACGTGGGCTTAATGCGCAGGGTTTAAAAATTCAATCAATCACCGATGTGACGCCAATCCCTCATAATGGTTGTCGTCCTTCTAAAAAACGTAGAGTATAAGGATTAATTATGGCAAGATATACTGGACCTACTTGTAAATTAGCGCGCCGTGAAGGCACCGACTTGTTTTTGAAAAGTGGAATTAGATCGTTAGATTCTAAATGTAAAGTTACTCAATTACCTGGAATGCATGGCGCTACTGCTCGTCGTCAAAAGGGAACTGAGTACGGACTACAATTGAGAGAAAAACAAAAAGTTAGACGTATTTATGGAATTCTAGAGAAGCAGTTTCGCCTATATTACAAAAAGGCAAGCTCGAGGAAGGGTTCAACAGGAGAGAACTTGTTATCGCTTCTTGAGTGTCGCCTAGATAACGTAGTTTATCGTATGGGATTCGCATCTACACGTGCTGAAGCAAGGCAATTAGTTTCACACAAATCTATTCTTGTAAATGGAGCAATAGTAAATATTCCATCTTACCAGGTAAGTGCTAATGATGAGATTGCTGTAAGAGAAAAATCAAAAAAACAAAGCCGTATTCAGTTAGCTGTAGAGTTAGCAGAACAGTCCGGACAAGTGGAATGGGTTGATGTAGACAGTAAGTCACTTAAAGGCGTATTTAAAAACACCCCTTCTCGTGACGACTTATCGTCAGACATAGAAGAACATTTAATTGTTGAATTGTATTCAAAATAAGGAATTAATTATGCAAGGTAGCTCTAGAGATTTTTTAAAACCAAAATTAGTTGAATCAACTGAAATTTCAAAAAATGAATTCAGGGTTATGCTGGAGCCTTTGGAAAGAGGGTTCGGACATACTCTAGGTAACGCACTTAGGAGGACACTGCTGTCTTCAATGGTGGGTTCTGCTGTCACTGAGGTTGCGATTGATGGCGTTATGCATGAATTTTCAACTATTGAAGGTGTCCAGGAAGACGTTTTAGACATCTTATTAAACTTGAAAGAAGTCTCTGTAGTTCTAAATACTACCGAAACTGCACAGGTTGTTATTGATAAGAAAGGTCCATGTGAGATTACTGTAGCCGACATTGAGGCGAATGGCACCGACGTTAGTGTTTTTAATCATGACAAAGTAATCGCCACAGTTAATAAGGGCGGACATCTACGTATGACACTAAAGATTGGTACTGGGGTAGGTTATGATACTGCTGTAGCCAGGGATGAGGAATCGTCGACTATAGGAGGGATGCAGCTAGATGCTAGTTTTTCTCCAATAAAACGAGTTAGCTTTACTGTAGACGCTGCACGTGTTGATCAGAGGGTTAATTTAGACAAATTGAATATTTTAATTGAAACTAACGGATCTCTAGATGCCGAAGACGCTGTAAAGAGAGCTGCATCAATTCTTCAAGATCAATTATCATCTTTTGTCGAATTAGAGCTAGTTGAAGAGGAAGAGGCATTACCAACTTCAGACGACTTTGATCCTCAACTATTAGCAGCTGTTGATGAATTAGAGCTTACAGTGCGTTCCGCTAACTGTTTGAAAGCTGAACAAATCTACTATATAGGTGACTTAATTCAGAAATCTGAACAAGACCTACTTAGAACTCCTAACCTTGGGCGTAAGTCACTAAATGAAATCAAAGAGGTGTTGACTGACAAGGGCTTGGAGTTAGGTACAGAGATTGCAAACTGGCCTCCAGTTGACTTAATGAGTGAATAGGGAATTGAAATGAGACATAGAAAGTCAGGTAGACAACTTAACAGAAACTCATCACATCGTAAGGCGATGTTTAAGAACATGGCTAATTCATTGTTCTTACACGAGACTATAAAAACAACACTACCCAAAGCAAAAGAGTTAAGGCGCGTTGTTGAGCCTTTAATTACTAGGGCAAAAATTGACAGTGTTGCAAATCGCAGACTTGCATTCTCGAGGTTGCGTGATGATGCATCTGTTGCAAAATTATTTACTCAGTTGGGGCCTTTCTACAAAGATCGCCCTGGAGGTTATATCAGAATCTTAAAAGCTGGATATAGGACTGGCGACAAAGCACCAATGGCTGTTGTTCAATTGGTTGACTTTGATAGCACAGGTGAATCCATCTCTGTCGATACTGACGATACAAAATCTTAAGGAAAATAACACATGCCATCAATTAAAGTAAGAGAGAACGAGCCATTCGATATTGCACTACGTCGTTTTAGACGAACATGCGACAGGGCCGGAGTAATAACTGATGTAAGGAAGAAAGAGTTTTACGAGAAACCAACCTGGGTTACTAAACGCAAAAAGGCAGCTGCCGTTAAAAGAACACACAAAGAGATGGCCAAAAATCGCATACGTCGCAGGCGCATGTACTAAGAATTATTTTCATAAGATATAAATCAAAAAAATGTCCGAGCTAAAGAATCGCATTACTGATGATATGAAGTCAGCAATGAAGGCTAGAGACAAAGAGTCCACACGTGCAACACGCATGATATTAGAGGCGATAAAACAAAAAGAAGTCGATGACCGTACTGTGTTAGATGACTCTCAGGTAATAACTGTAATTAACAAGATGGTGAAGCAACGCAAAGACTCCATATCTCAGTTCACTGATGCCGGTCGCGAAGACTTGATCAAGGTGGAAAACGATGAGCTAGCAATACTCAACACTTACATGCCCAAACAGTTGTCAGACGAAGAGATCGTACCTTTTGTTGATAAGGCCATCAATGATTTAGGTGCAAGTTCTATGCAAGACATGGGAAAACTAATGGGAATTCTTAAGGGCCAACTAGACGGTAAAGTAGACATGGGCGCTGTTTCTCAACTTATTAAGGCCAAGCTGTCCTAATTTTTTTCTAGTTCTTTGACGCTAATTTTATTGGCGTGCTACTTCTTTTTTGTATTCTTTGGGTGTTTGTTTGGCCTGGTTAATAAACCATCGTACGAATGCTGAGGGTTCAGTATAACCAAGAGAATACGCCACTCTTTTGGCGGAATAGTTGCTGGCCAGCATTGATTTAGCTTTTTTTAGCTTAAAATTATTTAGCGTTTGACGAAATGTAGTCTTGCGTTTACTTAGCTTTCTACGCAGAGTGTTGACACTAACACCTAATAAATTTGATGTTTCGGAAATGTTGATATTATTGTAGTGGTCTTCATAACTATTATAAATATCTTCAAGTCTGTTAACGATGTTGCCTTTGTTCGCTTGTTGGGAAATTTTTTCTTTTGCCATAATTTCCAACAAGCTTATCAATTTTGGATTGGCGGTTGGGTTTTGTTTAAGTGATACTTCGTTCGTGAGTATTATCGCCGTGTGGTTAGCCTTAAACTCAATAGGGCAATGAAATAAAGAACGAACGACGCTAGTGGCTTGATTGGTTGTTGTTTTTGTTGTTAGTTTATTTATTGGATGGTGCATTGACTGAATAAAAGTGGCAAAGATTGACATGCATAGGTTTTCATACAAGCTGGCGTGCTCAATAGACGCATTGGCCACAAAGCGAATATTAACAACGCTGGTTTTTTGAATCAAGCTGATATCGATACCATCCAACTCAAGGTTAATATAGGAATTCACCAAATTAAAGCTTTCGATCAAATTAGGAGAATAGAGTGAAATCATTCCTAAAATCTCTGAGTAATTTGGTCGTATTTGTGCCATGCGCGCGTAGCTGATAGAAACTAGGTCATTGTCAAAAATATCTTCGGCCTCAATAAAGAAATTTAAGAATAAAGTGAGCGGTAATGTGAGATTGTGGCCGGCTAAAAGGCTTGGAGGAATGCCGATTCTTTGGCAGATTTGACTCACTTCATTAGGATAGAGGTATTGAAGACGCGAGATAGATCGCCAAACAGCGCTATGAACGTTCATTGGTCAGATATTGCTAAAGTAATCTTTTTAGGTTTGATAGTGAGATTGTCAAAGGCCTCTATAAATAAAGTGTTAACTATTAGTAATATTATGTTAATTATATACTGATCGTGAAAAGCTATAATTACTTTCATAACAAAAAAGAACTATTGCATGAGCAGTTTCAAGGATTGATTAGGAGATATAAATGACCAATGTGAGTGATACGCTGTACCCGCATCTACTGAAGCCTTTAAGGGTGGGCAATATTACTCTACAGAACAGAGTGTTGATGGGATCAATGCATACCGGCATGGAAGAGGAAGTCGGCGGTTTTGAAAATATGGCAGCGTATTATTCGACAAGAGCTCGTGGCGGTGCTGGGCTTATTATTACAGGAGGAATTGCACCAAGCAGAGTGGGCCGTGCCATGCTTTTGTCTGCAAAATTATCCAACAAAAAAGAAGTAACTAAACATCGTGTGATCACCGATGCGGTTCACGCAGAAGGGGGGTTAATTTGTATGCAAATTTTGCACACGGGGCGCTATGGCTATCATCCATTTGTCGTTTCTGCTTCTGCGATTAAATCACCAATTACGCCTTTTAAGCCAAGGGCATTATCGAGCCGAAGCGTTTGGAGATCTATTGAGGATTATGTGAATTGTGCGAGTTTGGCACAACAGGCTGGTTACGATGGTGTAGAGATTATGGGATCTGAAGGGTACTTCATCCATCAATTTATCGCAACGCATACCAACGAACGTACGGATGAGTGGGGCGGCTTGTTTGAGAATCGTATCCGAATAGCCTTGGAGATTGTTAGGCAGACTCGAGCAGCTGTTGGCCCAGATTTCATTCTTATTTTCCGACTCTCAATGCTGGATTTGCTTGAAAAAGGCAGCACTTGGGAAGAGGTTGTTATACTAGCAAAAGCTCTAGAAGAGGCTGGCGTGAGCATTATTAATACAGGCATCGGCTGGCACGAGGCAAGAATTCCAACTATAGCAGCCATGGTTCCTAGGGGGTGCTTTACTTGGGTTACGGCTAAGTTGCGTGGTGAGGTTTCAGTGCCTCTAATCACCACTAATCGGATTAATACACCAGAGGTTGCCGAGTCTGTATTGGCAAGAGGGGATGCCGATATGGTGTCAATGGCGCGACCATTTTTAGCGGACCCAAATTTTGTTAATAAAGTCATTGAGGGCAGGGTAGATGAAATCAACACCTGCATTGGCTGTAATCAAGCGTGCTTAGACCATGTGTTTAATCGAAAGCGCAGCAGCTGTTTAGTCAACCCACAAGCATGTCATGAGCTTGATTTAATTTATGAGAAAAAAACAAGCTTAAAACGTATTGCTGTTGTGGGCGCTGGTCCAGCTGGATTATCTTGTGCAACTGTTGCAGCTGAATGCGGACATCAGGTGACTTTATTCGAGGCCTCAAAAGAAATAGGTGGACAGTTCAACATGGCAAAACAAATTCCAGGAAAGGAAGAGTTTCATGAAACCTTGCGCTACTTTTCTAGACGCCTAGAGGTATTAAATGTTAACGTAGTGCTTAATCAAAAGGTTGATCTGGCAATCGTAAAGGCTGGTCATTTTGACGAGGTGGTGGTTGCAACTGGTGTTCTACCAAGAGAGCCTGGAATAGCTGGACAAGACCATCCAAAGGTTCTCTCTTACTTAGACGTTTTGAGAGACAAAAAGGAAGTGGGTGAACGGGTTGCGGTGGTTGGTGCTGGCGGCATTGGCTTTGATATTTGTGAGTATTTATCTCATGAGGGTGATGAATCAAGTGTTGATGTAGGAGCATTTTTGACTAAATGGGGTATAGATCCAAAAAATGTAGTGAGAGGTGGTGTTATCGGTATCAAGCCCGATACGCCAACACCAACCAGAGAAATCACCTTGCTCCAGAGAAAGACAACTAGACTTGGAGCGGGGCTTGGTAAGACTACTGGCTGGATTCATCGCGCTAGTTTAAAAACAAAAAAAATCAATATGGTGCCTGGTGCCCAATATAACAAAATTGATGATGAGGGCTTGCACTACTTGGTTGATGGTAATGCACATGTTTTGTCAGTTGATACGATAGTGCTTTGCACAGGACAAGTGCCGCTTCGTGATTTACATACTGAATTGGAGAAAAATGGAATTTCTTCGCATTTAATTGGCGGCGCTGACGTTGCTACCGAGCTTGATGCAAAACGAGCAATAAACCAAGGCTCTCGATTGGCAGCCTCGTTATAAAACAAAAAATGGAAATTTAACATGAAAATAAACACACTCGAAATTTGGCTAAGCTCGTTGATTGCCGATAAACTTCTAACCGTGGAAGAAAAAGATAATTGGCTTGTATGGCATGAGGCCGTACTAGAGTCTCTCAGAGTTGATGACTTTGAGATAAAGAACAATATATAAATTTATAATAATAAGGTAATCATGAAACAGTATTTTGACAAAACTTTTAGTAAGGTAGCTGTACTCGGTTCTGGCACTATGGGTGGGCAAATTGCCGCACATTTTGCCAACCTAGGCATCGAAGTAACCATGTTTGATATGTCAGAAGAAGCGCTTAACGCTTCTCTACAAACAATGAAAAAGCTCAAGCCAACACCTTTGGCCATTCCAACGATTCTTGATTCAATTAAAACAGCCACTTATGACTCGTTAGAGTTGTTGTCTGAGTGTGATTTTATTTTGGAATCAATAGTTGAAAATTTAGATATTAAAAAACAGTTGTTTGCCAAGATCAGCCCTTTTGTTAGGGATGACGCTATTTTGGTAACTAACACTTCTGGTTTGTCTATTAATGCTATTGCTGAGCACGCACCAAAATCGTTAAGAAGTCGCATCTTTGGTGTGCATTTTTTCAACCCACCAAGGTATTTACCCCTAGTGGAGCTGATTAGAACAAATTACAGTGATGAAAAGTTACTCCATAAGGCAGAAGGTTTTATTACTTCTGCACTGGGTAAAGAGGTGGTATACGCAAACGATAATCCTGCGTTTATTGGAAACAGAATTGGTGTATTCTCCTTTATGGCAGTTCTAAAGCATGCTGAGGATTTCGGCCTATCACCTGATACTGTTGATGCACTGACTGGGAAGAGGATCGGTCGACCAGCCAGTGCTTCATTCAGAACTCTGGATGTTGTTGGACTTGACGTGATGAAAAACGTGGTCAAAAATATTTTTGATAATGCCAAAGAAGATCCTTGGTTAGAGCTATTCAAATTACCTGGCTGGGTAGAGGGCTTGATTGAGCAAGGCGCGTTAGGCAGCAAAACTAGAAAAGGTATTTACGAAAAGCGCGGCAAAGATATTTATGTATTTGATACTGGTCTTGGCGATTACCGTCTTTCGGATAATACAATCAGCCCACTTGTTAAAAAGATTTTAAAAGAAAACGGAAATATTGAGAAGTCATTGTTGGCTTTAGCAGAATGTGATGATCCGCAAGCGCAGTTTTTATGGTCGGTTCACCGAGATGTTTTCCATTATTCTTGTTATCAGTTAGAGTATATTGCAGACACTGTTCGTTGCGTCGATATGGCACTTAGGTCTGGATTTGCTTGGGGTTGTGGTATTTTTGAGCAAGCGCAATTGGTGGGCTGGGAAGCGATTCGTGGTATGCTTTTAAGCGATATTGCTAAGGGCAAGACACTTGGATCGGTAGAATTGCCTCAGTGGGCACTGAATTGTTCATACGTCTATTGTGAGGATGGTGCTTTTAATCCAGCTCTTGGCACGTACGCTCCTAGATCAACACACCCTGTATATGAAAGACAACTCTTCAAGCCAATCCTTGCTGGAGAGAGGGCTCATGAGCAGAATATTTTGCTCGATAGTGAAAGCACTAAATTAATTGACCTTGGTGAAGGTATTGCAAGCATTTCATTTAATACAAAAATGAATGTTATTAGTTTTGCGGTTATTCAGGATATTGATAAGGCGCTTGATTATCTTGAAGAGAATGGTTTTCATGCGTTGATCTTTAAGCAAGAAAAAGAACATTTTTGTGCGGGTGCAAATCTTTTCGAAATCATCTCAGCAGTGAAACTAGGCTTACTTGAAAAAGAACCAGGATTAACCGCCATGGCAAAGAAAAAAGCCTTTGAAGTGTTGAATCCTGACCTACCAAAAGTGGGAGAACTCGCCTCGGTTAAGAGAACAGTTGGCATGCTACAGAAAATGATGATGCGCCTTAAACATGGAAAGATCCTAACTGTAGCAGCGGTTGACGGTTTGGCGCTTGGTGGCGGTTGTGAATTGCTTCTTCATTGTAATCGTGTTGTATCTTCTATGAACTCATACATTGGCTTGGTTGAGGTTAGTGTGGGGTTGTTGCCTGCAGCCTGTGGCTCGAAGGAAATGGCACTACGTGCATACACCAACAAAGAGGGGGATGATATTTTCCCATTGTTGGCTAAGTATTTTGAGCAAATTGCGATGGCAAAAGTTTCGATAAGCTCATTAGAGGCCAAGGATATGGGCTATTTAAAAGCCGACGATATTATTATCGCCAATGCAAATGAATTGCTCTACGTTGCAAAACAGCAAGCAGTTGCGATGCTGGAATCTGGCTATAAAGCGCCTCGAGATGAGGCCTTTAAAGTTGCGGGTAAAGCGGGTTATGCAAATATGATGGCGCAAATTGCCAACCTTCATGAGGGTGGTTTTATTTCTGATCACGATAAATTTTGCGTCAATCGAGTTGCACGAGTTATGACGGTTTCGGCGGTTGATGAAAACAGTGTTGTTAATTCAGAGGCAATAATTGATTTAGAAAGTGCCGCCTTCTTAGAGCTTCTGGCTACGGAAAAAACTCAGGATAGGGTTGAATTTATATTAAGAAACAACAAGCCATTGCGCAATTAATTGGAGAATAGAATGACAAAAGCTTATATTATTGAGGCAAAAAGAACACCAGTTGGTAAAGTGCGAGGCAGTTTATCTAAAACCAGAGCGGATGATTTGTTGGTTCACTCTATCGATAGTGTTTTTTCTCCACTGAGCAATGGCGACGAAGTAAAAAATAATATCGATGATGTTATTGTTGGTTGTGCAATGCCAGAAGGCCCCCAAGGCCTTAATGTTGCACGCATCGCAACACTGCTTGCAGGTTTGCCAGATACCACTCCAGCTTATACCTTGAATCGTTTCTGTGCTTCTGGCTTACAAGCTGTTGCGAATGCTGCTGAGATGGTCAAATCAGGATCAGCTGACTTAGTGGTAGCGGCTGGTGTAGAGAGCATGAGTACTGTGCCGATGATGGGATTTAAGCCATCGGTCAACCCAAAAGTAACTGCAGAAGATGAGAACATTTCCATTGCTTACGGTATGGGTTTAACGGCAGAAAAGGTTGCTGATAAATATAATATTTCTCGTGATGATCAAGATGCTTTTGCTCTTGAGAGTCACCAAAGAGCACTTAAAGCCAATAGTGAAAATCTATTTTCAGATGAAATTTCCCCAATAACAATTACACAGACATCTTATGCACCTGAAACCAAAGAATACAACACTAAGACTAATGTTGTGTCGCAGGATGAGGGACCCAGAGAAGGGAGCAGCATAGAGTCTTTAGGTAAATTAAGAACAGTGTTTGCACAAGAAGGCTCAGTCACGGCAGCCACAAGCTCGCAAATGTCAGACGGTGCTGCGGCGGTATTGATCGCTAGTGAAGCTGCTGTTAAGAAATACAATTTAACACCGAAGGTAGAGTTCGTAGCCTACGCTGTTGCAGGTGTGCCTGCAGAAATCATGGGAATTGGTCCGGTGAAGGCGATTCCTAAAGCACTTGAGAAGGCTGGGTTAACATTGGATGATATTGGCTGGATAGAGCTTAACGAGGCTTTTGCTGCTCAGGCGCTTGCTGTTATTAATGAGCTCGACTTGGACAAAGAAAAAGTCAATCCGCAAGGTGGCGCTATTGCCCTTGGCCACCCGCTAGGCGCAACTGGCGCAATCAGGACAGCAACTTTGGTTTCTGCCATGCAAAGAAACAATGTTGAATATGGCATGATTTCTATGTGTATCGGCACCGGCATGGGTGCGGCAGGCATTTTTAAGAAAGTGTAAGTACTCATTTATTTTATTGAGACCAGATATGTTCAGCAAAATGACGCCTACACATTGATTGATATTGGTCATTACCCCCAATTACAACCTGATCCCCATCACTAACAATTGTACCATCAGTATCAAGGCGTACAACCATAGTTGCTTTACGTCCACAGTGGCACACAGTTTTAAGTTCATTAATATTGTCAGCCCATGCTAATAAGTACTGACTACCAGGGAAAAGCTCACCACTAAAGTCTGTTCGAATTCCGTAGCACAATACAGGTATATCTAACTTATCAACCACTTGACATAGTTGCTTTACTTGTTCTCTGCTTAGAAATTGGCTCTCGTCAATTAATACACAGTCAATTGGATGTATAGTGTTTTGTTTTGATATTAATGATAGTATATCGTCGTCTGTGCAGAAAAGGTGTGCTCCTGCCTCTAACCCTATTCTAGAGGTAACTTTTCCTACTCCATACCTGTCATCGATAGCAGCAGACAGGATCATAGGATTCATTCCTTGCTCCTTATAGTTGTATGCAGACTGAAGCAAGGATGTAGATTTGCCTGCATTCATCGAAGAATAGTAAAAATAAAGTTGTGCCAAAACGATGTACTGATTGCTAAAAACATTATTATAAACTATCATATTAAGAGTGAATTCAGTGTTGTCTGGATTATAAGTTTTATGTTTATTGTTTAATTATTTATTAGGAGATATAAAATGAAAAAATTATTCTTTTTGTTGTTTTTCATAAGCAGTATGGCTATATCTGCATCATCTCCAGACTATGCCAAAGAGGCTCGCTGGGCTGAGCAGGTTGAGGAGTCTATTCTTGATGGAGATTCGGTATGGCTAAGTGTCGATGAGCATGAATTTTTTACAATATTTACGGAGGACGAATCGGAAGGTAATGAGGCGGCAATTATTGTTCATGGAACTGGAGTCCACCCTGACTGGACCCAGGTAATACAGCCACTAAGGGTTGGTCTCACAGAGAATGGGTTCAACACACTTTCAATCCAAATGCCGGTGCTTGAAAATGGCATGCATGGGGATGACTATAAACCTTTATTTCCTGGTGCTGGGCGCAGAATTATGTCTGCTGTCAAATACTTGAAGGGAGAAGGCTTTAATCCAACCACCTTAATTGGGCACAGTTTAGGTACAGTAATGTCTACACATTTCTTGGCCAACAACAAGCACACTTTTGAGAAGTTTGTTGCGGTCGGTATGGGTAGAAATGCTGTCCAGTTCTTGTCAAATATAGATTTAGCAGTACTCGACTTGTATGGAAATGAAGATCTAGAATCAGTTTTGAGCTCAACCAAAGACAAAATTAATGCATCAAAACATAACCAGAACTATACTCAAAAAATGGTAAATGCTGACCACTTCTTTAATAACCAAGACGATTTATTGATATCAGAAGTTAGTACTTGGTTGAAATAGTACCATTAATTTTTATTGGCGCATTTTCGGGCTTTGTAGCTGGACTATTGGGCGTAGGAGGGGGGCTAATTATGGTCCCAGCACTTTTGTATATATTAGCAGATAGTATTGATCAATCAGTACTGATGCATACTGCAATAGGTACCGCCTTGGCTGCCATTGTGTTTACTTCAATATCTAGTGTTTGGGCTCACCACAAGCACAAGGCAATACTTTGGAATAATTTTATTAAACTCACGCCAACAATATTGCTTGGAGCGTATAGCGGGGCAATTATTGCTAAGTATTTGAGTTTTGATTTTTTACGTCTATTTTTTGCATTTTTTGAGTTCTCTGTTGCACTTATAATGTGGTTTAGTTTGAGTGCTTCTGGCCATGTAGATAGCCTAGCTAGGTGGGTTTGGTTGGTGGTTGGTTATATCATTGGGCTAGTGTCAGCTGTTGTTGGTATTGGGGGTGGCACAATGACTACGCCTTTTTTGGCTTACAATAATGTTGAAATAAAAAATGCGATTGCCACATCTGCGGCAGTAGGTATGCCTATAGCAATAGCTGGGAGTGTTGGCTTTATAGTTGCCGGTTATGGAGTTGAAGGGGCTACTGGAGGTTTAGGATTTATCCATTTAAAGGCCTTGACTAGTATAGTAGTTGCGAGTGTATTGTTCGCACCATTGGGTGCCAAAGTTACTCACATAGTCAACAGTAAGAATCTGAAAAAAGGGTTCTCTATATTTTTAGGTTTTTTAGGTCTTATGGTTATTATTTATTAATAATAGGTATAGAGTGTATCTTCTAAATTAAGTTTTCTCTTTATTCTGGGATGTGGTTTAAGTCTTCTTGCCAAGGTGCTTGTAGACTGTGTTCCACTCCTAGGTGGTCTAATATCCTAGCAACAACAAAATTGACCATGTCGTCAATATTTTTTGGTTTTTGGTAGAATGCTGGGTTTGCATCCATTATCACCACTCCGAGGCGTGCAAGTTTAAGCATGTTTTCTAAATGAATTGCAGAATAAGGGGTTTCTCTTGGCACTATAATTAGTTTTTTTTGCTCTTTAATTACTACATCTGCAGCGCGATGCATTAGGTTGTCTGCGCTGCCATTTGCAATAGCAGACAATGTGCTCATAGTGCAAGGACACACCACCATAGCTCGTGGAGGGTTCGAACCTGATGCGACTGGTGCAGTCCATTGGTTCTTTGAGAAAACTTTGATTTGTCCTTTTTTTGCATTCAAATAATCGGTCAAATTTTTTTCTATTGTCGAGGTATCGTTACCAATCTTTAGTTCTGTCTCCATCGCAATGACTGTGCTGGCTGCTTGTGATATCATTACGTATATCAATTTTTCAGTTTTGATAAGATTACTAAGCAATGAAATAACGTATGGCATTCCAGATGCGCCAGTTATGGCGATTGCAATGGGTTTGGGCATTATGATTCTTCTACAAAATTTAGGGACGCAGAGTTAATGCAGTAGCGCTTTCCATTAGGTCCAGGGCCGTCATCAAACACGTGCCCAAGGTGTGCATCGCATTGCGCGCATCGCACCTCAATCCTTAGATAACCATAAGAGTTATCATCAATCAATTTAACGCTTTCAATCTTTGTGATGTCAAAAAAACTTGGCCAACCACTACCAGAGTCAAACTTTGTTATTGAAGAAAAGAGTATCTGGTTACAACAAACACAAACGTAGTCACCATCTTCGTTGTGGTTATAGTATTTTCCCGTAAAGGCAGGCTCAGTGCCACACTCCTGGGTAACCCTGTGCTGTTCAGGTGTTAGCTTATTATTCAAACCCATTCGTGTATTATATTGCATTTGATATGTAAAAAATATGAGTGTGGAAGTATATTTAGTTGGCGGCGCAGTGAGGGACAAATTGTTAGGTATTTATAATAAAGATACCGAAAACGATTGGCTCGTGGTAGGCTCCTCTATGGAAGAACTGTCTAGCCTTGGTTATCGACAAGTAGGGAAAGGTTTTCCAGTATTTCTGCACCCAGATAGTAATGAAGAGTACGCACTAGCTAGGCTGGAGAGAAGTGTGGATCCTGGATACACTGGATTTGAGTTTGACACCTCAAGTGGAGTTACCTTAGAGCAAGATCTCTCTAGGCGCGATCTAACTATAAATGCTATAGCCCAATTAAATGGCACGGGGGAATTTATCGACCCGTATAGCGGCCAAAAGGATCTTGATGATGGCACGTTGAGGCATATTTCTAGTGCCTTTTCTGAAGATCCAGTTAGAGTATTAAGAGTGGCTCGATTTGCATCCAGATTCAAATCATTTGGCTTTAAGTTAGCACATGAAACGCATAACTTAATGAAACAGATGGTTGTAAGTGGTGAGGTTGATGCATTGGTGCCTGAGAGAGTATTTAAAGAGCTAGACGAGGCATTATCATACGACACGCCATCTGCATTCTTCAAGGTATTATTTTCTTGTGGCGCTTACCATAAAGTATTTTCAAGCCTGTACAATGACAGTGTACATATTAGTCATACTAATAGCTTTGAGTTTTTAGACAATTTAAGAGGCTATAGTCCTCATATTAAATTTTCAATATGGCTAAAGAATGAGGAATTGTCCAGCATAGAGTTCCTTTGTGATTCAATTAAATGTCCAAAGAACTATAAGGATCTTGCGCTATTGACAAGTAAATATTCAGATTTTATGAAAACATTTTCTGAACAAAAGAAAGAAGCTATTTTTGAATTTTTTATTGGTTCAGACGCTTTAAGGCGAAAAGACAGGTTCTCTGACTTAATGACTGTGTTTGGTTTAATTGATGTTGACGTGTCTCCTATACTTGAATTGAGAGACTTGTTAAGCAATATAGATACATCTGAACTTGATAAAAACAATATTGCAGAGTCTATCAAGGATCAAAAAAACATAGTCATTGATTCATTTATCAACTCTACAAAGTGAGTCATTTTCGCAATTATCACATGCACCCTTATAAGGCGACACATTAGCCACTCCATGTTGAAAGTCGCGACTAGCCGCATCTAGCTTTATTTTCCAAAGTGCAACCTGCTCATCCCATTCTTGACATGAATTCTTGTGTCTTTGTTGGGTTGGAATAGACTCTTTATCCTTGGATAACCCCTTGAATGAAACCTTGTTTGATTTTAGCTCTATAAATGCAGCTCCTTCAGTATTATTGTTAACTGCATAAATTGGTAGCTGAGGCTCTCTAATATATTCATTACACCAGTTAGATATTGATGTATTTCCAGTCTTGTAATCAAAAACTATTTTGTTACCATTTGGCATCTTGTCCAGCCTATCCAGTCTTGTGTCAAAAACAAGTCCAGCGATATCGGTACTTATAGTCTCCTCTGTTGATAATACTTCAAAACCCTCGCGCAGCTTGTCCTGTTCAATAAACTGTCTGATAAGTTCTGTTACTCTTATTTTTTCTATTTTCTTAAATCCAGAGCTGGAAGTATCTCTTAGAGCTAGATTTATTTTTGAGTCAATTATTTTGTCCAACTCAGACCTATTTAATTTAGTTAAACAATCATGGGACCTTATATCCTGGTATATATAATGCAAAGCGTTATGTATGATTGTTCCTTGCTCACGTCTATCTATCCCGACACTTGGAGTATCAAACTTATCAATATTTAATCTATGAACAAACCCTTTGAATGGACATCCCATTTGGTCTCTCAATACTGTAACTCCGGACCTTATTTTTTTGCTTTCATGGTCCTTGGTAATAGAGTCATCTATACTCTGAAGTTCTAATATTTCTGTATCTTTATAATTTACTTGCTCTATCTTGTCATCGAACTCAACTAAAGGGCTAGGCAGTTGCTCCTCTTCGTTGTCGTTTATTGCGTAAGAAAAAACTACCTCCTTAGATAGGGATTGTAGGTTTGTTATGGTTTTTTGTGCATCTTGAGATGCTAGCTCATAATTGCAATGAGGTATTCCGTGTTCGGAACTAATATAGAAAGGAATGAATCTCGGAGAGTTTATCTTTGGAGGAAGAAAATTTTTTGTCATACCCATAACCCAGGCCTCATCAAAGTGTAAGCCATCGGCCTCAAGAGAGCCAAGTATTTGGACTTTAGTTTCACCGGCCTTAGCCTGAAAAATTACCTTACTGAGTAATCTCTTTAACTCTTTCATAGCGTCACCGTATTTGACTTTTTTGTCGTAATGTGACAGCCTATTAAGGTGAAGACTTGTCTCTAAATACTTATTAAATAATTGATATTCAACACTAGAAAGAGGCCTGCTTGTGGCAAAACCCCATAATTGCAATGTTTTATTAAATTCTTCAAGATGAACATCATAAGAATCATATCCTTTTGTCGTTTTACTAGCCCTATAAATTACATCATCCATTGTTGGACATTTCGCTAGATATTTTTTGATAGTAGATAATTTAAAATTATCAGTAGGCAAAGATAAAACTTTGTTTAATAATAGTACGCGTTGATTTCTTTCAGTGCTGTGTCCAGTCACATAAACTGATGACGCTACCTCAGCAAAAGTATCCTTTTTAATATTGTTCAGTTTTATCTGTCTACTTAGATCGAGAATGGACAACAGGTTTTGAACCAATGGGTATTGAATCAATGGCAATCCCAAGGAGATGTTGAATGACTTTTGGCCAGTTTCAGTTAGCAAGTTATCGAACTCTTGGTCAAGTGTTGATTTAATTTGGTAATAAAGACTACCGAGTTGTGGACAAACAATAGCAATTGATTTTGAAGGATCTGAAGAGTGTATTGATCTGGCCCAAACAGCGGCACTCCTTATTTCGTCATGAGTTGTACTAAACACCCTGTTAATGGTGTTATTATATTTGTCAGATTCGATTACTTTGTAACCTGCATTCTCAAATATAGATAACTGAGCAGGGGAAGGGTTATTGAATCCATAAACATGGATAGATTTACTTTTGTTTTTATTCTTTAATATTAAGTTTGTAAGGTCATTTATATCAACCAAGTTAAGTGACCTTTTAATATTTCTGTATTCTTTTATCCATCGGCAATATAATTCAACTACTTCAATTTTGCAATTCTGCAATTTCGATAGCTCGATAATATGTGCACAACAGTAGTCATTATTTTTTACAACCTCATCTACAAGTTGTGTATGAGCTACATGCCCAAATTTAGTTATAGATTTTGATATTAGGTATCTTGATTCATCGTCAGTTATTAGCCTAAAAGGGTATTCTGGCTTTTCTAGTTCCCAACATTCAAGTAGATACTGCTTCCAAGAAAACAACTTTGGTAGTCTAGATGCTCCTCTCTGAATACTCCATGTGTATTGAAATGCAAGAACCTGTCTATTGTTAGCAAATACAACTGTGTCGTCTGAATTTAGATAATCTAAGTTGGCATTTATCTGCATTTAATAATTATTAGTTATTTTCGAAGAAGATGTCAAGCTGGTCCGATAATTTTTCAATACCATGCTTTTTTAATGAAGAAAACAGTTGGACTGTAACTGAAGAGTTTTCACTAACTTCGCGAACAACCTTCAGAAGAGTATTAGTGGCAGGACCTTTTTTTAGTTTGTCAGATTTGGTTAATATTATATGGACAGGTATGTCGCTACCTACGCACCATTCAACCATCATTCGATCAAAAGGCTTTAATGGGTGGCGAATATCCATAACTAATATCGCCCCCTTGAGGCAACTACGTCTATCAAAGTATTGGCTCATTTCTTTATGCCATTCTAGTTTGATATGTTCTGGAACCTTGGCATAGCCATACCCCGGAAGATCTACCAGTCTACGATTATTTCCAAGGTCAAAAAATACTAAATGTTGAGTTCTGCCTGGTGTACGTGAAACTTTAGCAAGTTTTTTTTGTAATGTCAGTGCATTAATCGAGCTTGACTTTCCAGCGTTAGATCTGCCAGCGAATACAACTTCATACCCCTCATCTGGAGGGCACCCAGACAGAGACGGAGAAGATAGTAAAAACTTTGCTTTTTGGTAGTGGTTTTTCATTTATTGTTAGTTCCAATAGCTATAACTGATTGATTTAAATATAATCTAAATTAGTTTATTATAAAATGTTAATTTAGTGTAACATTTACAGTTGTTTTATAAGTAACATAATTATATAACTATTTACATCAATTTTTGAATTTAGGGGAAAAAAATGAAAAAAGTATTATTCGCTGTAGCAGTTACTTCAATGATGGGGACATCAGCTGTACAAGCAGACCAGGGCGAGGACATGTACAATGCCCTTGGATGTTCTGGATGTCACGGTGTTGCCGGTAAATCATCAATACCAACATACCCAACGCTTGCAGGAAAGGACGCAGCTTGGATTGCTCAACAGTTAAAAGATTTCCAGTCAGGTGCACGTCAAGACGCAACCATGAATGCAATGGCTCCAATGACAGCAGGATTTGAGCAGGCAATCGCTGATTACCTATCCGCTCAGTAAAGTAAATAACTTGCGGTTTTTCCGCATTTCGTAATATTAATAAGCCAGAATTAACGTATAATTCTGGCTTATTTTTTTACAAATCCATAATTTAAATGAACAAACTAATCCTACTATTATTTATCGTATTCCCAGCCATTATAAATGCATCCGGAGATGCCTCTCTTGGTGAGAAGAAGTCACAGACTTGTCTAGGGTGTCACGGAGTACAGGGAAATTCAGTCATTTCAGGATTTCCAAAGTTAGCAGGGCAGGGTTATGGTTATTTGATAAAGCAAATGCAGGACTTTAAATCAGGTGCCCGTTTTGATGCCGTGATGGCTGGTCAAGTTGCTATACTTTCTGAAAAGGATATTGAAGATATATCGGCTTATTATTCTTCTCAAACAATATCTTCTGGGCTAGCTAAGAATGATGCTGACATCGAATTGGGACAAAAAATATACAGAGGCGGTAAAAGGCAAGATGAGGTCACAGCATGCATTGCTTGTCACGGACCAAAAGGTTCAGGAATTCCAAGCGCAAGATTCCCAGCTCTAGCGTCCCAACACGCACAGTATTTGGTTAAGCAATTGCAAGCATTTCGCCAATACTCAATTAACAAGCAAACAGGTGCAAGCGCACCGAGCCGTTCTAATGACTACGAGGGCATGATGACAGACTTTTCTAAGAGCCTTACAAATGTAGAAATTGAAGCAGTTTCTCAATATATTGCTGGATTACGTTAAACCAAAAATTTTCTTATAAATTTTTTATGTATTAATTAAATGGCATAGTTGTGACGCAACTATATTGCTGTGGTTGCGGTTGTGTCCCTATATATATACTCATCTATATACCCCTTGAGGTATAATTCTTTTTTTTTAAATATAACTAAACTTATTACAAATGAAAACCTCGTTAGAGAAACTTGAAGGCCTTAAAAGATCGTTAACAGTTGAGTTACCTATTGATACGTTTAATCAAAAAACTGATAAAGTTTTGCAGAGTATGGCATCTCAGGCAAAGATTGATGGGTTTAGAAAAGGCAAAGTGCCAGTCTCGCTTCTACGCAAGAGGTTTGGGGCTAGTGCCAGTGCGGATGCTGCAAATGAAATAGTGAATGAAACTCTTGGAAATGCGTTAGAAGAATCCAAATCTAACCCTGTGTCACAACCAACACTGACCAAGATAGATTCAAATGACGGTAATTTTTTTTACTACACTGTTGAATTTGAAGTTTTTCCTGAAGTTAAAGCAGCAGATTTTTCAAAAATAAAGGTAGAACAGGTCAAGGTTAAAATTACCAAAGAAGATGAAGATAGAACGCTTAATGAGCTAAAGGAACAATTGACAGAATATGCAACCGTAAAGAGGAAATCTAAGACAGGAGATCGCTTAACTATTGACTTTAAGGGGACAGTTGACGGAGAAGTTTTTGATGGCGGTGAGGCAGAGAATTTCATTATAGTGCTTGGCAAGGGCTCAATGATTGAAGGTTTTGAAGATGGACTGACCGATGTCTCTACAGGTAAAAGCCTAAAACTAAACCTAACTTTTCCTAAAGAATACCATGCAGACAATTTAGCAGGTAAAGACGTTATATTTGAGATTAATGTTAAAGATGTTGCATCACCAAAGAAGCCAAAGCTTGATGAAAAATTCGCTGAAAAGTTTGGCGAGAAAGATATGGATTCCCTTTACATAGCATTAAAAGAGCGAATGAGAGTTGAGGCTGATAGTATTGTATCAAAGAGAAACAAGGACTCAGTACTTGAACAATTATTGCAAGAAAATGATTTTGAAGTGCCTCAGGCCAGTGTTGAGTCTGAGGCTCAATTATTGCTCAAAGATATGGAGTCTCAGTTACAACAACAAGGTATCCCTTCAAATGGTAATATCCCTTTATCCAATTTCAATGACGAGGCGACCAAACGCGTTAAATTGGGAATACTGGTTAGAAAAATTGTAGAAGACAATAAACTAAGCGCCGAAAAGGACCAAGTTAATGATAAACTAAAGGAAATGGCACAAAGTTACGGGGAGAATGCGCAACAAATGATAGACTATTATAATCAAGACCCAAATAGACTTGCAGGTATAGAGTCACTTGTGGTAGAACAGATGGTGGTTGACCTTGTATTAGAAAAAGCTAAAGTTACATCGAAAAACTTGAAATTTGAAGAAGTTACGCAACAACTATAGATGAGTATAAAGAACCTCAACCAGGTCCCTATAGTAATAGAGCAATCCGCTAAGGGCGAGAGAGCATACGATATATACTCTAGACTACTGAAAGAGAGAGTTGTTTTTATGGTCGGCCCTGTAGAGGACTACATGGCTAATGTTATTGTCGCTCAATTGTTGTTTCTTGAATCTGAAAATCCAGACAAGGACATACATCTATATATAAACTCACCTGGTGGCTCTGTATCTGCCGGACTAGCCGTATACGACACCATGCAATTCATAAAGCCAGATATATCCACACTATGCATTGGACAGGCTGCAAGTATGGGAGCTCTGTTATTGACAGCTGGCGCAAAAGGAAAAAGGTTTTCCCTACCACATGCTAAATGTATGATACATCAGCCATTAGGCGGTTTTTCTGGTCAGGCTAGTGACATTGATATTCATGCAAAAGAAATTCTTAGTGTTAGAGAGAAGTTAAATCTTATATTAAAAAAACATACAGGCCAAAGTTTAAAAACAATACAAAAAGACACTGACAGGGATAACTTTATGTCGGCTACCGAAGCTCTTAAATATGGCTTAATTGACGAAGTATTAAGTAAAAGATAGGACTAAAGATAATGGCAGAAACAATTGACGAACTTCACTGCTCATTTTGTGGCAAGAGAAAATCTGAAGTTGAACGCTTAATAGCAGGTCCGAGCGTATATATCTGTAACGAATGTATAGGGTCTTGCTATGACCTTATTGAAGAACAAGAACTAAAAGAGATAACTAAAGAGCATAAAGAGTGGGACTACACACCCAAAGAGTTAAACAGCTTCTTGAACGAGTATGTGATAGGCCAAGTACATGCTAAAAAAGTTTTATCTGTAGCAGTTTACAATCACTATAAACGTTTACAAAGCGGATATATATCTAATAATGTTGAACTAGAAAAATCAAATATATTGATGATAGGTCCAACAGGATCTGGCAAAACCCTGCTAGCACAAACTCTTGCACGAATTTTAGATGTACCATTCACTGTTGCTGATGCGACTACATTAACAGAAGCTGGGTATGTTGGTGATGATGTAGAAAATGTAATAAAGAGCCTACTAGCAAGATGTGATTTTGACCCTAAGCGTGCTGAACGGGGGATTATTTTTATAGACGAGATTGACAAAATATCTCGTCGATCAGATTCTCCTTCTATTACTAGAGATGTTTCAGGAGAAGGGGTTCAGCAAGCTATGCTAAAACTTATTGAAGGGACAATCGCCTCAGTCCCACCACAGGGAGGGCGCAAACACCCCAATCAGGAAACCATTGATATTGACACTTCAAAGATATTGTTTATTTGTGGTGGAGCCTTCGGGGGGTTGGATAAAATTATATCTAGAAGAGTTGAAAAATCATCAGGAATTGGGTTTTCTGCCGATGTTAAAGACAAGAATTCAGAGAAAGAATTGAGTGAATTGTTCTCTCTAGTTGAGCCGGAAGATTTGATTAAGTTTGGCTTAATTCCTGAATTAGTTGGACGCTTACCAGTACAAACATCTCTTAGTAAGCTAGACGAAGATGCGCTGATAAAAATATTAACACAACCTAAGAATTCTGTTGTAAAACAGTTCCAAGAATTTTTTGCTATTGAAGGTGTTAAGTTGACATTCAAAAAAAACGCACTATCTGCAATAGCCAAGCTAGCAGTAAAACGTGAAACTGGAGCTAGAGGATTACGCTCAATAGTTGAAGAATTGTTGCTGGACACTATGTTTGAGCTGCCATCGTTAAAAAGTGTAGCAGAGGTCGTGATAGATAAAGACGTAGTGGAAAATAAAAAGAAGCCATTAATGATGCATAAATCAGAACGCAAATCAAAAAAAGCAAGCTAAATAATTTTTGTCAAATAACGCAACATTAGAATTATTCGACCGCCAACAAGAAACCGTTGGACAGGGAGAGCGCACATTGTTGGTGTATGTTGATCTTCCAATCAACAGTCACATTCAGAATGGGCTTGACGAGTTCTCGGAATTAGCCATATCTTCAGGCTTAGATATAATACAAACTTTAAAAGTTAGTCGTAATTTTGCTTCTGCGCGGTACTTAATTGGGTCCGGTAAGGTTAGTGAGTTGGCGCAGATTGTTGCTAATGAGAATATAAGTGTTGTTATATTTGCACCAGAATTGTCACCATCCCAGGAAAGAAACCTAGAGAAGGAGCTTCAATGTAGAGTCATGGATAGGACTGGACTTATTTTAGATATTTTTGCACTCAGAGCTCGCTCGTTTGAGGGCAAATTACAGGTTGAACTGGCCCAATTAAGACATCTATCTACTCGTTTAATAAGGGGCTGGACTCACCTAGAGAGGCAAAAAGGTGGTATTGGCTTGCGCGGTCCAGGTGAGACACAACTAGAGACTGATAAAAGGTTAATCGGACAGAGAATAAAGTACCTTAAGAAACGGTTAGACAAAGTGCATAAACAGCGTGATTTAGGTAGAAAGTCAAGAGTTAAAAATGAGCTTCCGATGATTGCACTTGCTGGTTATACAAATGCTGGTAAGTCAACACTTTTCAATAAACTAACAAACTCCTCAGTTTTTGCAGATAGTCAGTTATTTGCGACTTTAGATGCCACCATTAGGAGGGTAATCTTACCCGCATCAGGTGAAGCTGTAATTGCCGATACTGTTGGATTTATTCAGGACCTACCACATGACCTTGTAGCAGCATTTAAATCTACCCTAGAGGAAACCAGAAAGGCAGACATAATTTTACATGTCATCGATTCTTCTGATGAATACAACAAAGAGAAGATTGAACAGGTTGATAGCATTATTAGCGACATTGGTGCTGACGATATACCTTGCATTATGGTCATGAATAAGATTGATTGTTTGGAGGAATTTAAACCTAGAATAGACAGAGATGAGGATGGCAACATTTATCGAGTATGGGTTTCAGCACAAACCGGCGATGGTGTTGATTTACTCTATAAGGCTCTTTCAGAAAAACTAAGCGGGCTAATGACACGTGCAAAAATTCAGCTAGATGTAAAGTCTGCTTATATAAGAAGTGAAATATATAATATAGGGTATATCCACAATGAAAAGGTGGATGATTATGGTCAGTGGGTACTTGAAATACACGTAACTAACCACTATCTATCTAAATTATTAAACAAACAAGGAGTTAAAGAAATTTCAATTTAGTTATATTTAGTAGCTAACATGCATTATCTTCCTAGCATTATTAACATTAATTGCAATTTACTTGAGTTATTATGGCAACTGAACCATCCGCAGAATCATTAGACCTGTCTACAGAAAGTGTACCAATGCTACCTCTGAGAGATGTTGTGGTTTTCCCTCACACCGTAATGCCGCTTTTCATTGGAAGAAAATCTTCTGTAAATGCTGTAGTAAAAGCTATGGCAGCAAATAAGTACATTTTCTTGGTAACTCAAAAAGATGAGAAGATTGAAGAGCCAAAGAACGATGACCTGCATTCTGTGGGCACTTTGGCTACTATTTTGCAGATGCTTAAATTGCCTGATGGTACTATCAAAGTATTGGTTGAAGGGGTTAAGCGTGCAAAAATTAATGACTTTATTGAATCTGGCGAACTAACCGAAGTATCTCTAGACGAGTGCTCGCTGGACTTTGATGAAGGTAATGAAATCAAAGCAATGATGAGAATTGCACTCGATGATTTTGAAAGATATATAAAACTGAATAAGAAAATACCCGAAGAAGTGTTCAAGGTATTGCAGGAGATATCTGATATAGAAAGGTTTAGTGATGTAATTATTGCAAATCTGCAGCTAAAGATAAATGAAAAGCAATCTTTGCTAGAGGACAATAATGCCAATGACCGGCTAGAGAAAATACTTGTATTTATTCAAAGTGAAATCGATGTTCTAAACGCTGAAAAAAAAGTTCAAACACGAGTTAGAAAGCAAATGGAATCTAACCAGAAGGACTACTATTTAAATGAACAAATGAAGTCCATTCAGAAAGAGTTAGGGCATGCAGATGATGAGAATGAGGTAGAAGAGTTACAAGCCGAAATTAAAAAGGCAAAAATGCCTAAAGAGGTTAATGATAAAGCTAACAATGAACTAAGAAAGTTGCAAAGGATGTCTTCTCAGTCCTCTGATGCATCAATAATACGTACTTATATTGAAAACTTGTGTGACGTTCCTTGGCATCGTAAGACTAAAATAAATAAAAATCTAAATAAGGCGCAACTGGTTCTCGATGACGATCACTATGGCCTAAACAAAGTTAAAGAGAGAATATTAGAGCACCTAGCTGTTCAAACACGTGTAACACATAATAAAGCAAATATACTCTGCTTAGTAGGACCTCCTGGGGTAGGAAAAACATCACTAGGAGAGTCTATAGCTACAGCAGTTAACAGAAAGTATGTACGAATGGCGTTAGGTGGAGTTAGGGATGAGGCAGAAATACGTGGCCATAGGCGCACTTATATTGGAGCTATGCCTGGCTCTATAGTACAAAAGATGCAGAAGGCAAAGGTAAAGAATCCATTGTTTCTACTTGATGAGATCGATAAAATGGCTTCTGATTATAGAGGGGACCCTTCTTCTGCGATGCTTGAAGTTCTTGATCCAGAGCAAAACCACACATTTAATGACCATTATCTAGAAGTTGACTATGATCTTTCCCAGGTAATGTTCGTTGCAACTGCAAATTCACTAGACCTTCCATCAGCCTTATTGGACCGTATGGAAATAATCGAGTTATCAGGCTATACGGAAGATGAGAAGTTGCAGATAGCAAAAAGACATCTCGTCTCAAAGGCTATGGCAAACAATGGAATAAAAGATGCTGAAATTGAATTTAAAGATTCTGCAATTATTAATATCATCCGTTATTACACACGCGAAGCTGGGGTAAGGAGCCTAAACAGAACGATAAGCACCATTTGCAGAAAAGTTGTTAAAGAAGTTATTCAGAAGAAGAGGAAAAGTAAAGCCATAATAACCTCTAAAAGTTTAGATAAATATTTAGGCGTCAAGAAATTCCGTTTCGGTTTGGCTGAGGAGCACAACCAGGTAGGCGAAGTAACAGGCCTTGCATGGACTTCTGTGGGCGGAGACCTTTTAACTATTGAGGCTGCAGCATATAAAGGTAAAGGCAAACTTAAGTATACCGGGCAGTTAGGAGACGTTATGCAGGAGTCCATCCAGGCTGCTATGAGTGTGACTCGTGCTCGCGCAAAAGATTTAGGAATCTCTAACGATTTTTATGAAAAACTAGATATACATATTCACGTTCCCGATGGATCAACCCCAAAGGATGGGCCAAGTGCTGGTGCAGCAATGTGCACAGCCCTTGTTTCTGTGTTAACTGGCAGGAAAGTAAAGGCTGATGTTGCTATGACGGGTGAGATTACGCTAAGAGGCGAGATCACACCTATAGGCGGCCTAAAAGAAAAAATGCTGGCTGCCTTGCGTGGAGGTATTAAAACTGTGATTATTCCTGATGATAATGAAAGGGAGCTCTCAGAGGTCCCAGACAAAATAAAAGATGAACTAAAAATAATAAAAGTTAAGTGGATAGATGAGGTTCTTGATATTGCTCTAGAGAAATAATAATACTGTTAACGTATTGAAAAAGGCGCTCTTTGAGCGCCTTTTTGCTTTTATCTCTAGTATTGCTTATGGTCTAATGTATACAAAACCTTGTCTCACTAATTCACCAATACGAACTACACCTGCTGGAACAATGTTAACTCCACTACTTAGTACTGGAAACTTGCCTTTCTTTTTCTTGATTCCATTCATTGTGTTTTGGCATGCGCTGAAGGCAATGTTATTCATAGCTAAACTTTCAACACGTCCTACATTCTTATTGCCCTTGGTTAACATTCCAAGACCAGGACCGTAGCCAACAATTTCAATTTCAACATTATCTACGCCATAATATTTTTGTAAATTAGCTGCATTGTTTAAAACTATTGTCTGAGTTCTGGCATCATCTGTACTTATTTGAATTACATATTTAGCTACCTCAGCATAAGCATTAATTGATAGCACTAAACTGGCTATTAAACCTAGTAATATTTTTTTCATACTGTCTCCTTGTTGTGATTATGTCATGATATATGGTACAAAATTACTTTACATAAATTAAAAAATAATACACATACAAAAACTAAGTGTTTTTGTTAAGTCTTGCATAATAAAACCCATCGAAATTGTGGGTAGGTAATTGTTGTCTACCCACAGATACCTCTATCCCCCAGTCTATTTTAATTTTTTCCTCAGTTGCATCAACATGTGAATCTAAAAAAGAATTAATTTGTTCCTCATTTTCAGATTTTAGTACTGAGCAGGTTGCATACAGTAGCACCCCTCCAGGCTTTAATAATCCCCATAAATTCTCAAGAGTTTCCTTCTGCAAGGAAACCATAGCAGTTATATCTTTAGGTTTTCTGAGTAACTTAATATCTGGGTGTCTCCTTATGACTCCACTTGCTGAACACGGAGCATCTAGAAGTATTTTGTCAAAACATCTACCATCCCACCAATCGTTTTTCTGTGCCATACCGTGGAGTATGTTTATACTTTTTGTTTGGTATCTTTTTATATTTTGCTTAACCTTTTCCAATCTGTAAATATCGCTATCTAGTGCAGTTATTATGGAGTTAGGGGCCAGTTCAGATATATGAGTGGCCTTCCCACCAGGAGCAGCACAAGCATCTAATATTAGTTCTCCGTTTTTTGGGTTCAATATGTGTCCAGCGAGCTGGGCTGATGCATCTTGAACATAGCATGAGCCATTGTTAAATTCGGGTAATTTAAATACATCAACAGCCCTATCAAGAATTAATAGTTGTGGAGCAATGTTTAACTTCATAGATTCTATTCCTATCAGTTTTAATGATTTCTGATAGCTTTCAATGCTATATTTTGGATGAACTCTAATGGACATTGGTGCTTGCAAATTATTATGAGAAAAAATTTGTTCGAAGTTGTTAGGGTAGTAACTCTTTATCTTTTTAACAAGCCAACTCGGGTGAGAGAAGTGAGGTTCATTTAATAGTGAATTTTTGTTTCTATCTATCTCTCTCAAAACAGCATTTACTAGACCCTTTGCCCATGCCTTGTTTAGATTATTGGTCACATTAACCGTTTCAAATATAGCTGCATGTGAAGGTATGTTTGAAAACAGAATCTGGTTTGCACCAAGAAGCAATAGACAGTGAATATCAAGGTGTTTTTGTTCAATTGGTTTAATTAGTATAGACGTTACAATATCATTAAGTTGGTGATAGAAACGAATTGTGTCGTAGGTTAGAGATTTTGCTAGTGAAGTGTCAGGGTGGCCCTCTTGAAAAGAAAAGTTGGATAACGATTCTTTTCTTAAAACAACCGAACAAATAGCATCAAGTGCTACTGCTCTAGGGTTTATGTTATTCGAACTTTGCAAGTGAACTATTGATTTCTTTTAGTAGTGCTTTAGGCTTAACATAGCCAGGTATATTAGAGCCGTTCTCAAAGAAAATGTATGGAGTTCCAGTGACACCAATATCTTGCGCAAGGTTTAAGTGTGCGATAACTGGGCTACTACACTTTTTTGAAGCTACATCTTTTTGTAGCATTGCTGAATCCATAACCTCTTTTTGATTTTCAGAGCACCAGATGGATTCAGATTTGTAGAAGGATTCGGTGTTGACTCCAGATCGTGGAAATGCAAGATATTTTACGGTTATACCCAAGTTATTTAGTTCTTCAATATCTGAGTGAAGCCTTCTACAGTAAGGGCAGTCTACATCAGTAAAAACGTTAACTATATATTTTTCTTCCTCTGCAGGGTAGATAATTTTGTCTTCGTCTTTAGCGCTAAGAAGTGCATTCTTTGCCAGATTGGCAATTCTACGTTTAGTTACATTACCACCATTATTTAAGTCAATAATTTCTCCCTGAATAATAAAACTCCCGTCACCAGAAATATATATGATATCAAGACTAGGGTTTGTGACGATAATTTCATAGATTCCTTCAATAGGGGTTGCAGCTACATCTGTTTCTTGTAGATTGGGGATGTACGGACTTAGAGCTTTAATTATGTCATTTACATCTGCGAATGCGTTGCCAGCTAATAAATATATGGCAATAAATAATGGTCTAATAAGCATAATAATATAGAGATAAAAATGATAAATTTTACCTTTTTAGGTAGAATAGCGGGATTATTATTCTTTCAGGGTACGCTATGGAATTCTCTTTATCAAATCAGTTGGTTAGCCATTTTGATGGTGATTGCGCAGTTGTCTTTGTATTTTGTGACAAACAAAGCGAATATGAGTCAATTCAGTCATCAGTTGAATTAAATAATTTTGATGCTGATGCTGGTAATGCTATGTTTATTAATCATGTTAATGGCTTTAAGGCAGGAACTGTTGTAGTTGCAGGGCTAGGAGATTTGCCTGTTTCAGCAAAAAAATATCACAAAGCACTTAAATCTGTAACTAAGACACTTATTGGCTTAAAGGCTAAGAGTGTAATGCTAGAATCTGTAGTTATTGACGGTTTTGATGGGTCATGGCTACAAAGTAGCACGGCACGTGTCATGCAGAATGAGACTTATTTGGTTGATAAAGTTGGTTCTGAAAATGAGAATGAGAGTGCATTTGAAATTGAGAGCATAGCAATACAATCAGGAGATGATGATGCCCATGAACTGTCCTTTGGATTAGCTACAGCTAACGGTATGTCGCTAGCTCGTTATTTGGGAGACCTGCCATCTAACATCTGTACTCCAACATTTCTGTCTGATACAGCTAAGTCACTAGCAAAGGAGTTTAGTTTGGGTTGCGAGATCATAGAAGAATCAGAAATGAATAAATTAGGTATGGGCTCGTTACTGTCTGTTTCAAAAGGGTCAATAGAATCCCCAAAACTTATCAATTTGACTTATACAGGAAACGGAAATGCAAAGCCTGTAGTTCTTATAGGTAAGGGGGTTACATTTGATAGTGGCGGTATTTCATTGAAGCCTGGTGCGGCTATGGATGAAATGAAATACGATATGTGCGGAGCAGCTGCAGTACTTGGAACTATGCGGGCAGTTGCCGAAATGAAATTAAAGGTTAACTTGACTATTGTGGTTCCAGCGGTTGAGAATATGCCAGCTCATAACGCATCAAAGCCAGGCGATGTGGTCAAAAGTATGTCAGGACAAACTATTGAGATACTTAACACAGATGCTGAAGGGCGTCTAATTTTGTGTGACGCACTTACATATGTTGAAAAATTTAATCCAGAAGTGGTCATAGACACAGCGACCCTTACCGGAGCGGTAATAATCGCATTAGGAAAGCATCATTGTGGAGTAATGGGGAATGACCAAGAATTGGTGGATGATTTAATTAGTGCAGGGAATAAAGCACTCGATACTGCCTGGCAGCTACCTCTTGACGATGAATATGATGATTTGCTGAAATCTAATTTTGCTGACATGGCAAATATAGGTGGCCGTGAAGCCGGAACTGTTACAGCTGCTTGTTTCCTTGCTCGATTTTCCAAGAAATATAGATGGGCCCACCTCGATATAGCTGGAACTGCCTGGGTTAGTGGAAAAAACAAAGGCTCTACTGGCCGCCCGGTACCTCTTTTAACTCAATACGTCATAGATCAAGTGTAATTTGTAATACATGTATGACACACTTTCTTATATACACTTAAGTACGATAATTCCAGCATTTATTGTTGGAACTTACTTAATGTTTAGGAGGAAGGGGACATCTATACATATGTTTTTAGGGAAGTGCTATATGTTGTTGATGTTGTTTAGTTCTTCTTTGACGTTATTTATGTCAGCAAAGGTTGGCCCAAGTATTCTGGGTCATTTTGGCTATATACACTTATTAAGTGTGTTTACTATTTATTGCGTGCCGAATGCTTATATTGCTTCTCGGAGTGGGAATACAAAGAAGCATAGAAATTATATGATAGGGCTGTATTTTGGTGGTTTAATAGTTGCGGGAGGGTTCGCACTATTACCAGGCAGAATGCTCAGAGACTTACTTATTGGTTAACGATTCTTGTTGATCAAGCCAGACACCAAGTCCCCTAGCACAAACCCCAAGATCTCCCTTAAATAACTTTGATTGCGCACCTTTATCAAGAGTGACCTTGTGCTTATTTGCAGCATCTAGTAGGTGATCTAGTAGAGCTAGTGTAATATCTTTGTGTCTATTTTTTGAGTCTGCTAATTTAATGGCTATTGAAGCGAAATTATTAATCTCATCCTTTAACTTATTGGCAATATGGCCATTAAATGGGATCATACAATAGTGAGTAAGGTAGGCCCTATCTGGGTTAAGTATTAATAGATTGTCAATGGTTTCATTCCAAACCACTGGTTCAAACTGTACAGGCGTTGTTGGAGGAAATATAAATTCTCCGTTTATACTGTCGAACTCCCTATAGCTTACACCTAAAGTGTCGCCACTAAATATTCCTTTTGATTTTTCATCCCAAATACAAACATGATGTCTTGCGTGTCCTGGGGTATCAATAATTTTTAAGGACCTTGTACCGAGCTTAATTTCATCACCGTCACTAGCGATAGTAATTCTATCTTCAGGTATCGGAATCAAATCTCCTAAGAACTGCTTGAAAAACAACTCACCATATACACCGATAACACCTTCTCTTAGCTTTTTAGGGTTAACTAAGTGCCTTGCACCTCTTTCATGCACATAAACCGTTGCATTTGGGAGGCTTTTTAGTAGTTGTCCAGCACCACCCGCGTGATCAAGATGTATATGCGTTAGGATGATATATTTGACATCCGAATATGCTATATTTTTTTGATCAAGTGTATCTAGTAAGTTAGGTACAGAGAGGTGACTACCTGTATCAACAAAAGCAACTTCGCCGCTATCCTCGATTAGGTAGGCAGCTACCATATCTTTTCTTATGTGTTCGGTATCAATGCATGTGATACCGAAGCCCAGATTTTTGTTTGGCATTGAAAATTATCAAGCTATTACTAGTACAACCTTTTAGGTTATAGAAGGTTAGGAAAAAATAACTAAAAGTCTCCCTCTGCTCCACCCTCTTGTATTGCAGTAATGATGCGTTTAACTTCTAATGCTTTTTCATGTAGATCAGGAGGTAATGGGGCGCCACCATAAATCATCATATCCATGTTCAATGTATACAGCCACCTTTGTCCATCTTTATCTTCTATTAAGGCTATTCTACAAGGTAAATATGCTGAGAACGCGTCTGAATGATCAACCATAGTCATAGCAGTACGTGGAGAGCAATATTGAAAAATCTTCAAGAATCTTTGTGGTTCTCCTGTCTGTAATTCAACCATCTCAGAGAGTGGTAACTTTCCAACCGAACGAATACCTTCGGCGGTAGCTATACTTTCCATTGCCTCTTCAACATCCTCGTTGGAAACATCTTCGTCAACTGGTACACGTACAATTGTTGCCATAGTAATGTCACCTGTATCTAACAAAATGTTAGCCATATCCATGTATACAGGGAGTGACTTTGGGTGCAGGTTTGGTTTTATTATTTCATTAATTAATTTATGTGTTACTCCGTTATAGTTAACCTGAAAAAGAACCAAGTAATAGGTGCTTATAGCGCCTATCAAGATTAACAACCATTTGACTAAAGATATAACTATTCCCATCGTTTTTCTCCTTGCGTGAGTTTGAATATAGAATTATACTATAACAAAAATATGTATGATTGATATCACTCAGGCCTTAGCCCGTTAAATACAATTGATGTTAAGCTAATAACGCCAACAATTTTATCATCATCAATAACAGGGCATCTAGATAATTCGAATCTGGATAACAGTCTTGCACAGTAACGAACATCCATATCGGAGTGGACAGATATGGATGGTTTGGTCATAATTTCATATACGTTAACCCTGTCTAGAGCTCTATTTTTAGCTATTACCTTAGTTGCTATGTCAGCAATCAATACAACGCCATACTCGTCATAATCATGAGACTTTTCTACAATTAACATTTTAGTTTTTTTGTGTTGCATATCGTCTAATGCACTTTGTACTGTACATTTGCTATCAACAATATCGACATCCTTCCACATTATGTCTTTTACAAATGTTGGATTTGTCATAGTTTTTCCTCCACTGTGTGTTCTAGTGCTTCTATTTGATGCATTACACCAACTGCATCCTCAACGTCAATCTGAAATGCGATACCCTCACTAGAATTTGATTCAAAATTACCTGCTTCTGCAACCGTTTCTAGAATAACTCTAGAAAGATGTTGCTCGACAAGCAATAACAATACATCTCTTGGAGTTTCAACGTTCAATCCAAAAAATGTTTTTGCATGCTCTAACCCTTCCCCCCTTGCTTGAGATATCACAGTAGAACCTGTGGCACCTTTTTTTCTTGCGGCGTCAAGGATTCTATCTGTTCTATCGTTATTTACAAAAGCGATTATTAATTTAAAATGCATATACCCTCCTATTTATTATAGTATTTTATTTGTTTATTTTTTTAATAATATCCACAATTTGAACATAGGCCATAACGCTCATTATTGGGAAAAGACTTGCAAAAGCTATAAGCCCAAACCCATCAATCAGAGGGTTTCTACTTTCAATTGAGGTTGCTAGACCCAACCCAAGAGCAGCTACTATAGGTACCGTTACTGTTGAAGTTGTAACACCACCTGAATCATAGGCCACAGAAATAATTTGTTTCGGCGCAAAGTAAGTCTGAATGATTACAATCAAATATCCTGAAATGATAAACCAATATAGTGGCATACCTACAACTATACGAAAACTTCCCAAAGATATACCTATAGCAACACCAATAGCCACTGCTATACGTAAAGGCCATACCTTTATTGATCCACCAGAAACCTGGTTTGCCTTGATAGCAATAGCCAGCAATGATGGTTCAGCAATTGTAGTAGCGAATCCAATGCTACCAGCAAAGATGTATACCCAATAATAGTCAGACCAATTCGCGTTAGTACTGCCTATAAAATCAGCAGAAGTTAATTGATCTGCCATAATTTTTCCAAGAGGAAAGAGTGCTTTTTCAAGTCCTACAATAAACAAGGTTAAACCTATCCAAACAAGAATGAAACCAATAACAATTTGTTTTATTTGGGGTATCTTTTGTTTCAATATAACTTTTTGAAATCCAAATAAAACTACAGCAATAGGCATAACATCAAAAAACATGTCTATAAATGGATTGATATAATTCATATTAAAATACCAAAAACCATGACCGCTATAATCGGTAGTAGGGATGCGATTGCAATCATCCCAAACCCATCAATAAGTGGATTGCGACCGCGAATACTACTTGCAAGACCAACACCAAGTGCGGTAAGCAATGGAACAGTTATGGTGCTGGTAGTGACACCGCCAGAGTCAAAAGCTATGCCAATAATAAAACTAGGTGCAAAAATTGTGGTTATAAG
>DQME01000137.1 GCA_015659815.1 Gammaproteobacteria bacterium | reverse complement strand
CATGACGTTCCAGATGGCCCTAAAGTATTTACATTTGACGAATCGAAACAGTCAGCCTCTTCTGCAAAAACATTCCCTATTGACGCTGACAAGAAATAAAGTACACATACAACAATAAACCGAGAAACTATCATATAAAAAAAAAGTCTAATAATCTCTTTTCAAGCACACACTTTAAAAGTGTCTTTATTTATTATAATACATATTTAAGTTAAATTGATAAAAATCAAAGGATTGCACTATTAATATAGTAGCCCTTAGTATGAATGATTAAGCTAACTTAATAAATAGTGACTTACTGAATTGTGCATTTATAGCCTTAAATCCATCAAACAGAGGCAGTGTTTTGTTACTTATTAATTTGGTTTCGCACTATAGAGCAATGCATTTTGTATCGAGGCAGAACTATATCAACAAAGTTTTTAGTGTTTGTTATTCTGGTTTTTAAAAAATCCTTAGAGTATTTTTCTTCAAGTCCACCTTTCTGGGAACACAAAGCACCAGCAATCAACCTCCATGCTGCAGTGGTTATGCTAGACATCATTAAAAAGTCAAAAGCAATACTGGCTATAACTTGTTTGTCGTTACTTTTACCAATTATCGTCTTTGTAGTTATCGTTAAGTCTTCAATTGAGTCTTGAAAGTCCTTGATTTGTCTATCACTAAGAATAGAGGCCAGTTCAACTTTGTCAATAGACCTCATCTCCTGGACGAGACCCATTAAAGCTAACCCATCATCTCTCAATACTTTTCTAAAGGCAAGGTCCATAGACTGGATACCGTTAGTGCCCTCATATATGGGCAATATTCTGGCGTCACGGAATAACTGTCCGATACCTGTTTCTTCAATAAATCCAGCTCCTCCGTGGCACTGTACACCTAGACTAACAACCTCTTGTGCCACCTCTGTACACCAACCCTTTACAAGTGGAGTCAACAAGCCAACCCTGCGCTCATGGTCCTCTCTATCTTTACTATTATCTGCATTTTTTGCCTGGTCCAACTCTGCACATGCGTAATAGCAAAGAGACCTAGATGCGTCCGTAAGGGTGCTCATCAGGGTGACCATTCTCTCTACATCTGGGTGCCTGATGATTGGTCCAGGTTCACTGTAACCAGGGGCTACCCCCTGCACTCTAGAGTCGCAATAAGTTCGTGCCTGTTGGTATGCCATTTCTGACAATGAAACCCCCTGTAATCCGACTGTTAGGCGTGCATTATTCATCATCGCAAACATGCACTCGAGTCCCTTGTTTTCTTCTCCAACAAGGTAACCTATGGCTCCTGAATCGTCACCGTAACTCATAACGCATGTCGGACAGGCATGTATACCTATCTTCCTTTCAATTGATACAGCTTTGCAGTCGTTTCTTTGTTCTAGCTTCCCACTATCGTTAGGTATTATTTTTGGAACCAAAAACAAAGATATACCTTTAACTCCTGCAGGAGCATCATCCAGCCTAGCCAGAACCAGGTGGACTATGTTTTCAGTCATGTCATGTTCACCCCAGGTAATGAAGACCTTTTGCCCCTTTATTAGATAGTGCTTGCCATCTCTACGCGCCCTAGTTTTAAGTGCACCCAAGTCAGAACCAGCATCTGACTCTGTCAGATTCATTGTTGCGGTCCACTCTCCACTAACAAGTTTTGGTAAGTATTGCCTCTTTAAGTCTTTGGTAGCACCAAAACTGATTGCCTCAATGGCTCCCTGTGTCAGTAGTGGGCATAGGCCCCAAGATATGTTTGCAGAGTTCCACATCTCTTGAGTACTGATAGCATAAATGAATGGCAATCCTTGTCCACCATAATCTGAGCTAAACTGTAAAGAGCCCCACAAACCACTTATATATTTTTCATAAGCATCTTTAAAGCCTGTAGCAGTGTTAACTACACCGTCCCTGGTAATTGATAAGCCTTGCTCATCTCCACTCTGATTTATAGGTTCAAGGTCGTCTCTTGCTAGTTTGTTTGCAGACTCTAATAGGGTAGGTAAAATTTCAGCATAAACGTTGTCCTTCAATAGCACATCATTGATAAGGAACTGCATCTCTAGTAATGGGGCTGTATACATAATTTTATTTCCTCGCTATGAAAACATTTTTCGTAGTTCGTGCTTTTGAATCTTCCCTGTAGCCGTTTTTGGTAATGGCCCAAATACTACCCTCTTGGGTCTCTTAAATTTGGCCATGTTCTCTTTACAAAATTGAATCAACTGACCTTCAGTAGTGTCAGAATCAGGCATAAGTTCAACAAACGCGCACGGCACCTCTCCCCATAGATCGTCTGGCATAGCTACAACAGCTGCCTCTCCTACGTCTGGGTGCTTGTAAAGAACGTTTTCTATCTCTACCGAAGAGATGTTCTCTCCACCAGAGATAATTATATCCTTTAAGCGGTCTTTGATCTGAATATAGCCGTCCCCATGAACTACCGCTAAGTCGCCACTATGGAACCAGCCACCAGAGAATGCCTCCTCTGTGGCAGTTGGATTGTTTAGGTAACCCATCATGCAGGTGTTTCCCCTGATTACTATCTCTCCAATTGTTTCTCCGTCCATAGGGACTAGCTCCCCTGTGTCCTGGTCTATTACACTTACATCCTCGGTAATTGGAAACCTTACACCCTGCCTTGCCCTAAGCTGTGCCTGTTCATCACTTGTCATCGTCTGCCACCCTGACTGAGGTGCTGCATGCAGTATGTGACCGTAAGTCTCAGTTAGCCCATAAACGTGCATAATTTCGAAACCCATAGACATCATTTTCTCTAACACTTTGGCTGGAGGAGGTGCCCCAGCAGTCATTACGTTTACAGTTCTAGTGAAGGTTTTTTTTATCTCATCGGGCGCATTTGACAACATATTGAGCATAATCGGTGCCCCTCCGAAGTGTGTCACACCGTACTCCTCAATAATGTTGAAAACTTTTTCAGGTACAAAAGCTCGCAAACACACAACGGTTCCTGTGACTGCGGCCATTGTCCATGCATGGCCCCAACCATTGCAATGGAACATCGGCACTGTATACAGATAGGTTGGATGGTTCGGTAGTTGCCAACCTATGACGGTACCCATGCTCATTAAATAAGAACCACGGTGGTGGTAGACCACGCCCTTAGGTTTGCCGGTAGTTCCGGATGTATAGTTAAGTGAAAGGGGGCTCCATTCATCTTCAGGCCTTACCCATTCAAAGTCTGTACTCGCATCTGCAATGACTCTCTCATAATCCACGTGCTCTAGTTTTGTAGACTTTTTGGTTTCCACATTAGGGTCATTTATTATGACAATTTGTGGCTGGTTCTTGGACTCTTTTAGTGCATCCTCGGCAACACCGGAGAGCTCAGAGTCGACAATAAAAACCTTGGCGTTACCGTCATCCAGTATGTATGCAACGGTACTGGCATCGAGCCTTGTGTTGATGGTGTTGAGTATTGCTCCTGCCATAGGGATAGAGAAATGTGACTCGTACATCTCTGGCGTATTAAATGCTAAAACGGCTACAGTGTCACCACTCTCGACACCCATCTCGGCAAGCCCTGAAGCCATACTAACGCAGCGATCTCTGAGTTCTGACCATGTTACAACCATGCCCTCATATATTAGTGCCTCTCTTTGAGGGAAAATGTCTGCAGACCTGTGCAAAAAAGATATAGGCGTCAAGGCTACAAAGTTTGCTGCATTCTTTTTCATAAAGCTAGTTCCTTATAGTTTT
>DQME01000048.1 GCA_015659815.1 Gammaproteobacteria bacterium | reverse complement strand
AAGATGCTGATTCTTTGTATGGCGCAAAGAAGTTTGCAATCAAACATTTTAAAGTTCCTAAGTCAAAAATGGGACTGCTTGCAATTGAGCCTGGCTATGAGTAATAAGGTGTAAAAATTCAATAAAAAACGGGAGATTTTCTTATGTTATTTAAAGTTAAAAAACCTTTTTTATTTCTGTTTATGTTTCTGTTTATGTGTGCAACAGCAGCTATTCATTTTATTTCTGACAACCTTTTATGGTCTTTTAAGTCATCAAAACCAGATACAAATGAAAATAAATACAGAAGTGGCCCACTTCTTACCAAGTCAACATTCATCTCTGCTGATGGATATCTCCATCCACTAAAGGTATGGGATGCTGAAAATGGTAAGCACAAAGCAATCGTTGTCTGTCTACATGGATTCAATGATTATTCCTCATCATTTAAATCGCTTGGAAAATATTTATCTACACAAAATATTAAAACCATAGCATATGATCAAAGAGGATTTGGAGGTACGGACTCGCCGGGATATTGGCATGGTGGATCAGTAATGGCTGAGGATTTATCTTCCTTGGTTGCCTTAATAAAAGATAAAGAAGAAGATATGCCCGTATTTGTGCTGGGCAGTTCTATGGGTGGTGGTGTCGTATTAAAAGCGTTATCAACAACAGATCTTATTGTTGATGGTGCAATTCTACTCGCACCGGCAGTGAGGGGAAGAGTTGTGATGCCTTGGTATCAACGAACAACATTATGGTTTGCTGCTCATGTCATTCCGTGGGTGCAGATAGGTGGTGGTGCGAGTATTGCTGGACGAACAATCACACCATCCGACAATATACTTGCACTGAGAAAGATGCGGAAAGATCCAATGATTATTAAAAAAACAATCATCTCTACTGCTTGGGGTTTGGTTAATTTAATGGATGATGCTCTATTGGCATCAAATGAATTGAGTGTAAATACGTTGTTACTCTATGGTGCAAAGGATGAAGTTATTCCGCCATATGTGATGAAAAGAATGATGGATTCTCTTCCTAAAGAAAGTGGAAATATTACAAAAATCATCTATGACGATGGTTATCATATGTTGTTGCATGATCTTCAGGCTGAACGTGTTTTGTTTGATATAAATCTTTGGATTCAGGATTCGTTGGTTACTAATACTACAAAGTATAAAGAGAAAAAAACACTCCATGTGTCACTTTCTCAGAAGTGGAATAATACATATAAATTGATAAGGGCTAGAATTCACAGTTGAAGAAATTTGACAATTACTAAAAAATAAGTTATAATATAAAATAAAATGAGGTGTTAATGGAAAACTTGGGTAGGGTGAGGAATTTAGAGAAAGATTGGAAAGAAAATAGTCGATGGAGAGATGTTAAACGCGATTATTCAGCAGAAGATGTAATTAGATTAAGTGGTTCTATGAATGAAGAATACACTATGTCTACTGTAGGTTCTAAAAAACTTTGGAACTTAATTAATGAAGATGGGTATGTTAATTCAATGGGTGCTATAACTGCCGGACAGGCAATGCAACAGGTTAAGGCTGGAATTAAAGTTATATATCTATCAGGCTGGCAAGTTGCAGCTGATGGTAATTCTTCAGAAACTATGTATCCCGATCAATCGTTATATGCATATAACTCAGTACCCATGATGGTTAAACGTATTAATAATACATTTCGCAGGGCTGATGAGATTCAGTGGTCAAGGGGAAGTAGGGATATTGATTATTTCGTTCCCATCATTGCCGATGCCGAAGCAGGATTTGGTGGAGTATTGAATTCCTTTGAGTTGACTAAATCAATGATTGAGAATGGTGTAGCGGGTATACATCTTGAAGATCAGTTATCGTCTGCCAAGAAATGTGGACATATGGGTGGTAAAGTATTAGTACCAACCCAAGAAGCTATACAGAAATTAATATCAGCAAGATTGGCATCTGATGTTATGGGTGTCCCTATTATTATTATTGCAAGAACTGATGCCAATGCAGCGACATTACTAACATCTGATATAGATGTGCGTGACAAGCAATTTGTTACGGGTGAGAGAACAGAGGAAGGATTCTTTAAAGTTAATTGTGGGATTGACCAAGCAATTTCCAGAGGGTTGTCGTATGCACCCTATGCGGATATGTTATGGTGTGAAACCGCAGTACCCAATTTAGAAGAAGCACAGAAGTTTGCAACTGCGATACATCAACAATATCCAGGCAAGTTGTTGGCCTATAATTGTTCACCTAGTTTTAATTGGAAAAAGAACTTGGATGACAAAACAATTGCCGAGTATCAGAAAAGACTAGGTGAGATGGGGTTCAAGTGGCAGTTTATTACTTTGGCTGGTATTCACGATATGTGGCATTCTATGTTCGAGTTGTCTAAAGATTATGTAGAACGTGGTATGACCGCTTATGTTGAGGGGGTGCAAGAACCTGAGTTTGCTTCAGTTAAAGACGGATACACATTCGCAAGACATCAAGAGGAAGTTGGTGCTGGTTATTTCGATGCCGTTACCAATGTTATACAAGACGGGAAATCGTCTACTACCGCCATGGATGGTTCTACTGAAGAGGAACAATTTTAAGATACAATTATGGCATTATATATATCGTTATTGATTGTAAGTGTGGGTATCTTTGGAGTAGCAATATTTGTATGTCTACTCTTTGGATACTGTTTGTGCGTATATTCTAATGACGCACCACCTGTACCAGTATATAATGTTGATGAATATATAAAGAAAGTAAATAAATGGAAATGGAAATCATATAGGAGTAATAATGTCATGATGAGATGGCCATCCATGAAGTCAGAGAATGTCAATGTGTTAAATTATATAGTGGCCCTTGCAACAGTTCCTATAATACTGGCACTAGCGATACCATTAGCAATATATTATATGATAATTGATTGGAGGTAATATGAGTTATACAGTTTATGAACCATCAGTATCAAGATTACAGCGATGCGACTTAACAGTCCCCGGCTCTAATCCCAAAATGTTCAAGAAGGCACTACTTTCAGATGCCGATTTTGTATTTTTAGATCTAGAAGATTCTGTTGCAACACCAGATAAAATACAGGCTAGAGATAATGTGATTGATGGAATCAACGATCTAGATTGGAAAGGGGCAAACAAAACCATATGTGTCCGTATCAATGGGCTTGAAACTGGTTATTGGCTCGATGATGTTATACAGTTGGTAAAGTATTGTGGTGAGAAATTAGATACCATATTGATACCAAAAGTGGGTGTATATGATGATATATACATGGTTGAATGTATTATCAATACACTTGAAATAAAACACTGCCTCCCAAAAGGATCTGTTAGACTAGAGTGCCTAATAGAAACTGCTCTCGGTATGTCCAATGTTGATGAAATTGCAAGAAAGAGTGTTGGGTCTAGATTAGAATCTATGCACTTTGGAGTTGCTGATTATTCTGCATCCACAAGAGCAAGAACCACCAATATCGGTGGACTCAATGAGAATTATCCAGGCGATCAATGGCATTCTGCATTAACTAGAATGGTCGTTGCGTGTAGAGCATATGGGCTTCGTCCAGTAGATGGGCCATACGGTGATATTAAGGATCGTGAAGGATACATACTTGCAGCTAAACGTGCTGCGGCACTTGGTTGTACTGGTAAGTGGGCAATTCATCCATCACAAATACCACTCGCTAATGAGGTATTCACACCATCAAAAGAGGAAATAAACACAGCAGAACGTATATTGGATGCTCTATACAAAGCATCTAAGGCTGGACAAGGTGCTGCATCACTTGATGGTAAAATGATTGATGTTGCGTCAGAGAAAATGGCAAAAAATATATTAGAAACTATTAACACCATTGAAGCTAGAAAAAGTAAATATGAGGCGAATTATGAGTAAACGAGCAAAACCATTCAGAAGTGATGCTATGACGGCTAAAGGGAAACCCCTAGCGAAACAAACGGGTCATGGATCCTACACTAAAAAACGACATCCTACCTCCAAGTGGGTAAGGAATGGGGCTATAACTTAATAGGCAATATCTATGATGAAAGAATGTGGTATGAAACTGTTTCAAAAGGTTTTACCAAGAATATCAGATACAGAAAGAGAAGCATTGGATTCTGGTACGATATGGTGGGAATCGGAGTTATTTGGCGGTAGACCCGATTGGGATGTATTGCTAAATACCAAACAAACAAAATTAACAGAAGAAGAATTTAATTTTATTAACACTAAAGTTAATAATGTTTGCGAAATGGTGTCTGACTGGGATATTAATGTTGTACACAAAGATTTGCCTGCTAATGTGTGGGATTATCTAAAAGATAATGGATTCTTTGCGCTCAATATTAAGAAAAAATATGGTGGACTGGAATTCTCGGCATATGCACAATCGTGTGTTATATCAATTTTAGCATCAAGAAGCATATCATTAGCAATCACTACTATGGTTCCAAATTCCTTGGGGCCGGGTGAATTACTCTACGAGTTTGGCACACAACACCAAAAAGATAGATGGTTACCCACATTAGCATCGGGTGAGGATATACCAGCATTTGCACTAACTGGAACACATTCTGGATCAGATGCGGCAGCGATGAAAGATATTGGCGTTGTTGAATATCAGCAATTTAAGGGTCTTAGACGATTAGGTATTAGATTAAATTGGGAGAAGAGATATATCACTCTTGGCCCTGTGTGTACACTTCTGGGTGTTGCTTGTAAGATTGTAGATCCAGATGGGTTATTGGAAAAACCTGTTGAGGGTATAAGTTTGGTATTAGTGCCGACTGATACCGAAGGTGTCCGTATAGGACGCAGACATTACCCTGCTAGACAGGCATTCATGAATGGGCCTAATTGGGGTGAAGATGTATTTTTACCTTTGGATCATATTATTGGTGGTGTTGATGGGATTGGTAAAGGGTGGAGAATGTTAATGTCTTGTCTTGCTGCTGGTAGGGCAATATCATTACCGTCATTATCCATGGCTGGTATCAAACATACATTAAAGGTTACGACTGCATACTCTAAGATACGGAAACAGTTTAAAATTCCAATTTCCAAGATGGAAGGTATTGAAGAACCGTTGTCTAGGATAATAGGACAAGCATATGTTGTAGAGGCTGCGTGTAATATCACTAATACCGCAATAGTAAATGGTGAGAGACCTTCTGTGATATCTGCCATGTTAAAGTATCAATGTACCGAAAGAATGCGACAATGTGTTATTGATGGTATGGACATTTTAGCTGGGAAAGGTATCTCTGACGGCCCTAATAATCTATTGCTGAACTATTATATAACACAACCTATTGCCAATACGGTTGAGGGTGCAAATATATTAACTAGGTCGTTGATTGTATTTTCTCAGGGATCGCTGAGATGTCATCCATTCATAAAAGACGAAATAACAGCTGCAGAGTCTAATGATGCAGATGCATTCAATAAGGCTATAATAGGACATATTAAATATACTATTGGTAATATATTTGGTTCATTATTTCATAATATTACGGGTGGTAGATTTATATCCAGTCCTAAAAACTCTTCAAGTGAGATAAGTAAATATTACAAACGTATTGAATTGGAGTCAAAGAACTTTGCATTACTGTCAGATATAAGCATAGCGGTGCTTGGGTCTAATCTTAAAAGACGACAAAGAATAACAGGTAGATTTGCTGATGCATTTTCTGAACTGTATATGACATCTGCTGTATTAAAACGATATGAAGATACTTT
>DQME01000024.1 GCA_015659815.1 Gammaproteobacteria bacterium | reverse complement strand
TGTAGGGTCGGTATAAATTCCAGAAGTGTCATAGACATGGATTGGGTCATTCCCTTCAGCCAAATCTCCTATAGTGTCAGTTAGAGTAATTTCTCTCATTGGCACCTTAATGTCATCCCTAGTACCGTCAACATAAATTTTTCTAGAGTTAGGAAATGGTTTAATAAAAGCGTCATTTACGCTTGACATTTTTTTATGTGTTTCGCTTATTTGTTGCATTGTTGTATAATTGAGTGAATTATTAATTAATTAATAGAATGACTATTTTAACTCATAGATTACGTCGCATGAGAAAACACGCAAGCACGCGTAACCTTATGCAAGAAAATTCCCTTACAACTAACGACTTGATATATCCAATCTTTGTTGTAGAAGGTAAAAACCAACGCCAAAGTGTCGACTCTATGCCGGGAATAGAAAGGCTGAGCATTGATCAATTAATGTTAGAGGCGCAAGAGTTAGTTGACCTTAATATTCAAGCTGTAGCCCTATTCCCAGTTGTCCCAGACGAGAAAAAATCAATAG
Organism: Gammaproteobacteria bacterium; assembly: GCA_015659815.1. Lineage (GTDB taxonomy): Bacteria > Pseudomonadota > Gammaproteobacteria > PS1 > Pseudothioglobaceae > SZUA-1055. The sequence continues at coordinate 2,399 of DQME01000024.1, read as the reverse complement.
ACGCGAAGGAGTCATATAACCCTGACGGGTTATCCCAAAGAGCTGTTAGAGGGCTTAAAGAAAAGTTTCCAGATCTGGCAGTGATAACTGACGTTGCGCTTGACCCATTTACGACACACGGTCAGGACGGATTGATTGATGATGCAGGCTATGTCATCAATGACGAAACAATAGATGTATTAGTTAAACAAGCACTGTCACATGCCAAGGCAGGTGCAGACATTGTCGCGCCATCAGATATGATGGATGGTCGGATTGGAGCGATTCGAGACTGTCTGGAAGAGAATGGCCAAATTAATACTAAAATTTTAGCTTATTCAGCGAAATATGCCTCGAGCTATTATGGCCCATTTAGAGATGCTGTAGGTTCATCTAAAAACCTAGGAACATCTACCAAGGATACTTACCAAATGGACCCCGCTAACAGTAATGAAGCAATGAGAGAGGTCGCCCTAGATATAGATGAAGGTGCAGATATAGTTATGATAAAGCCAGGCCTACCTTACCTAGATATAGTCCATCAAGTAAAACAAAATTTTGCAATGCCTACCTTCGCTTATCAGGTTAGTGGCGAGTATTCTATGCTCAAAGCTGCAAGTGAAAATGGGTGGATAGAAGAGAGAAAAGTGGTTTTGGAGACACTACTGTCATTTAAAAGAGCCGGTGCCGATGCAATTCTAACCTACTACGCCAAGGAAGTTGCAGGTTGGTTAAAACAACTAAATAGTATGTAATTCTAGTATACAATGGTGTTCACAGATTATTTATTCATTTAACTGGTAAAGTGTTATGGAAAAAAAATCAATATTAGTGTCAATACTGCTAGGTGTTGCTCTCATATTTGTTTATTTTTTCTACAACAATCAAATAGATAATACACAAAGCGAACACAGCGAACAGTTAGCCAGTATCGAGTCCCAATACAACCAGCAAATAAAAGATCTAAAAGGATCTCATGAAGGCTCTGTCAGTTCCCATTTAGAAACAATTCACGATCTTCAGAAGTCCCTTAAAGAAGCTAATAGTGATGTTCTGGATACCAACACAACTTCAACTAACTATAAAAAAGAGCAGGTCTCATTTATTAAAGAGCTTCAAAATAACGTCAAAGGGCAGGACTCGTTTATTAAAGAGCTTCAAAATAACGTCAAAGGGCAGGACTCGTTTATTAAAGAGCTTCAAAATAACGTCTTCGAGCTTACAAAAAAACTAAACCAAAAAAATGACGAGATAGATTCACTTAAATTTAGTTATGATACTGAAAAAACTAGTGCTATGTCTTGCCCAGAAACAGAACCAATGATGCAACCAAGTTCATGTGGAAATATTGATGAAGTAGAGATACAGCTCATAGAAAAAAACTCTCAACTGAACAAAGTTAAGAGAGAACTTTCTATGGAAAGAATTAAAGTTTCAGTACTTAAGGATGAAAAGGTACGCGCTAACGAAGCCCTATCTCTCGTAAAGAGTTTACAGAGTTCATTGTTAAGTGTTGAAAGTGAACTAAAGTCAACTCAAAATAACTTGGATTTATCGATAAGTAAGCAGACCAATCTTAATAAGAGAATAAATAAAGAGAGAAACGCATCCAATGCACTAAAGAGTAAAACTAAGGTATTAAATAATGAGATTACTTTAATTAAGAATGAGCTATTTGCAACTGGAAACCAGTTAACTTCTGCGCTGACTGAAAACGAATTTAAGATATTCGAATTATCTCAGGCCTTGGGAAAAATTAACCTTACTACAGATAAACTAAAATTAACTGAGAGAAATTTACATGCCGCTGAAGCAAAGCTACAATTAACTGAAAGAAATTTACATGCCGCTGAAGCAAATTTAAAATTAACTGAGGAGCATTTATCTAGTATCAGGGAAACTATATCTAAGCAAAATAAAATAATAATAACCAACAGCATTGACAGAATAAGAAAGTCTGAAGATGGCCTTGGTATAAGGTATTCTGTGTACCTTGCAGGCTTTACCGAGGAAGAAATTAATAACTACTGTCTAGACATAATGAACCAAACTAACCAAGATATAGAGGCCTTTGGAATTATAACTTCTACTGACAAAGATGCCCAAAGCATCTATAGAGAGCTTTGCGTTAATACAGACTCTGATTAACTAACTCTGTTACTTATCAAATCATTTACAACTTCAGGCTCTGCCAGTGTTGAGGTGTCTCCCAGATTATCGTAATCATTCTCAGCAATTTTTCGTAGTATCCTTCGCATAATCTTGCCGCTACGAGTTTTAGGTAGGCCTGGAGCAAACTGAATCTTGTCAACAGTAGCGATAGGGCCTATCTCTCTTCTAACAAGTTGTACCAACTCATTCCTTAAGTCATCTGAAGGCTCAACACCACTCATAAGTGAGACGTAAGCATATATTCCCTG
>DQME01000045.1 GCA_015659815.1 Gammaproteobacteria bacterium | reverse complement strand
TTTGATGTGTGAGGGAGGATAAGTAAATCAAAAGCTTGTTTCGTATTCAACTAACTTGATTGTAAAATTAAGAAGTATTTAATTCTCAATTTGGAGGACACTTGGATCTAAAAAATTTTGACTGGACTCAGTTCACAATTTCATTCTACTATCCAGTTGACGTTGAAAAGCTCTACAAGCAATGGGCAACTTCTGCGGGTCTTGAAAGTTTTTATATTGAAAAAGCAATTTTTAAAAAAAACGAATCAGCCATAAGAAAAAGAAATGAATTAATTAATGCTGGAGACAGCTACAAATGGAAATGGCGACATGATTTTGAAGTTTCAGGCCGTGTTTTAGAGGCTAAGCGCAATGAAAGACTAGCTTTTACTTTTGGTTCCATGCACTTTTCTATAGATTTCAAGACAACTCATGAAGGCTCTTTAATCTACTTAAAACAAAAAAATATAACTGAAGAAAACAAGGTAATGGGTCACTTAAATTGTCGAAGTTGTTGGATATTTTTTCTAACAAACTTAAAATCAATTCTTATAACTGGAGTTGACCTTAGAGACAAAAACCCTGATATTGTCTCTAGTATGGAGGTTGGTTTTTTTCCTAAAGAAATCTATAAAGGATAAAAGTCCAAATTTCGTTGATGTGTGAGGAAGAGTGTATTTGTTTAGCTTTTCTGCCTCAAAGAGTTAGGTGCAAGATCGCCGATAGATGATATTAATGGGTCTTCAAATGAATTGTGCTTCTTTTGAAGGTTAGGAACTTTAGTTTCAAACTGGTAGCCATTATCTTGCTCTTGTTTTCGTGATATTTGCCTCATTTCTTTCCATGCTCCCACAAGCGTTCTTGGCTCAGGCATATCATCAGCTACCAATTTATTTAATTTTCTTAGATTGTAGCATGGGACTGCTGCATACATGTGGTGTTCAATATGCCAGTTCATATGCCAGTATAGAAACTCAAGAATAGGATTCAGTATTATTGTTCGTGTTGATTTGCGAAAATCTGAATTATTATCTTTCAATCCGCAGTGCTGAGTCAATCCGGTAAAGTATGAAGCCCAGCTTGCAATGAAAGCAGGAAAAGAAATTATAAGTGGGAGTACCCATAAATTGGAAGCAAGTGAAATAATCAGCAAACTGCCATGGAAGGATAACAGAAATCTTGACCATATTATGGACTTGTGATGCTCTTCGGGCATATCAGCATGCAGTGATTGCAGCCACTCCTGACTGGGAATATCTTTTGAGCCGGTTTTTCCCATAGTAGATAAATATGTGAGGTATATTGTGGAGAAGACACCTCCTTTGCCAAAAATACGTCCAGCTTTACTAAAAAGATTAATACTGAAAAGCTGTATTAACAGAATAGAGTTTAATGACGGCTCCAGTGGTGAGAGATTCTCTCGATCCAACTCTGGGTGCATCGTATAGCGATGGTGGTAAGTATGACTCATCGCGTAATCAAAAGGATCCCACCAGCTGATTATGCTGAAAAGGTACAGAAAAACTTTGTTTAGTTTCCTACTGCGAAAAACAGTACCATGACCAAGTTCGTGAGGCGCTACTCCATTGAAGAAGCTACTGACTGTTCCGTGAAAAAACAATGCGGTGAAAAAAGCCCACCATAACTCCAAACTCCAGAACAGGTATGTCAGCAGCCCAGTTATCAAAAAAACCGCAAAATGCCCTCCTGCCTGAATCCACCCATCATAATCACTTCTCAGAGTTAACTCTCTAAGATCCTCTCTGTCGATAGGAGTACGATACCAATTGACACGAAATTTTTTCATAAGAGGATTTTAAGTCAATTTAAACCAAAATCCAAATTTCGTTTGATGTGTGAGGGAGGGTATATTAATACATAGCCGAGTGAAATTGAAATTACATTTGTTGAGCCGGACGGAACAAAAAGAATAAATGATAGTTTTAGCATAAGACTTGAAGATGAACTTGAACACGTGGTATTACCACCTATCCTTTAACGATTGACTTTATTTGAGTCAAAGCATCTTGAAAGCTGGACTCTTTTATTACCTTAAGTAAGGCCTTAAAATCAAACTTATGATGACGCTGTGGCATCACAGCCAACTGTGGCATTTCAGATAAACCCGATTCAATAGCGTGCTCCTTAAATTTATCATTCTTCCAAAAGAATGCACCTGGCATTGTTGTTGGAATGACCAGAGCATAAAACAATATTCTGCCTAAATATGCCGATAGCAGTATTGTGATAAAACTAATGGTCAATAATAAAGCGCTAGGATAAACTATAAGAATTATCATTAGCATCATATTGACAATCAGTAGCGCGTTACGCAATTGATAGCTTTTGCCAAATGTCGTGATTTGTTCAAAAAAAGATGCCTGGCCTTCACCTGTTTTTCTCACATCAAATCGATGCACAACATGGCCAACAGCTTCAAGCAACAAGCCAGCTAAAGATACGACTGCAATTTCAGCAATAAGGGCTTCACTGAAAGCGAATGGCAATAGCAAAACACCAAACAAGACGCCTCCTAGGCTGAGTATCGTGCCATAAAAAGCACTGCCGGTTTGCCAATGATCCCAAAAGGGTCTAGCAGGAATACGATACAGTTTGTACATATAGTAGGAGCCTAGCCCAAAGCCTGCTGCTGTCACAGCATGGCCGATATTTAATAAAAAACGCAAGCCAATTAGGGGCAACACCAGCGTCAGAACAAGACCGACAAAAAATAAACTCACCCCTGCAATTTCTCTGCTCACAGGAGAAAATTTCAAGTTGTAAAAACCTCTATAGAAAAATTGAGGTTTTCCTAAATGCATAGTAAGATTGAACAAACCGTAGCTCATTAATACCAATAAGACCAGCAAAATCGCAATCCTAGCATTACCACTAAAAGCTGCTGGCGCGCCAATATTGAACAAATCGGACAGCATTAACCACAGCGTAGCCCCCATAACAGCCTGAACACAGAGGGTAAAAATGGCGTGCGAATTTTCATGGGAATGAAGCAATGTTGCCATGCCCCAGCTTTTTTTATGGCTATGTTTTTTGTCATCCAACACCGACTTAAAATTACCATCTTCTT
>DQME01000121.1 GCA_015659815.1 Gammaproteobacteria bacterium | reverse complement strand
ATCAATCATTTTTACTACGATTGTGACAGGAAAACTGACCCCTTAATTCTTGTAGCCTTACGCCTTTTTAGTCCTCCATTGCCCCACGGGGGTAGTTGGCTTATAGCGTATCTATAATGCTGTCTCAAATTTTTCTGTTGGAAATATCAGGCTGGATAGGCGCGCCATGCGCTCGCCTCAAGAAAGATTTTGGGACTCTATGTCACAAAAACCGATTCACCTCGCGGCGAATCAATAGGCTCCCACAAATGGCTTGACGGCTAGTCAGGATAAAATTTCAGTTTCTATCACTCACTACTCACACACTTCGGATTAGCAAATTTCCCTGCGCCTTCTGGAGACCATCACCCCGTCCGGGGCTGACAACAGATTCACTTACCAACAAAAAATATCAGGCCTGAGTTAAGTTAACTGAATCAAGTCTAGGTTTTAAACTAGACTAATAATTTGCTCTATACAAACATTGAACAAAAAATTAATCTTTTCTTATCTTATATGAGGAAGCAATAATGAAAAAAATAAAATCCGGGCTAATATTTGTAATATTTGTAATATCTATTTCCTTAATAGCCTGTACAACACTTGAAAAAGGGCATAGCGCAAAAGAAACAGCAAATGAAAATGCGGATGGATTAGTCTATAAAGCCATTGAATACGCCAATAAATCAAAAAAAGGACCTGTTTTGATTGTAATTCCAGGACAGATTAAAAGTTCAAATGCATCTTTTACTCAGAAAGTCACCGCTAATAACATTGCTGATTTTGGAGAGCTGGAATTAAGTAATGCCAATTTTAAAGTTTTAGAAAGAGCTGATTTAGGCCCTGTTTTAAATGAAATATCTTTAGCTGTAAATATGGGAGATCCTAGAAAAGTCCGTAAAATCCTGCGCAGAGGAAAATTCAAGACTACCAAGTGGTTTGTAAAGTTTGACGTTCTGAAAGCAGAGCAGGTTGCAGAAGCCAGTACTGGTGCTAACCTGGGTGTTATGGGTCGCTTGCTGGGAATGGGTATTGGCGGTACAGCTGGTGCCATAACTGGAACCGCAGTTGGTTCTGTAAAAACTACTGAGGTAGCTGGTGTATGGTTAGTTGGTATGCGTTACAAAGTTATTGATGCTAATACTACCGAACAAGTGACGCAAGGTTATTTTGAGGAGAAAATGGATGTTGGTAAAAAATCTACATCTGTATTAGGTTTCAGTCAAGGGCAGAAATCATTTGTTACTTTGGATACTTTGATACAAAGACTTGTCCAAAAAGCAGTATCTGATTTGGATGCCAAGAAATAAGTTTGTAATTAATGTTTAATAAACGAACTATTACCTTAACACAAGGTTTATTGCTGATAATACTCTCACTAGAGACGGGCTATGCTATAGCAGTTACTAGAACGGCTTTAGTGATTGGTAACAGTACTTATAGTTTTTCACCACTTATAAATCCTGCCAATGACGCTACTGACATGGCAAAAAGTCTTCGGGAGTTGGACTTTGATGTTGCCGAATATATTAACCTTGACCGAGTTGGTATGCGTATGGCAATTCGTGAATTTGGTGTTAAATTAAAAAAAGGGGGCGTTGGTT
>DQME01000142.1 GCA_015659815.1 Gammaproteobacteria bacterium | reverse complement strand
CTGATAACTTTAACGCTAGTTTTTGTTGTACTTAAAGTTACTTTGTATTAGTACTATCTACTTTGACAAAGTCAGCATGATAAAATTGATTGATGTTAAAGCGTGTATAAAGTTAGCTTGACTGAACCCCCAGGACTACAAATAAACATTAATAAAAGACAGATTGAATAAAGTGGAAAATTTTGGTCACTTAATTTTAAATAAATACCAGTTGGTATAACAAGTAAACATAGTAAAAGGAGTATAAGAAGATGACAATAAAGGTAGGTATTAACGGTTTTGGTCGTATTGGTCGCATGGTTTTTCGTGCAATTTCTAAAGACTTTCCAGAGCTAGAGGTGGTCGGCATCAACGACCTGTTAGATAATGATTATTTAGCATATATGCTTAAATATGACACAGCACACGGTAGGTTTGATGGCGAAGTTTCTGTGGATGGGGGTAGCTTTGTAATCGACGGTAAAAAGATACGTCTTTCAGCGGAACGCAATCCTGCTGACCTTAAGTGGGCAGACATAGATGTTGATGTAGCTATAGACTGTACAGGGTTTTTCTTAACTGAGGAGAGTTGCCAAGCACACATAGATGCAGGCGCAAAAAAGGTTGTCCAATCTGCACCATCAAAGGATGGCACCCCGATGTTTGTTTATGGCGTTAACCATGATGAATATAATGGCCAAAAGATTATCTCTGCAGCGTCTTGTACAACGAACTGTCTTGCACCTATTGCAAAAGTTATAAATGATAACTGGGGACTGAAGCGCGGACTAATGACGACAGTTCATGCAGCTACAGCAACTCAAAAAACTGTTGACGGACCTTCAGTAAAAGATTGGAGGGGTGGAAGGTCAGTATTTGAAAATATCATTCCATCATCGACAGGTGCCGCAAAAGCGGTTGGAGTGGTGTTGCCAGAACTTAACGGCAAACTAACTGGTATGGCTTTCCGTATACCTTCAGTGGACGTTTCTGTGGTTGACCTTACATGCGAACTTGACAACCCTGCAACGTATGACGATATATGTGCTGCCATGAGAGATGCTTCAGAAGGCTCAATGAAGGGAACACTTAAGTACACAGACGAGATGGTAGTTTCGTCTGACTTTCGTGGCATAAGTGCATCCTCTATATTTGATGCGGGAGCGGGCATCGCTCTTGATGATACCTTCGTTAAGGTTGTGTCTTGGTATGACAATGAGTATGGATACACATGTAATATGCTTCGCTTGGTTGGGCATATAGCTTAACGGTTGCCTGCTACGGCATGCATAGCGTGCCGTAGTGGTAGTATGGCCATGCCGTTGAAGGCTTTGTCACAGATACGCACAATAACAATCAAAATATTATTTTAGTATTTTGTTTGTATTCTTATCCAATAAAGTAGAAACATTTTTATAGAATCAGAGGATGCAATGTCAGTTATAAATTTATCAGATTTAGATTTACAATCAAAGAGGGTTCTTATTCGTCAGGACCTTAATGTACCCATTAAGAATGGGGTAGTTACTAGTGACAAAAGAATTAAGGCCTCACTCCCTACAATTGAGATGGCAATAAGAAAGGGAGCCAAAGTGATGCTTATGTCTCATAGGGGCAGGCCAACCGAAGGAGAACACAGTGAAGACTTCAGTTTACAGCCGGTAGCTGACAGACTGAGCGAGCTATTGAACTTAAAAGTTACACTAGAAAAGGACTGGTTAGACGGCATAGATATTGATGATGGTGATGTAGTTTTGTGTGAGAATGTAAGGTTTAATGTTGGTGAGATGTCGAACGATGACGGTTTATCAAAGCGCATGGCATCTATCTGTGATATATTCGCAATGGACGCATTCGGTACAGCACACCGCGCCCAAGCATCCACTCATGGAGTTGCTAAGTATGCACAGATTGCATGCGCTGGTCCGTTACTTTCTGGTGAGTTAGAGGCACTAGGAAAAGCTCTAGACAATCCCAAAAGACCTATGGTCGCAATAGTTGGAGGGTCAAAAGTGTCAACCAAGTTAACAGTCTTGGAGTCGCTATCTAAAATCGTAGATCAGCTTGTAGTTGGTGGCGGTATCGCGAACACTTTCATTGCCGCACAAGGAAACAATGTTGGAAAATCACTTTGCGAGAATGACCTAATACCTATATCACAGAAGTTGATGAAGGATTGCGATATACCAGTTCCAACAGACGTAGTGACTGGTAAAGAGTTTTCTGAAAACTCAACTGCAGAAACTAAAAGCTCTACCCAAGTAACAGATGAAGACATGATTTTTGATATAGGCCCAGAGTCAGCTGCCCAGTTAGCAGGTATTATGCAAAATGCAGGTACAATTGTTTGGAATGGACCAGTAGGTGTTTTTGAATTCGATCAGTTCTCATACGGTACCGAAACCCTTGCAATGGCTATAGCCGATTCTGATGCCTTTTCAATTGCAGGAGGTGGAGACACACTAGCTGCCGTTGACAAGTACGGTATCGAAGATAAGATCAGTTACATTTCAACTGGAGGTGGCGCCTTTCTAGAGTTTCTTGAGGGTAAAATATTGCCAGCAGTACAAATTTTACAACAAAGAGCAGCGGAGTAGCATTTGCCAAGAAGAACTAAAATTGTAGCCACACTAGGACCTGCGACTGATGATCATGATGTTCTTGAGAGTGTCCTGGAAGCTGGCGTTAATGTTGTTCGAATTAATTTCTCTCATGGCACCGAGGATGAGCACTTTTCTAGAGTTAAGTCGGCGCGCGAATGGGCAGAAAAGAATAACACATACATTGGAGTTTTGATGGACCTTCAGGGTCCAAAAATACGTTTAGCGTCATTTAAAAATAATGAAACTGTGCAACTAAATAAGGGAGACTGCTTTACTCTAGATGCAGGATTAGATGAAAATTCTGGCGACCGACAATCTGTAGGTATAGCATATAAGAAACTACCTAAAGATGTAAATCCTGGAAACATATTGCTGATTGACGATGGTAAGGTAGTTCTTGAGGTTAAATCTATAAACAAGAAAAAGATTATTACAGAAGTTGTACAGGCTGGCGCTTTGTCCAACAAGAAAGGTATTAATCTTCGTGGCGGAGGTTTATCTGCTAACGCATTGACTGAAAAAGACAAAAAAGACATAATGATTGCCGCTAAGGCTAAGGCAGACTATGTAGCATTGTCATTCCCAGTCAGCGGGGACGATGTACGTGAAACCAAAAAACTTTTGAAGGCTGCTGGTTCAGATGCAGGAGTTATAGCCAAGATAGAGAGAGCCGAAGCTCTGGCAGACGAAGTCATTAATGACATAATTAATGAGTCATCCGGGATCATGGTAGCTAGAGGAGATCTGGGTGTTGAAATTGGAGACCCACAGTTGCCAGCACAGCAAAAAAGATTAATCCAGTTGGCCAGGTCTAACGACAGAATTGTGATAACCGCAACACAAATGATGGAGTCAATGATAAACAACCCTATACCTACCAGGGCTGAGGTATTTGACGTTGCCAATGCGGTCCTAGATGGCACTGACGCTGTAATGTTGTCAGCGGAAACTGCTGCAGGAAATTTTCCAGCTAATGCTGTTAGAACTATGCACGACGTTTGTTTAGAGACAGAAAAAAATCCAATAGCCAAGGTGTCTCATCACCGTCTACACGAGAACTTTGAGTTCATTGACGAGACGATTGCTATGAGTTCAATGTATGCTGCAAACCACATAAATGCTAAGGTTGTAGCTACACTCACCCAGACAGGCAAAACATCACTTTGGATGTCTAGAATTAGCTCAAACATACCTATCTTCGCTATGTCCTACAACAAGAAAACACTGCAAAAAGTTACCCTTTATAGGGGAGTATATCCATGCGGTATAGATAAGCATAGCAGTAGTGAATGGGACAAAGTAAATGAAAAAGCTATCGAGGCTCTAGTTAATCAAGGTGTAGTTGAAGATGGAGACTTAGTGGTTTTAACTAAAGGTATGCACAAAGACAAATCTGGAGGAACCAACATGATGAAAGTGCTTTGTGTCGGTGATTCTAATTATTAAAGAGTAAAAACAAGGAGAAAATATGATTATTTCTATGAGAGAGTTATTAGACCATGCGGCTGAAAATGGTTATGGTATGCCAGCATTTAATGTTAACAATATGGAGCAGGTACATGCAATCATGACTGCAGCCGATAAAGCCAACAGCCCAGTAATTATGCAAGGCTCTGCCGGAGCTAGATCTTATGCTGGAGAGCCCTTCCTGCGTCACCTAATATCTGCGGCAATAGAGATGTATCCACACATACCTGTCGTTATGCACCAGGACCATGGCTCAGAGCCTGCAGTTTGCTTGCGCTCAATACAGTCAGGATTTTCATCAGTCATGATGGACGGTTCACTAATGTCGGATATGAAGACACCAGCATCATTCGAATATAACGTAGATGTCACAAAGACTGTTGTTGGTATGGCTCATGCAGGTGGAGTCTCAGTTGAAGGTGAGCTAGGTTGTTTGGGTTCTCTAGAGACTGGCATGATGGGTGAAGAGGATGGCCATGGAGCAGAGGGACAGTTAGATTTAGATATGTTGCTGACCTCAGTTGAAGAGGCGGCTGATTTTGTTAAAGCTACGAATGTAGATGCTCTTGCGATCGCTATAGGAACATCTCATGGGGCATACAAGTTCACAAAAGAGCCGACTGGCGACGTTTTAAGAATAGATAGAATTAAAGAGATTCATCAAAGACTACCAAACACTCACTTAGTAATGCATGGATCATCTTCTGTGCCACAGGAATGGCTATCAATAATCAATAATTACGGTGGCGATATGGGGCAAACATTTGGCGTCCCGGTTGAAGAGATTCAGGAAGGTATAAAAAATGGCGTAAGGAAGGTAAACATTGATACTGACCTACGTATGGCCTCAACTGGAGCAATACGTAAGCATTTGGCTGACAATGCCTCAAACTTTGACCCACGTAAATTTTTGAAGGAGTCGACCTTAGCGATGTCTGAAATTTGTGCAGCAAGATTTGAAGCGTTCGGTTGTGCTGGAAATGCTGATAAAATAACTGTATCCTCTATGGACACTATGAGCCAAAGATATGTAGCTGGCGAGTTAGATGCAAAAGTAAATTAAGCATCTAACGGCTAAAATAAAAAGGCTCGTTCATCGAGCCTTTTTTGTTTATGGGTAATATGAAAAAATCAACAAATTATTCAGTCATTGTTATTGGTGGTGGTCATGCCGGAACTGAGGCTGCACTGGCATCGGCTAGAATGGGTGTCGACACTCTACTTGTGACTCATAATATAGAGACATTAGGACAAATGAGCTGCAACCCAGCTATTGGCGGGCTAGGTAAAGGGCACCTAGTCAAAGAGATTGACGCTATGGGCGGGGTTATGGCTAAGGCAATAGACAAGTCAGGAATCCAATTTAGAACTTTGAATGCATCTAAAGGCCCTGCAGTAAGGGCAACCCGTGCTCAGGCAGATAGAGCCTTATATAAGGCGGCCATTCGCTATACACTAGAGAACCAAGAAAATCTGTCATTATTTCAGCAAGCAGTTGACGACTTAATTATTGAAAATGACAATATAAGTGGTGTCATCACACAGATGGGTCTTAAGTTTTTTGCAGACAAAGTTATTCTTACTTCAGGAACATTTTTAGGGGGAGTTATTCATATAGGGCAGTCTAACTTTCAAGGTGGTAGGGCAGGAGATGGCCCTGCAAATGTACTCTCAGCCAAACTAAAGTCTTACGACTTAGGGGTTGGAAGGTTGAAAACAGGGACCCCGCCACGTCTGGACGGACGCACTATTAATTACAGCATCCTGGAGAAGCAGTCTGGAGACGTTCCTCTACCAACATTTTCATTTGTCGGTAAAGAGTCAGACCACCCACAACAGATACCTTGCTATATTACCCACACAAACACTAAAACACATGACTTTATCAGGAAAGGACTGAAAGACTCTCCAATGTATAGTGGCAATATTGAGGGGATTGGTCCGAGGTATTGCCCATCAATTGAAGACAAGGTTGTTAGATTTAGTGAACGAGAGTCGCATCAAATTTTTGTTGAGCCAGAAGGCCTAACTACTAACGAAGTCTACCCTAACGGTGTATCAACATCTCTTCCTTACGAAGTTCAGGCCGACTTCATACACTCAATTAAGGGCTTTGAAAGTGCAAAAATAATGCGACCAGGATATGCAATAGAGTATGACTTTTTTGATCCAAGAGGGCTCAAACAGACACTAGAGGTCAAAAAAATATCTGGACTTTATTTTGCTGGACAGATAAACGGAACGACTGGATACGAGGAGGCTGCAGCTCAAGGGCTATTAGCAGGTATAAATGCTGCACTTTCAGTAAAAAACAAAGACCCATGGATTGCTAAGAGGGATAAATCTTATATCGGAGTTATGATAGATGACCTTATAACGAAGGGCACCAATGAGCCATACAGAATGTTCACTTCAAGAGCGGAATACCGATTACTGTTAAGGGAAGACAATGCAGACGAGCGCCTAACTCCAGATGCAAGAGAGCTCGGTCTAATTGGTGACGACTATTGGCAAAATTTCGAGAAAAAATATGAATCTATCAATAATGAAAAAAAGCGCCTCAAGAGTGTCTGGATACAGGCAAGCGATAAGCAGGCTATGGATGTACTGAGTGTAACATTAAATCATGAATACTCCCTTGCGGAGCTATTAAAGAGGCCGAAGGTTGACTATAAATTGCTAAGTAAGATAGACAAAGGAAAACCATTCTTAGAAGATAGAACGATAACCTCTCAGGTTGAGAACCAGGTAAAGTATGAGGGCTACATTAAGCGCCAGCTTGAAGAAATAGAGAAGTACAGAAAGAATGAAAACACACTACTTCCTCAAGACATGGACTACGACTCAATCAAAGCTCTCTCGGCTGAGGTTAGACAAAAACTAAACCTTCATATGCCTGAAACTATCGGACAAGCTAGTAGAATACAGGGAGTTACTCCGGCATCAATATCAATACTTTTGGTGTACCTAAAGACATACAAAGAGAAGGTATGAGCGAGCTAGAAAAATTACTACTTGATGGCTCAAAACAAATGCAAATACAACTAACCGATAAACAGAGTTCAGACTTGGTCAGTTATATTGAATTAGTTGTTAAGTGGAACAAGACATACAACCTTAGCGCCATAAGAGACCCATTTGAGGGCGTCAAAAAGCACTTACTGGATAGCCTATCTATACTTCCTTTTGTTGACGACAGAGATATTTTGGATGTCGGGTCTGGTGCCGGTCTACCAGGAATCGTGTTATCTATAATGCGCCCAAATACAATCGTTAGTGTGATCGATAGTGTTGCCAAAAAGTGTCACTTTATGAACTTTGTTAAGTCGCAACTGTGCCTAGATAATCTTGATGTTATAAATGATAGGGTTGAAATGTATACTGGAAATCGATGCTACGGACAGATAACCTCAAGAGCGTTCGCTGACGTTGAAAAAACAATCAAGATGACCGAACACCTTTTGTGTATCGATGGCCATTACCTACTAATGAAGGGTGACCATTTTAAGAAAGAGAAGGCAGAAGGAATAAGTATTAGTCCACACAAAATTACTGTACCCTATGTTTCTGATGAGCGTTATTTGCTAGAAATAACTAACCAAGCTTCTTAGCTTATAAAGCAACTAGGTATACAAGAAATGAAAATTATCGACTCACATTGCCATATCGACAGACTAAACTTAGAGCACTTTGGTGGCAGTATTGAGAGCATGCTAGAGCATGCTGCAGAGCTGTCAGTTAGAGAGTTTCTGTGTGTATGTATTGACCTTGAAAACTTTGAAGACGTCCTATTATTAGCTGAAAAACATGATGCGATATACGCATCTGTAGGTGTACACCCGACATCTTGTGATTGTCTAGATCCTACAGTTGAAGAGTTATTGAAGTTATCTAGCCACGACAAGATTATCGCTATTGGAGAAACAGGGCTAGATTACTTTCATATAGATAAAGACGATTCTGATTGGCAAAGAGAGAGATTCAAGAGACACATACAAGCATCTAACATATCCGGCAAACCTATGATTATTCATACACGTGATGCAAAACAAGACACAATTAGAATGATGCAAGAGGAGAATGCTCAAAAAGGGGTGATGCATTGCTTTAGTGAGGACTGGGAAACAGCCGAAGCTGCACTCGACCTGGGTTTTTATATTTCTTTTTCAGGGATTGTGACATTTAAGAGTGCACAGAGCCTAAGAGATGTCGCCAAAAAGGTACCAAGTGATCGCTTACTGGTTGAAACAGATTCACCATACCTTACACCTGTACCATACAGGGGCAAGCCAAACAGTCCAGCCTATACATATTATGTTGCAGAAAAGTTAGCAGAGGTTCGTGGTACAACTATTAATGATATTGCTAATATTACTACACAAAACTTTAATAATTTATTCATGCCCAATAACTAATGACGGTTTCTTTTCTAACAGTTGATGAGTTTGCTGAAGGGCAGAGGCTAGATAACTACCTACTTAAGCACCTGAAGGGTGTACCTAAGTCTCACATCTACAGGGTTATACGTAAGGGTGAGGTCCGCGTCAATAAGGGAAGGAAGAGAGCCGAGTATAAGTTACAGATTGATGATGTGGTACGGGTGCCACCTATACGTGTATCTAGCCCCATCGAGGCGCACACCTCAAACAGCCTAAAAAAGCTGCTTCAAGACTCCATCCTGTTTGAGGACAGGGGTATGGTAATTATAAATAAGCCTAGCGGGCTAGCTGTGCACAGCGGTAGCGGTATCAATACTGGAGTAATTGAGGCATTAAGGAATATGTACAAGGATCCAATTGAGTTGGTTCATAGACTAGATCGTTCAACATCTGGCCTATTAATGATTGCAAAGAAGAGGTCAGTTCTTAAGAGTCTTAATGAACAACTAAGCAACCACCAAATAGAAAAGCGCTACACAGCATTGGTGAATGGGGTATGGTCAAAGAAGAGGCACACTATTGATGCTCCGCTATACAACAATTCAAGATATACGGTGGTTGACTCTAGAGGAAAGAATGCTGTGACTCATTTCCAGCCTCTTAAGAATTTTCATAATGATGACTTTGAGGCAAGCCTTGTTGATGTAACTATAGAGACAGGAAGAACTCATCAGATACGTGCTCACGCAAAATACGCAGGGCATTCACTTGCAGGTGATGATAAGTATGGCGACAAGATATTTGAACAACAAGTGAAAAAAAAAGGCCTTAGTCGTTTGTTTCTACATGCCCACCAAATCACCTTCACTAACCCGCTAACTGATCAGATACAAAAAGCACAGGCCCCATTAACCAAAGAGTTAGTGTCTTTTTTAGATAAATTATGAACCCTTATATAAGTTTAATGCGTATTGATAAGCCTATAGGCATATATTTGCTTCTATGGCCAACAATGTGGGCATTGTTCCTTGCTGCCGATGGGTTGCCGAGAATGGAACTTTTATTTATCTTTGTAAGTGGAGTGATATTAATGCGCACCGCTGGATGCGTAATTAATGACTACGCTGATAGGGAAATAGATAGGCATGTTGAACGTACAAAGAATAGACCTATTACTACAGGCGAGATAAGCGCTAGCTCTGCACTTGTTATATTTTTTGTACTTATCGTGTCAGCTTTCGTTTTAGTGCTGTTCACAAATTGGCTTACTATAAAGCTTTCATTTATAGCAGCAGCCATAGCAACACTTTATCCATTTACTAAGCGCTGGACTAATCTTCCACAAATCGTGTTAGGAGTTGCATTTGCTATGAGCGTGCCTATGGCATTTGCAGCTACCAATAATAATGTGCCTTACTCAGCCTGGTGGTTATTTGCTGCTACCGTTGTTTGGACTGTAGTCTATGACACAATGTATGCCATGGCCGACAGGGAGGATGACCTAAAGATAGACATTAAATCGACAGCAATACTATTTGATAAGTATGACAGGGCCGTAATTAGTATTCTTCAAATTGCTCTCTTATTGATACTTATAAAGGTTTCAATAATGTTCAATTTAGGCTATTTTTTCTATTTATCGCTAATTTTGAGTGCATTTATTATGATTTATCATCAAATATTAATAAAAAAGCGTGAAAAAGAGAAATGTTTTAAGGCTTTTTTACATAATCATTATATCGGTGTGGTTATTTTTGCAGGTATTTCCATTTCTGTTGTACTGTAGGTCTATAATGTGTTGTATAAATACAACATTATATCTTATTTGTTTGTTTTTTACTACTTTATTCTCAATATTTCATCAATAAATACTTGACATCCATGTAAATTAGAGTAAAAAGTCACTAACCGACAATTATGTTGGGGTTTTGTCAAACAAAAAAGGGGAAATTATATGTTAGATTCCGTAATAGGTTGGATAAAAAAAGCAACAGAAGCTGGTGTAGCTCTTATAGCACTTGCGGTAGTTGTTCAAGTAATCTTTGGTAGTTCTGCGGCATTCCTCCCAGGAGATGTCATCGGAAGTATCACAGGTATAGTACATCAGCTAGGCAGCGCTAACTTGGTTGGCTTAGTTGCAGTTGCTCTACTCTACTCACTTTTCAATCGTTAGTAATTAACATAGAGTAACTCAACAAAAAAAACCCGCCTAATTAGGCGGGTTTTTTGGTTTAAGAAAACCTAAATTCCTCTCAGTAACTCGTTAATGCCTACCTTAGATCTAGTTTTAGCGTCTACCTGCTTTACTATCACTGCGCAATACAAAGAATAGGTACCGTCCTTCGATGGCAAGTTTCCAGAAACAACTACAGAACCTGCTGGAATTCGACCATAACTGACTTCACCTGTTTCACGGTTAAAGATTCTTGTTGATTGTCCTATATATACTCCCATAGAAATCACAGAACCCTCTTCAACAATTACACCTTCAACAACTTCTGATCTAGCACCAATGAAGCAGTTGTCCTCAATAATAGTCGGACTTGCTTGTAGAGGTTCAAGTACCCCACCGATACCAACTCCGCCAGATAGGTGGACATTTTTACCAATCTGTGCACAAGAACCAACAGTTGCCCAGGTATCTACCATGGTTCCAGAATCAACGAATGCGCCTATATTAACGTAGCTTGGCATTAGTACAGTGTCTGGTGCGATAAAGGAGCCCCTGCGTGCGCTTGCTGGAGGGACAACCCTAACACCAGTTGCTTTGAGTTGATCAGCACTCATATCGGCAAACTTTGATGGCACCTTGTCATAGTACTGCGTGAAGCCACCAGGCATCGTCCTGTTGTCTTCAAGTCGGAACGACAACAGGACGGCCTTCTTGAGCCATTCGTTTACTATCCAATCACCAACACCCCTTCTTTCTGCGACGCGCTCTTGTCCTGAGTCTAGAAGCTGAATTGCATCTGATACTGCCTGTTTGACCTCAT
>DQME01000075.1 GCA_015659815.1 Gammaproteobacteria bacterium | reverse complement strand
CTGTGTCCGCCTTTCCCCAAACAACTATCTGCCTACCCAGTTTGAAATCGGCGTTTTTGCTTATCTTGCCTTCAACGAACAGTTCATTTATGTTTATTTCGCTTTCGTAGCCTTGTGGCGTACCCGTATAGTTGCCTAAGTCGCTTGAATAAATGAGGTCATAGTAGCCCTTTATGTTTGACTTAACTTTGTTTCCATTTTTAAGCTTGTGATCAGCAATGAGATCAACCAGAATCTTTGCAGAAGACAGATTCTTAGTGGCGTTATTAGTTTTATAGTTGTAGTGTGCCTCAAAGTCCACAGAACCAAATACTGATGTACTTTTTTCTGCGCCTATCTGAACCACTGCTTCATCAAACGATACGTCAAAGTCACTATCAAATTCATCAAACTCTGTGCCTGCTTTCACTGTGACAACAAGCAGCAACAGAATAAAAGCAAAGTTTTTTTGCATGGGCCTATAGGCCTCTCTCAATTGCCCTAATGCTAAATATACCTTCAGGAGTGTCGACATTTATCTCTATGTTCGATTGACTTATTAGGGTTTTGTGTATGGTCTTTTTGCCCTGTTTTGTGGTCATAGTGGTTTTGGTTGGCACCCAAATCCCGTTTATCTTTTCAAGCTTTCTAACGTCAAGATATTTTGCCCTTTTTGAATTTTTTAGGTAAAGCTTTGCGCGTACAACGACATAGTTGTCTTTACGCACATACAGTGTGCTCTTAATATACCCAGTTTCATCAATAGTTTTTTGTGCTTTTGGTAGCGACTCAATAACCCACACAGGGACATTTCCGCTTTTTCTTTTAATGTTTGAGCTTTTGATTATTCTGTAATCATAGTCGTCTAACTCTGTAGATGTCATATCTGAATAAGAAAAGTCGCTCCCCATAAAAGCTGCATCCTTGTCACTAGCTGGTATTCTTTTTGTTTTTTTAAGCGCGGGCAAATACATCCATTGGTCGTCTTCTTTATCTTCGCCGTTATAATCATATGTCAAAAAAGCAGTGTTTTTTACATCGTTTGGAGTTAAAAAAAATGTTGCTGTGTTTGAAACGCTGTCATTAACGTCCTCAGAAAAAACTTTCATAGTTCTGGTTCTTTTTTTACCTTTATTGTCAATCAAAACCATGGTTGTAGTTGCGATAGTGCTAAACCCGTCGTCCCTGTCATCTACCTTTTCCATGATGTTTCTAGCATCAGCTTCGGCTAAAACGTTTTGCGAAAAAAGCAAGACCATTAGTATATAAATAATTGTAAATCCGTATTCCTTCATAGAACGTCCTCCTTGCTCTTTATTATTAACTTCATAATGGCTGGCACCAAGAAAAAATCTGCCAGAAGCGCAACTAATATAGCTATTACTGTTAGTATGCCAAAATTAAACATGTTGCTCATTGTGGCTGTCGTCAATACTAAGAACCCCATTGACAAAACAATAGAGGTTACAGTTATTGCTCGCCCGGTCCCCATAAGTGTAAGTCGGGTAGCCTTGTCAACATCGTTGTATTGTAGCTCGTAGCGTCTAAAGTTGTGCATAAAGTGTACAGTATCATCTACGGCCAGTCCCAGCGCTATAGTTCCAATTAACATGGTAAACATGTCAAGGGGCATATCAAAAATAGACATGACTATCGATAGTAACAGTAACGGCAAAACATTTGGTATCATGCTTATCATTCCTATTTTAACGCTGCCTACCAACATAATCATCATTACCGAGATTACTCCAAAGGCTATCAAGTAACTTACTCCGCTAGAAAATATTGACTTGCCCATGATGTCTGACAACATAACCGAAATTCCTGTTAGCGTCACCTTGGCATCTCCACTAAAGTAGCTGTCTAGCTCCCTTTGGGATTGTGCAATAAAGTCGTTGTACTCTAGAGACTCTATGTATGGCACCTTGACGGTTATTCTTGCCTTTGAAAAGTCCGAGCTGGCAAAATCCTTTAGGTCGTCACTGCCGGTATTTTCAAATAGGAAAAGTTCTTGGGCTATAAGGTTTCTATCCTGTGGAATTGTGTAGAACTCTTCTCGATTCTCATTAAGCGCCTTGTTACTTTCCTTAATAACGTCAACTATACTTAAGGTTTTTCCTACAAAAAGCGTGTCCGTTTGTATGCTATTAAAGTAATCTGTCGCCTTTTCTATTTTATTAAGAATATTGGGCTCGTATAGTCCATTCTCAACCCCCGTATCTATCACAACCTCCAAAGTAATAGAGCCTCTAAGCTCTTTATCAACAACTTCGGTTGCAATTCGTGAAGGGTCGTCTTCTGGAAACCAATTCAATGGGAAATGTGAAAACCTAAGCTGTGTGGCGAAAAATACAGCCAACAACACAACAACAACGCTCACAAAGATAATGCTTTTTACGTATGTTGTTGCTATTTTGCTTATTGCTAAAAGCCCCCTGTCCATTATAGTTTTGTTTTTAGCGTCTTGTGGAGCGTGCTTTTGCTTAAATCTAACATTGCTTATTAGTGCTGGCAAAAGCACCATAGTGAACAACAACCCAATAAGTATGCCGACACTTGCAAAGACCCCAAGGTCTGCTACAGGTGCAATCTCTGAGAACGAAAAAGACCACATTCCGGCTGCAGTAGTAAGTGAAGTCATGACTATTGGAAAGCCAGAATGTCCCATTGAATATCGAAGTGACTTTTTAACATTGGATGTGCTTTTCAGGTCCTTATAAAACACAGCCAACAAGTGTATTGCTGCGCCTGTGATTACTGCCAGCAAGAACGATGGCATCAGCTGTGTTGCCATGGTTAGTGGGGCGTTAAATATCGTCATAATCGAAACCGTTGATACAACCGTCAACGAGACACAAATAAGTGGTAACAGAACTCCAGATATGCGTCTAAATAACAAGAAAAGGACCACTACTATACTAATAATCATTTTTTGAATAAACCCTTGGACGTCTTTTATCATGCCTTGTTTTAAAGTAGCGGCAACAACAGCAGACCCTGTAAGGTATATGTCAAAATCCACAGACTGAAACCTTGCGCTAATCTCTTGTAATTTTTCAACGATTGCTGTGTTTTCATCGTCAGTAAGGTAGGGCTGATCGTCAGAGAACGTGGTGTCTTCCTCGAACTCGTCTTCTTCTTCTGAAAAAGAGATTAAATTGCCGCTGTTGTCAAAAGATGAATATGTTTGAGTGTCAACAATAATCGCTGTAAATGTATGGTCTTCGCTATACATTAGGTTCTTAAGCAGTGGGTTGTTTAACGCTCTTTGTTTTCTTTCCAGCAGGTCTATTTGATTATCTGGAATGCTATCAAACAGTTCGTCTACTATTAAACTTTCGTTGTCGCCGTATGTGTTTCTTGCGTTAATCAACGAATTAACGCCTGTAATATATGGCAAGCTAGCCTCAAGTGTCTTATGAAACTCTTCAAGTTTGTATAAAAAATTAAGCCCAAAGATGTCTTTCGTTTTTATGGCGACAAGAAGCTTTTCGTCTCTACCAAACTCACTTCTAAACTCGTCGTAAGATATTCTTAAGGGGTCGGTTTTATGTAAAAAGCCTTCGGTAGAAGTGTCTATAGTAAGTGATGGAAGTTGTGTTGCTATTGCAGCAACAAACAGAATAACTATAAATATACATTTCTTTGAGTTGTCATATATCCAGTCGGAAAATGTCTCAAACTGTTTTTCTGTTTTGGTTCTCCAATTCATGGGGTCAGCTTGTTAATAAAATATAGGATGTAAATTATATATGTTTGGGTTGTTTTTATTGTTGATAATGCCCAAACGGTATTGATATTTATTCTTCTAGTTTTGCTGTATTTGATTAATCTCATAAGTATAAATTAGTGTATATTCGCTGATAAATGTTTTTAAGGTTAGCGCATGAAAAGAAGACGATTAAAACCAAAACGCAAAGTTGTTGCCTACACACAGTCTACATACAGACAACAGCCAAACCCCTACACTCCGATTAGTATCTTTTCTGAAGACGAAATTGAGTCTATTCACCTTTCTTCGTTAAATGTTTTGTTACAAACGGGCATTGAATTTCAGTCCCCTAGAGCTGTAGAAATATTAAGGGAGGCGGGGGCTATAATTGATGCCGACAACAAAAGAGTGCGCTTTGATCCGGGCTTTGTAATGGAAAAAATATCGACCACGCCTAGTGAATTCGTTATGCATGGCCGTAGAAACGATAGGCGCGTTCATGTTGGGGGCAAAAGTGTTGTGTTCTCAATGGTTAGTAGCGCTCCGAATGTCTCTGATATGGATCGTGGCAGAATCCTGGGAAATTTTGATGATTTTTGTAATTTAATAAAGCTTGGTGAAGTGCTTAACTGTGTTCATGCTCATGCCGGGTACCCTGTGGAGCCCTGTGACCTTGACTCCAGCATAAGGCACCTCGATGCTGTTGGTGCTATGTCTAGATTAAGCTTAAAACCGTTGACTGGATACGCTATTGGGGGTGAGAGAATGTCTGACTCCATCGAAATTGTAAGAATTGGTCGAGGTGTTGATACCGAAACCTTGCTAAAAGAACCGTCAATAATAACTGTTGTTAATTCAAACTCTCCGCTAATTTATGACAAAGCGCTCCTTGAGGGGGCAATTGAAATGGCCGCACTTAACCAGCCAGTAGTTTATACTCCTTTCACTCTTGCGGGGGCTATGGCGCCAATAACCCTTGCTGGCGCCCTAGTCCAACAAAACGCCGAAGCTCTTGCTGGTCTTGTGTTTCACCAATGTGTAAATAGCGGAGCCCCTGCTATGTATGGTAGTTTCACCTCAAATGTAGATATGCTTTCCGGTGCGCCCGCTTTTGGAACGCCTGAATATACTCAGGCAACAATTGCTAGCGGCCAGTTAGCACGAAAATATAACATCCCACTAAGGGCCTCTAATGCTAACGCTTCTAACGCCCCAGACGAGCAGTCCGTCTATGAATCACAGATGTCTTTATGGGGTTGTCTTTTAGGTGGGGTTAACTGGGTTAAGCACGGCCTTGGCTGGCTTGAGGGCGGTCTTTGCGCCTCATATGAAAAAGTAATCCTTGATGCGGAAATGATTCAAATGATGGTTTCTTTTATGCGCCCTCCAGAAGTTACCAAGGAAAGTCTTGGGGTTGATACGATTAAAGAGGTAGGGCCCGGCAACCATTTTTTCGGCGCTAAGCAAACCATGGAAAACTATGAGGACGCCTTCTACAAACCTCTTTTGTCTGATTGGCGAAACTTTGAATCATGGAGAGACGCTGGCTCTCTCACTGCGACAACACGAGCAAACCGTATTTGGAAACAAATGCTAAAAGACTACGAGCAGCCCTTTATGGACGAGTCTATAGAGGAAGAGATGGCTGCTTTCATTGATAAGCGCAAGTCTGAAGGGGGGGTTAAGCCAACATAAGAACATAACAAGCTCTATTATTAGGTTAACAAGTATAGAGCTATAGTCTCTCTACCTTGCTTCCAGATCTATCGTCTTCTTTGTTGTTAACCTTTATTGCTCTCCATGACACTATCATGCCGCTAATAATTATAATAATCATTCCGTATATTGCCTCTTGTTCTGGGAAAAAATCGAACACTAAATAGCTCAAAACAATAGCACCTACTATTTCAAAATAGTTGAATGGACTAAGCTCGGATGCCGACGCAAACTCAAAAGCTTTAACAATTAGAAAGTGTGCAATGGCTGCAACTAGGCCCATAGCTGCCATTAACAATCCAGACTCTACGTTTGGCATCACCCAGCCTTCTAGCGCCACAGGCGCTAAAACTACTGTACCAACCGCTGCAGTATAAAAAAGTGTAACAAGAGGGTTTGATCTTTCGCTTAATTTTTTTGTTGTAACTATATATAAGGCATAACAAATGCCTGCAGCAAAAGCATACAGCAGGGTGGGCCTAAATTCGTCTGTGTTTGGCTGTAGCACAATAACAACGCCTACGAAGCCAATCAACACTCCTAGAGCCATGCTCAAATCAAACCTTTCTCCTAGCACAAATGGTGCAATGCTTGCAACCACAAGTGGAGACACAAACAGAAGAGTCAAGGCATTAGGTATTGGGTTTGAGCTTATGGCTGTAAAAAATAATACCGTTGCCAGAGTTAGCATTATGCTGCGAAAAAGTTGCACGCCTGGGTTTTTAGGCATTTCCCACCACCTCAGTTTGCTCCAATAAAGAACGGGCAAAAGCCACAAAGTGTGAAAGAAAAACCTTGCCCATGATATCTGAAAAACCGGGAAGTCTTTGCTTAGAATCTTTGCTATTATATCGAGCATAGGAACGACTAACATTGCTGTAGACATAAGCAAAATTCCTTTTAAGAGTTTTTTATTTTTTTTGTTCATTTTTTAGCCCAGAGTAATAGTTATATAGCTTAAGAATAGCTGCAAAATATAAGACTAATTAGTTTGGTGCCGAAGGAGAGACTCGAACTCTCACAGCTTTCGCTACAGCCCCCTCAAGGCTGCGTGTCTACCAATTCCACCACTCCGGCGATGAGTTTACTCAGGCACGTCGCTTATCTTGGTGTCAATCATTGGAACGTCTGAATAGATCACTTCTTCCGCTACTTGGCCCATTACGCTTTGCGAACCTTCGTCTACTTTGCTTTCGTTAGGTGCCAAATATGCCAACGTTAGGCTGGTAACAAAAAAGGCTATTGCAATACCTGCGGTTAGTTTGTACATGAAAGAGTTTGCGCCTCTAGCGCCAAACACTGAGCCAGATGCTCCAGCACCAAAAGCAGCGCCTGCGTTTGCCCCTTTTCCATGCTGCATGAGTATCAGTGATACCAACCCTAGGGCTAAAAACACATGAATTATTAAAATTAATTGAAATGACATAGTTACCCCGCCTTGCAAATATTTAGAAAACTTTCAGCCTCAAGAGACGCACCGCCAATCAGGCCGCCATCAATGTCTGCACAACTGATTAGCTCTTTTGCATTTCCTGGGTTCATGCTGCCACCATAAAGAATTGGTGTAATTTGAGCAGCGCCTTCGTCATACCTTGAAAGTATGCTGCGAATATATCTGTGGGTTTCTTGAGCTTGTTCTGGGGTTGCTGTAACCCCTGTCCCTATAGCCCAAACCGGCTCATAAGCAATAATGATTTTTTTAAACACTTCTGCTCCCGTGCGATCTAACACAGCCATAACTTGCTTTTCAACAACGGCTTCTGTGTTTCCTGCCTCTCTATCAGACAGCGTTTCGCCCACACAAAATATTGGAGTTAAACCACTATTCAGAGCGGCCTCTACCTTCTCCGCAACAATGTCGTTAGTTTCATTGTATAGGCTTCTACGCTCTGAATGCCCAATAATGACATAACCTGCCCCAAAGTCTTTGATCATTTCTGCACTAACCTCTCCTGTGAAGGCACCAGAACTATTCACGTTAAGGTTTTGCGCTCCAATACTTATTTGCGAACCCTTGGTTAGCTCTTCTACTTGTGACAAATAAGGAAACGGGACACACGCTATAATCTTAGATTTAACCCCGGACATGCCGGAAAGTATGCCTGATATGAGGCCCCCTGCCATGTCCTTAGAAGCGTTCATCTTCCAGTTGCCTGCAACTATGACTTGTCGCATAATTAGTATCTTATAAAAAAGGAAAGGATGATACGCTATTTAGTGATGGAAATCAATCAGCAGGAAGACTTTGAGCCGAAATAAAGAGCGAGAGAAACCATCAAAATTCCTAGTGAAAAATATACTAAATCAATGGTCCCAGTAAAAGACATTGACAAAGAAACCTCGAAAAATGTTACTACTAAAATCATTAGTATTACTTTTGCTAGTTTAGCCTTCAAGTCTTCCAAAGAGTTTATTACTAGAACTTTTGCGGACTGTCCACTAAGTTTAGCTTCGTTTATTTCGCTTATAAAGAGCTCATATAAGCCGAGAGAAAATATAAGTAAAATTGTGGCCAACAAAAAACCGTCTATCGCACCAACTGTATGGGCAACCATTTCAGTTCTTAAGGTCTTTCTAGCATCAACATCTGCCACAAAATAATCTGTAGCGTGTGTCAACAGTTCTGCCACATCGATTGCTGTTATAACAAACAACAATAAAGAAAGTAAAAGCGACGAAATAACCGCTGCCATAACCATATGCCGAGAACCCCACAGTATTTTTTCAAAGTATTTCTCAAACAAATTCATTAATTAACTCCCTACACATATCATTCTCCTTTAGTATATCATTTATTAGTTTTTTTTATTTAAGTCTTATGTCGCAAACTTGGCAAAGGTGCCTAAAAACACTTAAAAACTCTGTCCCTCTTTCACAGTTTAGTGTTTGGATTCAACCTCTAAAGGCTGTAGAAGAAGGCGATAAACTTTCGCTTTTAGCGCCTAATAGCTCTTCTTTAAACTATGTAAACAAGAACCTTAAGAAAGAAATAAAGCTGGCCGTTTATCAACAAAACAAAAAGCTTAAAATATTTATAGGAGTTGTGCCTGCGCAAGTTCTAAAAAAAGAAGGCCTTAAGCGCCACACCACCCCGCTTTTTGACGACTACACGTTTAATAACCTAGTGCTAGGTAATGCGAACCAGATGGCTGCTAGCGCAACAAGGCAAATTGCAGAAAATATTAAGGGATCCCCCTACAACCCGTTCATAATTTATGGCGAATCTGGACTAGGAAAAACCCACTTGATGCAGTCTGCAGGGCACCTTGCTATAGAAGCAAGCCCAAAAGCAAAGGTGATTTATGTGCCTTTAATGGACTTTGTTAGAAACATAACAAGTAGTTTAAGGCATAATACAATTGAAGATGTTAAGGCATACTATCAGTCGGCTGACCTGTTACTCGTTGATGATATACATATGATCGCCGGAAAGGAAAAGTCACAAGAAGAATTTTTTCATATTTTTAATTTTTTGTTTAGCACAAAAAAACAAATTATATTTACCTGTGACCAGCCGCCAAAGAACATTAATGAGCTTGAAGAAAGGCTGAAAACCAGATTTTCCCAAGGGCTCAATTTACAACTAACCCCTCCGGAGCTTGAGATGAGGGCGGCTATTTTATTAAAAAAAGCACACAGCAACAAGATTAACATTAATCTAAACGAGGACACAGCGCTGTTTATTGCTGGGCATATAACTTCAAACGTAAGAAACCTTGAGGGGGCGTTATTAAAGCTTAAGGCTTATGTAGATTTCTCCAAAATTAACAACTCACTCATATCAAAAGAAGTGGTTGAAAACGCCCTAGGAGACCTTATACACCCACAAGTTACGGTAGTTGATATTAACGATATTCAAAAAGAAACAATAAAACATTATGGCATTACGATCTCAGACCTTAGCTCCAAAAGCAGAAAACAGCATATAGTTGCAGCACGACAAATGTGCATGCTAATAAGTAAAGAACTTACCAGCCTATCCCTGGCAAAAATTGGTAAGCAATTTGGAAATAGAGACCACTCCACAGTTCTCCACGCCTGCAAGAAAACCAGGAGCAAGATTGAAAACGACCCTCAAAGCAACAATAATTACGAATTAATAAAACTAAAACTAGCAAACTTATGAACACAAGCACGTAGTTTTGCATAACTAACTAAGTTAACAACCCTAATAACTTTACAAAATAAACAAATTTATACACTTAGTAACAATTTTTTACATAAAATAACAACATACATTAAAACAACTTAACAATTTGTTTTTTAATAAAAAAAAATAGTTATCAACTGTTTTTTAGGTTGCTAATAATAATAATAATTTTTTAGATAGGATTCTGATGCACATAAAACTAAAAGCCAAAGAATTATTAGATCCCCTACAAACAGTTATTGGTGTTGTCGAAAAAAGACAAACTCTACCAATTCTTTCTCATGTTCTAATACAAGTAATTTCCGATCAGCTTGTTCTAACAACCACTGACATGGAAATCGAAATAAAGGCTTCACATAGAATTAACAAACAAGAAGAAGATGTTAGTTTTACTGTTTATGCAAAAGATTTAATCGACATCATAAGAAGGCTTGATGAAAAAACCACTATAGAGTTTATCATTGAAGAATCAAAGATATATATCAAAGCAAATAGTAATTCTTTCGAGTTGAACACTTTTAATCATCAAGATTTTCCATCACTACCAAAAATAGAAAATAGTGACATTGTCAACATAAATCGACAAGCTTTAAAAGAGCTTATTGAAAACACTAGTTTTTCTATGGGAAACCAAGATATTAGGGCTTATTTAAATGGGCTGTATTTCGAAGTCGATAATACTGGTATAGTTATTGTTGCTACTGACGGCCACAGACTGGCAATTGGTGAGATTACCCAGCAAAACAAATTAAACAATAAAAAAACTGTAATTCTTCCCAGAAAAGCAGTATTAGAATTAACAAAAATACTAAATAAAAACGAAAAAAATGAAGTAAACCTCCACCTTTCAGATAATTACTTCTACTTGGTTAGTGATAACACGACCATAATCAGTAGGCTGATCGATGGAAATTTTCCAAACTACGCCCAGGTAATACCAACAGATTTAGAAAACACAGTAACAATTGATAGAACAGATTTTTTAGATAGTCTGCAACAAGCATCAATATTTGTCGAAGAAAGAACTAAAGGCGTTAGGTTATTGTTTAAAGACTCTCAACTTCACATATTTTCCCACTCAGAGAGGGGTACAGCTAAAACACAAATTGAAACCGCTGGACTGGATAAGGAAATAGAAATAGCATTCAATATACATTATCTAATTCCCATACTAGAAAAAATATCAGAAAAGAAGGTTAGCATGGTTGTGCCTGGAGGAGATAACCAGTCATGTATGTTGATCGGTGTCGGCAATGAAACATACCAATATGTTGTTATGCCTATGAAAATCTAACGGTTTCTTTTTTTTCTGGTCCCATAACGAAATGGCTGTTATTGATAAACTACAAATTAGCCAGTTTCGTAATATAGAAAACCAGTACATTGAACCATCTTCCGGTGTGAACCTTATTATTGGTTCAAACGCACAAGGTAAAACCAATCTTCTTGAGTCTATTTATTATCTTGGTCATAATAGATCGTATAAAACTAAAAAATTAAGGGATGTTATTGGACACAAGCACAGGTCTATTAAATTATCGGCGCAAGTAGACGGTAAAAAAATAAAGTTGGAAAAATTTCCGAATAAAACAACAATCTCAGTCGATAACAAAAAAATTATAAACACTAGTAGTCTGTCAATACTTATGCCAATACAGGTAATAACGCCGGACAAGGGGTTTATTGTTAACGGAACCCCTAAAAACAAAAGGTCGTACCTTGATTGGGGTTTGTTCCACGTGAAACCAGAACTACTGACAGTGTTCAAGTCTTACGACAAGGCAATAAAAAACATTAACGCCCTTCTCTACAATAAAAAGACAGATGGTATTGATGGGTGGTTTCAAGAGCTATCTAAGTCAGCAAAAATAATAAACCAAAACAGATATGAATATATAGATGAACTAAGAAAAAACACAAGTAGCTACAAAGAGATATGCCCCACAAAAATTATTGAAGAAACAGATTTTAGACTTCACAATGGTTGGCCAAAAGAGGTTGATTGGGAAGACGAATCAAGTTCATACAATTATCTAAATAGGAACATAAATAATTTTATTAAAACCAAGTTTTTAAATTGTGGTCCCCACAAAGCAAGCATTAAATTTGTAATGAACGGTAAAGACGAATGTTATTTATCAAGAGGGCAGCAGAAAAAACAGTCGATAATTTTTTGGTTAAAGCAAGTAGATGTACTAATACACAACGGTGTACGCCCCATCATTCTTATTGATGATATCTCTTCAGAGCTAGATGCAGAAAAAACAAGTGCACTTGTTTCACACCTAGAAGGTTTAAAAGTTCAATCTTTTATAACCGATATAGGACATAACACAAGATACACAAACGAAACAAATAACATAACATTTGTCCTAGAAAATGGGACAATAAATAAACACTAAATAATCAACTAAGAATTCCTAATTAACTAACACAAATTAATTGCATGCATTAGCGTAATAGGTGTTCTCGTGGTATAATTATTTTATTTAATTTAGCACAAATGACCAAGAAAAAAGAACAAGGATACCAAGCCTCCGACATTAAGGTTTTAAAGGGTTTAGATGCAGTTAGAAAGCGCCCAGGAATGTATATCGGTGATACCGATGATGGGACTGGTTTGCACCATATGGTTTTTGAAGTTGTCGACAACTCTATTGATGAGGCGCTAGCCGGAGAATGCAACAAAATAAAGATAACTATCCATGAAGATAATTCGGTTTCAGTATCTGATGATGGTCGCGGTATCCCTGTAGACATTCACCAAGAAGAAGGGGTATCAGCTGCAGAAGTTATTATGACAGTTTTGCACGCTGGAGGTAAGTTTGACGATAACTCATACAAAGTTTCTGGCGGTTTACACGGGGTTGGTGTTTCTGTGGTTAATGCTTTAAGTGAGTACGTTAATTTGACTGTCTACAGGTCAGGACGAATTCACGAACAACGTTATGAAAATGGGGTGCCAGTTGCACCACTTAAAGCTACCGGTAAAACGAATTCTACTGGTACCGTTATTCATTTCAAGCCAAACTCTGACGTGTTTGCAATTACAGAGTTTAAATACGATGTGTTAGCCAACCGTGTTCGTGAACTTTCTTTCTTAAATTCTGGTGTTAACATTGAAATAGAGGAGCTTTCAACAGGACGTAAAAACCTATTCAACTATGATGGCGGAATAGTTGCCTTTGTTGAGCACCTAAATAAGTCAAAAAACCCAATACACAGCGACATCGTCAGCATAAAAACAGAAAGAGACGATATAGGTATTGATGTTGCCCTTCAATGGAGTGACGCTTACCAAGAAAGTATCTATTGTTTTACTAATAACATCCCACAAAGAGACGGAGGCGCGCACTTAGCAGGCTTTAGAGGCGCACTTACAAGGACCCTTAACAACTATATCGATAACTCTGGCATGGCAAAAAAGGAAAAGGCCGCTATCACGGGCGAAGATACTCGTGAAGGCCTAACAGCCATAGTTTCTATCAAAGTGCCAGACCCAAAGTTTTCATCACAAACGAAAGATAAACTGGTTTCTTCAGAAGTCAGAGCTCCGGTTGAATCAGCACTTAACGAGAAACTTGGGGAGTATTTATTAGAACACCCTAACGAGGCAAAAGTAATTGTAGGAAAAATTTTAGAAGCCTCGAGAGCAAGAGATGCAGCTAGGAAGGCGCGCGAGATGACCAGGAGAAAGGGCGCCCTCGATATAGCTGGCTTACCAGGCAAGTTGAGCGACTGCCAAACCAAAGACCCGGCCGAGTCAGAAATTTTTTTGGTTGAGGGGGACTCTGCTGGAGGCTCTGCTAAACAAGGCCGAGATCGTAGAACTCAAGCTATATTACCGCTCAAGGGAAAAATACTAAACGTAGAAAAAGCTAGATTTGAAAAAATGTTGGCCTCACAGGAGGTTGGGACCTTAATTACAGCCTTGGGTTGTGGCATTGGAAAGGATGAATACGACATTGAAAAATTACGCTACCATAAAATTGTAATAATGACAGATGCCGATGTTGATGGCGCACACATACGCACACTATTGCTAACTTTTTTCTATCGATACTTGCCAGAACTTATAGAAAAAGGGTTTCTTTATATCGCTCAGCCGCCACTATATAAAATTAAAAAAGGTAAGCAAGAGCGCTACCTTAAAGACGATACAGAGCTAAACGAGTACCTACTACAAGAGGCTGTGAGTGATGCAAAGCTCTATACATCTCCTGAGGCCCCAGCGATTACAGAAAGAGCCCTTGAAAAGTCTGTAGAAAGGCACTACAAGATAGAAAAAATCATTAATCGGCTATCTTCAAAATACAATAAACAACTGTTAAACGCTATCTCAAAAACCTCAGCAGGTAAGGACGTGAAAGACGAAAAGGCGCTAAAGGACTGGGCAAAAGAACTAACAAAACGATTAAATATGGGAATCCCACCAACTCAAAAACACACAGTTTCATTATTAGCAAAAACTAAAGAGATGGTGCACACACTGAGTGTTTTTGGTGTTGAGATGGAGAGCGCTACGCTGAATCCATTTTTTGCTTCCAAGGACTTTAAATCTATACAAAAATATTCTAAAGACGTAGAAAGCCTTGTAAACGAAAACTCTTTTGTGGAGAAAAAAACAAACACAGCAAAAGTGGAGAAATTCTCACAGGTGGTTGATTTTCTAATAGAAGACGCCAAGAAAGGCCAAAGCTTTCAGCGCTATAAGGGTTTGGGAGAGATGAACCCGGACCAGTTATGGGACACAACCATGGACCCAGACAATAGAACCCTTTTAAAGGTAAAAATTGAAGACGCAATAGTTGCGGATGAGGTGTTTTCTACCTTGATGGGGGACGAAGTTGAGCCTCGAAGGAATTTTATTGAGACCAACGCCTTGTTGGTTGAAAATTTAGATTACTAAATTTAACGTCGAAGGAGTTAACAATGTCAAAAAAACATCCAGTTATAGCTGTTACCGGATCATCTGGAGCAGGAACAACCTTTGTTAAAAGCGCTTTTGAGCACATATTTATCAGAGAAAATATTACGCCTTTGGTTGTCGAGGGAGACAGCTTCCATGCCTTTGATAGAGCAAAAATGAAGAAAGAAGTAGCCAAAAGAGAGTCTGCAGGAGATAGTTTTTTTAGTCACTTTGGGCCAGAGGCTAATTTATTCGATAAGGTTGCTTCTACTTTTAAAGAGTACGGCAAAAGAGGCGAGTGTGAGAGAAGGTATTACCTTCATTCTATTGAGGAGGCCGAGGAGCACAACGCCAGACTTGGTAGCGACCTGTCTCCAGGAGAATTTACACCCTGGGAAAAAACAGGCAACGGAACCGACCTGCTTTTTTATGAAGGCCTGCATGGAGCCGTTGTTACAGAAGACGTCAATGTTGCCGAAAATGCAGACCTAAAGATCGGTGTTGTACCAAATGTTAACCTTGAGTGGATTCAGAAAATACACAGAGATAAAAAAGAAAGGGGCTATTCGGCAGAAGATACTGTAGCAACAATCCTACGAAGGCTGCCTGATTACATAAACTTTATCACCACCCAGTTTTCAGAAACAGATATTAACTTTCAGCGTATTGCAACAGTGGACACTTCAAACCCTTTTATTGCTAGAGACGTCCCAACACCAGACGAAAGTTTTGTTGTTATTCGTTTCCAAGACCCAAGCAAATACAACATAGATTTCGTTTATTTGACCAGCATGTTACAAGATTCTTTCATGTCTAGAAGGAATACCATAGTAGTGCCTGGCGGTAAAATGAGTCTTGCTATGGAAGTGATACTATGTCCAATTATTCATGACCTAGTGTCTAACACCAAATAAAGGCTAGCCTTATACTTATTTCGGGCACCCCTGCCTTGAGTATAGTGGTTTATTGTCCCACTATAAGACAAAATTGAATTCACATAAGAGACCTGAACACCCATCATTTTTACAGTTTTTTGCCTACTGGCTAAAGCTGGGGTTTATTAGTTTCGGTGGACCGGCTGGACAAATTTCAATGATGCACCAAGAGCTGGTAGAAAATAGGCGATGGATCTCAGAGCGTCGCTTCCTGCATGCCCTTAACTATACAATGGTGCTTCCTGGCCCAGAAGCGCAACAACTGGCAACCTACATTGGGTGGCTAATGTTTGGAGTCTCTGGCGGAATAGTTGCGGGCACTCTTTTTGTGTTGCCCTCGCTTTTAATCTTGATAGGGTTGACATGGGCTTATCTTGAGTTCGGCAGCGTTAATTATGTAGAAGGCATTCTGTACGGCATAAAGCCAGCTGTGACTGCCATTGTTCTTTTTGCTGCATACAGGATAGGAAGCAAGGCGTTGGCCAATAACACACTAAAAACAGTAGCTGCACTAGCCTTCATATCAATCTTTTTCTTTAATGTTCCTTTTCCTTACATTGTGTTAGCGGCAGGGCTCATTGGGTTTTTTGGAGTCAGATTTTCTCCAAACACCTTTTCTGTGTCAGGGCATACTAATACACAAAACAATGGCTATGGCTTAGCGCTTATTGACGACGAAACACCTACACCAAGTCACGCTATGTTTAGCTGGAATAAGGCAGCAATGTTTTTATTAGTGGGCTTAGGAGTAGGCTTTAGTGCGATTTTCTTAATATCCAATCCTGTGCTACATGAAATGGGCAAATTTTTTACGAAGGCCGCCCTAGTTACGTTTGGCGGTGCTTATGCAGTTTTACCTTATGTATACCAGGGCGGCGTTGAGCAATATGGGTGGCTAACAGCAAATCAAATGATAGATGGACTGGCTCTTGGAGAGACCACCCCAGGGCCATTAATTATGGTGGTTGCCTTTGTGGGCTTTGTGGGGGCAGTAACAAAGGAGGTTTTCGGTGCTGACGCCACACTACTTTCGGGCCTTGCTGGCGCATCAGTTGCTACGCTTTTTACTTTTTTGCCGTCATTTATGTTTATCTTTTTGGGGGGGCCTGGGGTTGAAGCTACAAGGGGAAATTTAAAGTTTAGCGCCCCACTGAGCGCAGTAACAGCTGCGGTTGTTGGCGTAATTGTTAATCTAGCTGTTTTTTTTGCTGAAGAGGTTATATGGCCTAGCAATATAGAGAGCCTAGACTGGAGCGCCCTTGCAATTGGATTTATATCATTTGTGTTGTTGTTTAAAAACAGGCTTGGAATTATGAGCGTTATTGCCGGCAGCGCACTAATAGGTATTATTATAGTCCTGCTTAAGACGCTTATCTGACAACAATATTTACTAGCTTATCTGGAACAAACACTGTTTTAATTATGCTTTTTCCTTCGATAAATTTGTAAACATTTTCGTCAGCCAACGCCACTTCTTCGACATCTTTACTTTCAGCTCCAGCCGAGACTAGTATTTTGGCTCGAAGCTTGCCATTAACCTGAACAACTATTTGAGACTCGTTTTGCTTAAGTGCGGCATGGTCTACCTCTGGCCAGAGTTCTTCAACTATAGCTTTTGAGTGGCCCAAATCAAACCATAGCCTGTGGCAAATGTGAGGGGCAAAAGGACTCAGAGACTTCAATATAATATTTATTGTTTCTGATCTTACGGCTAACGATTGGGGGTCAGTTGGAACGAACTTGCTTAAAGCATTGCTCAGCTCCATCAGCATTGCTATGGCAGTATTAAAAGAGTTTCTGCGAGATATGTCGTCAGTTATTTTTTGCAAAGACAGGTATGTTTTTAGCCTTAATTTTTTTTGTACATCGTTTAGTTTTGATATATCCAGTTTTTCGACTTCGCTATTGTTGCAGTCCTCTATAAAGGACAAAACAATCTTGTAAACTTTATTAACAAATCTGTGTGCGCCCTCAAGACCAGAATCACTCCACTCCAGGTCTTGAGTTGGTGGCGAGGCAAATAATATAAACAACCTTACGGTGTCTGCTCCGTATTTTGCAATCATATCCTCAGGGTCTACCGTGTTGCCTTTAGATTTGCTCATTTTAGAGCCGTCTTTAATCACCATTCCTTGTGTAAGTAATTTTTTAAACGGCTCGCTGGTTTCGATCAGGCCTTCGTCGCGCAATAACTTATTAAAAAATCGCGCATAAAGAAGATGCAATATAGCGTGTTCAATGCCGCCAACGTATTGGTCAACTTCTAGCCAATAGTTAGCCCTGCTATCAAGCATTGAGTCGTCATTATCAACACAAGCATAACGCGCAAAATACCAAGAAGACTCAAAGAAGGTGTCAAATGTGTCCGTCTCTCGCTCAGCTTTTGAGCTACATTTTGGGCATTCTG
>DQME01000043.1 GCA_015659815.1 Gammaproteobacteria bacterium | reverse complement strand
TGCTCCTCAGAGTCAGCCGGGAATACATCAATTACTTCACCCTTAACTCTGAAATGTCCACGCATAAGTGTGACATCGTTACGGGTATATTGCATCTGCGATAGTCTTGAGAGTATTTCGCGCTGGTCAGTTAATTCGCCTACACTTAAGTGTAGAAGCATTTTCATGTAACTATCAGGGTCTCCCAAGCCATAGATTGCTGATACACTGGCAATGATAATTACATCATCTCGCTCTAATAAGGCTTTGGTTGCTGATAGTCGCATCTGCTCTATCTGTTGATTGATGCTTGAGTCTTTTTCTATATAGGTGTCAGATGCAGGCACGTAGGCCTCTGGTTGATAGTAGTCATAATAAGAAACGAAGTACTCTACCGCATTGTGTGGGAAGAACTCCTTCATTTCGCTGTAAAGTTGAGCAGCCAGTGTCTTGTTTGGGGCCATTATCAGGCTTGCCCTTTTTGTTTCATTTATGACATTGGCCAGGGTGAATGTTTTGCCTGAACCAGTAACACCGATTAGTGTTTGGAACTTGTTGCCGGCATTAATTCCTTTTACCAATTTTTCGATAGCCTCTGGCTGATCTCCGGTTGGTGAAAAGTGCGACTCCAGTTTAAATTCTCTACCCACTAAAAGTTGTATTTCATTAAAATAAACCCTTAATTTTAACCTATTTATATACAAAAATTTATGTCTAGCCTTCTTTCAAAAAGAGTACAACAAGTTAAACCATCTGCCACCCTCCAAGTAACAGCTAAGGCTAACGAACTAAAATCAAAGGGCATACAGGTAGTACCTATGGGTTCTGGTGAACCTGACTTTGACACCCCAGTTAACATCCAAGAGGCGGCATCTTTTGCAATCAAAAATGGCCAAACAAGATACACAGCTGTAGACGGTACTCCAGAATTAAAACAGGCAATCATTAGCAAATTTAAACGCGAAAATGAGCTCGAATATAGCTCTAGTGAGGTGATGGCTTCTTCAGGTGGAAAGCAGGTATTCTACAACCTATGCCAGGCAATAATAAATAGTGGAGATGAGGTTATAATTCCTGCCCCTTACTGGGTAAGCTATCCAGACATGGTGATTTTGGCAGATGGTGTTCCAGTAATCATACAGACAGGTTTAGAACAGAACTTCAAGATCAGCCCAGAGCAACTAGAAAACACTATCACCCCCAAAACTAAACTATTCGTACTAAATAGCCCATCAAACCCTACAGGTGCTGTGTATTCAAAAGAAGAGCTTTTGGGTATTGCACAGGTTCTAAGGGGTCACCCACACGTTCAAATTATTACCGATGATATTTATGAACATATTCGCTGGGGTAGCGATGACTTTGTAAACATAGTGATGGCTGACAACGATCTAAAAGATCGCACCGTGATACTGAACGGTGTCTCCAAAGCTTACGCCATGACTGGATGGAGGATTGGTTATGCGGCCGGGCCTGAAATCATCATCAAGGCTATGAAAAAAATTCAAGGACAATCAACATCCAACCCCAGCTCTATAGCTCAGGCTGCAGCACTTGAGGCATTAAATGGCGACCAAAGCTTTATCCAAACTATGGTATCTGCGTTCGAACAGAGGCATGACTTTATTGTCAAAGAGTTAAACAAAATTGATGGAGTTGAGTGTCCATCATCATATGGTGCCTTCTATTCATTCCCAAGAGTACAAGGTCTAATTGACAGGCTAGGACTTAAAGATGACATTGAGCTTTCTACCTACTGCTTAGAGAAACTTAATATCGCCCTAGTTCCTGGCTCTGCATTCGGATCTCCTGGCTACATTAGATTGTCATTCGCTACAAGCATGGATAATATCGAGCAGGCTGTACAAAGATTAGGCGAAATTTAATATATTAGACTACAACTTTAGATATGCAGCAGTTCACTCCAGTTAGTGGTGTATCTTTTTGACTTAAAGTCTGACCTAGGCAACCATCTATCGTTTCCAACCTCGCTGGCATACTTTATTGACCCATTAAAGCGACTGTTAATTGATCGAACTGTGTCTGACTTAGTGGCATTATCTTTTTGTATTTTAGTGTCATTAATGCTTGTATATAAGTCTTGCTGCTTATGCCCATTCGTGAGATTTCTAAGAACAACTCCCCCTTTATAGAAACTATGTATTGGGATATATATCATTTTTATTGCCTTAGATACCATAGGTATCAACAAGGACTCATCATTGGTTGCCGTATTCATTGTTATGGTTTTAGATAAATGCACACACTTATTATTTCTTTTGTGTGGATTGGT
>DQME01000113.1 GCA_015659815.1 Gammaproteobacteria bacterium | reverse complement strand
TGAGCAAATCAAAGAATTGATGGATGCAGCTGAACAAAAA
Organism: Gammaproteobacteria bacterium; assembly: GCA_015659815.1. GTDB lineage: Bacteria > Pseudomonadota > Gammaproteobacteria > PS1 > Pseudothioglobaceae > SZUA-1055. The sequence goes on along the minus strand of DQME01000113.1, from coordinate 2,460 downwards.
GATGTAGATGATGCAATGTCTGACGAGGAAGATGATGACGATGATGATGACGAGTAACTTCCCCAGTTGTCAATAATAATTTATTTGGAGTCCAGCCTAGATAATTGTCCTGATTTTATATCTATCTTTAGTCGTGTCATTCCGTGGTGTCCTCCGATCCAGAGGAAACTATCATTGTCAAATTCGATGCTGAATACATAATCAGAAATTAACCCATTAGTTTGTGAATAGTTTAGAAAGGTAGTGCCATCAAACTTGGATAAACCCTTGTTAGATCCAATCCATAAATTACCATCGGATCCTTCATGAATGGCTAGTATATAGTTTCCTGGTAGACCGTGTTTAACTGTATAGTTTCTAAAAACTTGAGTTTCTGGGTCAAACATACTTAGACCACCTCCCCAGGTGCCAATCCATAGTCGGTTGGATTGGTCTAAACGCATAGAGACTATGTAGTTGGGTCGATAGGATACATTCTCAGTGTTAGGTAGGTTGATAACTTGATTACTGTGGTGAGATCCCTTGAACGAGTCAGTTGCCAATCGGTTGTCATGCTTGACTATTTCATAAGAGGCACCTAGACCGTTTTTGTGGTTCCAATTTTTCCATTGCTTCCCATTAAAAAGTGAAAGTCCTCCTTCTGTACCTAACCAAATATTGTTGTTCTCGTCAATTTCGATAGCATAAACCCAGTCATCTATTAGTCCACCATTGGTGTTTTCAGCTGTGAAGCTGGTCCATGAATCGCGGATTAGTGGATCACCTTGTACTCGATTGACGCCACTCCAAGTAGCCACCCACATGCTAGTATTGGTAAACTTTAGGTCATAAACAAAGGCATCGTTGAGTCCCTGAGGCGTGTTAATGTTTACCCATTCCCCAGCGGCTAAAATACTGAGTCCGCCCCCATAAGTCCCGAACCATACCTTGTCATTTGGATCTATTGAGATGCTAAAGATTCCATTGCTTAAAAGAGTGTTGCGATTATCGTAGACGGTATAATTATCTATGGAGGTTGTATCGTATTTTATGACTCCCATAGATGTGCCCATCCAGAGAGTATCTCCCTGGGACTTTAGCACCTTTACATTTCTAGCGTTTAATGAGAAGTTATCTGACTTCAATATGTGAGGAGAATCGTTACCTTTTGAATATTCGGCTAGTGGTTTATCAAAAGAAATTCCTACAGCAGGAAATAGTGCGATTAAAATAAATAGGAAACAAATATATGAAATGAATTTAATGAGGGGTTGTTTTTGAAGATATGTGAACTGAGTAAATATAACATTCTTAAGTTTTATCATTGTGATTTAGCTTCAAGCAGGGGAACGAAGTTTGCTTTTATATTTTTTTATATTGTTTTATTAATTTTTTCCGCTTGTGGCGATTCTTTTGATCGTAAAATAAAAAACTTTACTCTTCCAACGGTAAACATTTCGCCAATTGATGGGAAAGAGATGGTTCTTGTCCCGGCAGGTGAGTTTGTTATGGGAACTAATAAAATAGATGATGAGAAAACCCACCTTAAAATAGGCGCAGTCAAGCCACTGTTTTTAGATCAACATCCAATCAGAAAAATATTTCTTGATTCTTATTATATCGATAAATATGAAGTAACCAACGAAGAATATAAACAGTTTCTTGATTCATCCGGTTATGATGAATTGCCGGGACATTGGAATAATGGGACCTATGCTGAAGGGAAAGAACGTTATCCAGTCACGCACGTTACATGGAGAGAGGCATTGACCTATGCACTTTGGGCGCAAAAATCACTACCAACAGAAGCACAGTGGGAAAAAGCTGCCCGGGGAATAGATGGCCGTATATACCCCTGGGGGAATGATTACGAAAAAGGAAAGTCTAATATGGGTATTGACGGGGCAAGAGGTTTGGTTGAGGTGGGTATGTATCCTGCTGATATTAGCCCATATAAAGTTTATGATCTAGGTGGTAATGTTATGGAGTGGACCATGGACTGGTATCAAGCTTACCCGGGTAGCACTTATAAAAATCAACGATACGGAAAAACACTAAAGGTGTTGCGAGGAAATGCCTTTCAAAAGTCTGGGCACTATTTTTTGGAGGCTTTCCGTTACGCCTTTTCTAGAACGGAAGCCGACCCTAATGACTATTTTGTAAACGTTGGTTTTCGATGTTTAAAACAGCTAGCAACGCCCAAATAAAACTTTAGTACCAGTGTTAGTTTAAACTTTAGTGACTGGTTGGGATAAAAGGTGGAGTTGTTGTTGCTAAAGAAGAGGGTGTGTTTAAATATAATTATTCTAGTATTGTGTTCTCTAGGTTAGCACCCTTTGTAATGGCTTTTGCAATATTTGCATCTACTAGATAGGCATCAGCTAAATTCGCATTGGTGAAATTGGTGCCGTGTAAGTTAGCCTCAAGAAAAAATGAGTTTTGAAGATTAGAGCCTTCAAGGTTGGCGTAGGTGAGATCGGC
>DQME01000130.1 GCA_015659815.1 Gammaproteobacteria bacterium | reverse complement strand
CGAACCAAGTTAACATGGCGTACGGATAAGAAATCCGATGTGCCAGCTTCAGTAGCATTAGAAAGTACATCAAGTGTTCCACCATACTTACCAATAGAATCATAAGGTGCGTACACCAGAGGTTCCGAAGGTAGGCGATTTGTAATAGGCCAACCTGGTAGGGCAGGATTGCCACGGATTTTGTTATTCAATGCAGCACTATCTGGGTTTGTGCTGAATGACAAAGTACAATTGGCTAGAGACTGAAATTCCGCCAGTTCATATTGCTGAGGGTAGGCGCCCGAAGGGACTCCGTGGTCATCAGCAACTGTTACTGCCGGGCAACTTGCCGCTTGAGCGGCGCCTGTAAACAGACTCAGTATTGCCACATAGAGTAATCTTTGTTTCATTTTATTCTCCTTTTAAGTAAAAAAATTTACCACCTAACTATTAATTGAAGGGCATTCAATTTGTCAGTTGATATCACAGTATAGCAAAATTATTTGGTATCTGTTAAGTTAAGATAATACACCTAAAAAACTATCAATATATCTCAACTACCATATTTATAATATATATTTTGTATGTAGTTATTGTTTGTATGGTGCCAGTATAGTATGACTTAGTGGTCCAGTTATTCTGGTTATTAACCTGAATATATTTTATTGATATATAATAATAAAATAATATATAAGTATAAATATAACAGTGAAACACATACAAATAATTAAGTCTGCATGCTTGATTGTTATGTTTATAAGTAGCTCAGCTAAAGTAAACAACCAACTAAAGATCCCAGTTATAACTTATGGATTGGCATTCCATTGAGAATTCTAGAAATGGGGTTGTGGCGGTAATTAAATAGTCAACCAAAAATCTTTGGTCACTACAGCATAATTAAGAAAAGGCCAGATAACCTGCTGGTTTTTTTATTACGCTTGTCAGATAAATTTTAGGCTTGAATTTGGAAGCGTAGTGTTTTCAACGTTAAACCAATTACGTTCCAGGGTAGCGTATATGTCTCTATAGTCAATTTTATATATTAAATTATCTTTGTGTGTGTTTGAGAGGTCTAATTTTCCACCATAAATGCCTCCATTTACCATGCCACCAGTACAAAACATACAGGAAGCCTCACCATGGTCTGTGCCGTTATTACCGTTTTCGGAAATTCTCCTGCCAAACTCAGAATAAGTCATTATCAGAGTGTTATTCCATAAATTCTTGGCTTTTAAGTAGTTGCTAATGGATGCAACTGAATTGTTAAGTTCTTTTAACAATTCATAGTGTGATTCAGGCTGATCGGCATGCGTATCAAAGCCTCCTATTGCAACCTTTAGAACTGGAATGTCTATATTTGTATTTATTAGTTCAGATACCTGGCTAAGCTGCCTATCTAGTGGAGTCTTGTTTGCTAGCGATCCCCATTTTGTGTTAGAAGTTTTGTTTAATAGCTCATTAGCAACCTTTTTTATCAAATTATTGGAGTTAATAAGGTATTGTTGATTTTTGTTATTGGGATTACTAATAGTAGTCTCGTTCTCAAGTAATTTCGCTTCTTTGATGAAAGATGAGATGGTTTTTATTTTTATAAAGTTAGATTTTGGGCCTCTAAAAAGTCCAGTTGAACCTGAAAATACAATGGAATCGATTAGTCTAGCAGTGTTGTTCTTGTCAAATAGTTCGTAAAGCCAGCCATTAGACCTTTTGTTTCTTGAAGCGCGTTCCCATATATCAATACTAGTGAAATGTGATTTGTTTGGTTTAGGATAACCAACATTCTGAATTATTGACAATTCACCTTGTTTATATAAATCAGCTAATGATGTAAGAGAAGGGTGCAAGCCAATTTGCCGGTCTAATTTAATTACTTTATCTGTTGGTATATTTATGCCAGGCCTTTTAGAGTAGTAAAGTTTATCATTGTAAGGTACAACAGTGTTGAGTCCGTCATTGCCACCCTTTAGTTCAATAAGAATTAGATATTTATTTTTTGACTTTTGTTTAGACCATGAAAGCCCGGGACTTAGCATCGATGAGTAGGCTACTGTCTTTATAAAATCTCTACGCTTCATATCTATATCCTTTACTTAAAGTTGTATTTGTCGTTCATTAGAAGATATATTAATTTATCAATTGGCTTAGTAATTTTTCTTGGAATAGCTTCACCTACAGCAAAAAATTGACGCTTACTAGTAAGCCTTTCAGAAAGTATTGAAGAGTATTTGGGGTTTGTTTTTTTGTTTAATTTAATAACCTTTTTGATATATTTTTTTAGCATCTTTTTTCGTGCAATAATTAATTCGGTACTGAGCCAATAGGTGCTGCCACGCCAACCCCTAACATCAGGAGGAAAGAACAATTTTTGTCCAGCATTTGCTAGAAGTGAGGGCAGCTTGTTGGTATCAGATTTGTCAATCTTAAGTAAGTATGCGGTGCTTGTTAGTAGATCAAACGGGGACTTAATTAAGCTGTCATAGTTTTGTTTTTCCCAAAAATGTTCACTATGTAATAGATCACTTATTAGTAACTTGATTTCATATCCTGATTCTCTAAATTTTTCAGATATACGCTTCACTTCATGTTTATCTGGATTTTCTGATATAAACTCTCGCCAAAGTTTTTCGGTAATAAATTCTGCAGTCTTTGGGTGGGACAAGATTAGCCTTAAAACTCCATCAATAGTGTAGCTTCCTGAGGAAGCAAATATTGTAACAAATGAATTATCATGTTGACGTTTTTTAAAGTCTAATTTCTGGTTTTTAAAATTAATTCTGTATCCAGTGATGGATTTAGCAATATTTTTTATATCTTGTTCGGAATAATGATCTCCCTCTCCTAGTGTGAAAAGCTCGAGCAATTCTCGTGCAAGATTTTCATTTGGGTTCTGTTTCTTGTTTTTGATGTTGTCTAGATAATAATGTATAGCTGGGTCATGCATGAATTGATACAACATATCTTCAAAGTTTCCAAGTGCATTTTGTCTAAATATTTGGTTCTGTTTAAACATGTATGGTGCAAAAACCTTTTGAAGGTCAGAAGTGAAATGGTTGTGCCAAAATACAGTCATCTTTTCTTGTAAAGGGTTCGTTGTACTTAGTATCTGCTCATACCACCACGATTGTAGTATTTTCTTGTCTTTTTTTATATTATTTTTTTTAATTTTCTGTTTTTCTTTTTTTGAAATGTTTTTTGATTTTAATGCTGAATAGATTGCGTTATCAAACTCTGGCAGTGATTTTAATGGTGGTGTATAAAGAGTCATGTCGAGTATACTTTTGATAGCATCAACTCTAGACATGTCCTGGTGATTATTAATCAAAAGTTCGGTTTGAGAAAAACCAGTTCTTGACCATAAGTGCCTTGCTTCAGCTATACTTATTGCATAAGATGAGCTGCTTATAAACATAATAATCAAGCATGCAGACTTAATTATTTGTATGTGTTTCATTGTTATATTTATACTTATATATATTTCTTTATTATTATATATCAATAAAATATATTCAGGTTAATAACCAGAATAACTGGATCACTAAGTCATACTATACTGGTACCATAAAAACAATAAATATATACAAAATATACATTAAAAATAGCACAGGTGAGATAAATTGTGAGTCTTTTTAGTGGTATTATCTCATCTAACAGTGAACAATATGTTAATTCACTCGTCACCTATTTATTGCTGACTATCGTTTATCTTTTGTTTTAACTGTTATAGACATACTTATGCGTATTGCTGAGAACTATTTAGTGCCCTGGAAGTGTAAATAGCTCTATAATTTTTATTATATTTTTATTATATATTTGTTATCTTATTTATGTCTGAAGCTATACCTAAAAATGCACAAGCAGTAATTATTGGTGGAGGTGTAATGGGTTGTTCAGTAGCCTACCATCTCGCTAAGTTGGGCTATACTGATGTAATCCTTCTTGAGCGTAAAAAGTTAACCTCTGGAACTACATGGCATGCTGCCGGCCTTGTGGGTCAAATGCGTTCATCTCTTAACCTTACACAGATGGTTAAATATTCAGGGAACCTTTATGAGTCATTAGAGTCAGAGACAGGAATGTCTACAGGGTATCGCAGAACTGGTTCGGTTAGCCTTGCGACCAACAAAGAAAGGCTTACTGAATTCAAACGAAATGCTTCACTTGCAAAGGTTCATGATGTAGATGTTCAAATATTAACTACCGAAGAACTCAAAGATAAAATTAATCTATTTAACCTTGATGATGTAGTTGGTGGTGCCTGGATACCAAAAGATGGAAAGGCTGACCCAGCTAACGTTGCTATGGCACTTGCAAAAGGCGCTAAAAATAATGGCGTGAAGTTTTTTGAAGATGTTAAGGTGACCGGAATTCTTAAAGATAATGGAAGGGTTAAAGGTGTCCAAACTGAGTTCGGTGATATACAATCCGAAGTAGTTGTTAATTGTGGTGGAATGTGGGCAAGAGATATTGGAAAAATGGCTGGAGTGTCAGTACCTCTTCATGCCTGTGAACATTTTTATTTTCTGACCTCGTCCGTCCCAGATTTAGGAGACATGCCTGTAGTAAGGGTTCCTGATGAGTCTGCATATTACAAAGAGGATGCTGGGAAAATATTGGTTGGTTTGTTTGAACCTAATGCCAAGCCATGGGCTCAAAATGGTATCCACGAAGACTTTTGTTTTGACCAAATACCTGATGACCTTGAGCATTGTATGCCTTATCTTGAGCTCGCTATGAATCGAGTACCAGTAATGGAAAGTTTAGGTATTGAAACCTTTTTTAATGGTCCAGAAAGCTTTACTCCAGATGATAATTTTCAAATAGGTGAGTCGCCTGAACTTGAAAACTTCTTTGTTGCAGCTGGATTCAATTCTATCGGTATCCAGGCAGCAGGCGGTGCGGGTAAGTATTTAGCTGAGTGGATTGTTGGACGAGAGCCCCCTTGTGACCTTTGGGAGGTTGACATAAGAAGAAATGAACCATTTCAAAACAATAAAACTTACCTAGCCAATAGGGTTACTGAGACGCTAGGTTATTTGTATGAGAATCATTTCCCATATCACCAATACGAGACAGCTAGAAACCTAAGAAAAACACCACTTTATAAATTTTTTAAAGATCGCGGAGCGTGCTTTGGAGAGGTTTCTGGTTGGGAAAGAGCTAACTGGTTTGTTCCCAAAGAAATGTTAGGCAAAGTTAAAGCCGAGTATCAATACTCTTGGGGCAAACAGAACTGGTTTGAATTCCAAAAACTAGAGCAGCAATCCATTCGAGAAAATGTAGGAATGTATGAGATGTCATCTTACGCAAAAATTAGAGTGAAGGGATCAGACGCAATGGATTATCTTCAACTTATTTGTGCAAACGATGTTGATGTTGAGGTTGGTAAAATGGTCTACACACAGTGGCTCAATAATAAAGGAGGCATTGAGGCCGACGTTACTGTTACACGATTAGGCGTAGATGATTATTTAATCGTGAGCGGGGCAATGTGTCTAAACCGTGACATGAACTGGCTTAGAAAGAATATGCCAAAAAGCGCCAATTGCTCCTTGTTTAATGCTACCAGTGCAGAGGGATGTATAGCTGTTATGGGCCCAAACTCCAGAAAACTTTTACAGTCCCTAACTGACACAGATCTTAGCAATGAGAATTTTCCTTTTGCGAGTGTACGCGATATCGAAATTGGCATGGCAAATGTTCGCGCTCATAGAATTACTTATGTAGGAGAGTTGGGCTGGGAGCTGTACTTTCCAACTGAATTTTCAATCTACGTAGCCGAACTAATTGATTCGGTAGGTGATAAATTTGGCCTTAGATATTGCGGGATGCATACTGTGGATAGTTGCAGAATAGAAAAGGCTTATAGACACTTTGGCCATGATATTACTGACGAAGACCATGTAATTGATGCTGGATTAGGTTTCGCTGTGAAACTAAATAAAACGCCATCAAGGTTTGGAATGTTTATTGGTTACGACTCTGTTAAAGACAAAAAATCATCCGGAGCAGAAAAACGCATCATGCAATTTTTATTACACAATTCTAATTTAATGCTTTACCACAACGAACCAATATTTAAAAATGGTGAAATAATTGGTTACCTATCAAGCGGGTCATATGGACACACCCTAGGAGGTGCCGTAGGGTTGGGTTATGTTAAATGTTTACCAAATGAAAAGGATGAAGATTTATTAAATGCCGAATATGCTTTAGAGGTTGAAGGTGTAATAGAAAAAGTCAGCGTATCATTAAAGCCAATGTATGACCCATCAAACAAAAAAATTAGGAACTAGGCATCACATTTGTTGATAATTAGTTCAGTCTATCATCTTTTTTATTTGACTAATAATAATATCGAACCCGCTATTTATTTTATTAGTCTCGATTGCAGAATAACCTAAATGTATATAGTTTTCTTGAGGTTTACTGCTTGCAAATGATGCGTCTCCACATCTTAAAACAACACCGACTTTGTTAAGATTTTTACATAACTGTCTTGCATTAATTTTTTCAGGTATTTTAATCCAAAACGTAGAGCCTCCAAAAGTTGGAGTACATGACAGTAGTGGCTCTTGTTCAATTCTATGGTTAATGATATGCCATCTCTCTTTATTAGTTTTTTGTATCTTTGTGAACATTTTATGATAGTGGCCAAGTCCAATAAAAAAAGCTACCGAACGCTGATTGTTAGCAGGTAGATGTCTAATCATCAGTCTTCTAATAGCTCTAGCTTCCTTAATGAACTGCTCTGGAGCAACCATATATCCTAACCTCAGACCTGGAGCAAAAGCTTTAGTAAAGCTACCAACATATATTACGTTGTTATTTTTATCAAGGCTCTTTAATGATGGGTTGGTTTTTTTTAAAAAGTTTATCTCAGCTTCATAGTCGTCCTCAATTATTACAGTGTCATTTTTGAATGCCTTGTCTAGCAAATGTAATCTCCTGTTCATGCTCATTGTTACACCGGTAGGGTACTGGTGACTCGGAGTTGTATAGATTAGATCATAGTGTGACTCTATCTTGTCAACTATAATCCCTTCTTCATCAACAGGTATTGGAATAACTTTATCGGTTTTTATACTTAGCAGGTTTCTGACATCAGGGTAACCAGGGTTCTCAATTCCGACACTAGTTTCCTTATTCACTAGTAAGCTAGATATTATGTAGATTGCATTTTGGCTTCCTGATGTTATAAGTATTTGATTTTGGTTTGCCCATATACCTCTTTTTGGGAGAACTTTGGATTGAATTTGTTTAATTAACGATTGGTCATCATAGTCAACATGGTCTATATTCCATTTCTTGATTTCTGGTACAGTAGATGAAAGCCTTGTTACCTCTCTCCACTCATTGAATGGTATAAGGCTATGGTCTAACTGACCAACAATGAATGGGTATTTAGAGTGCTGCCAATCCTCCTTAGATATGTTGGTTTTAGAGGAAGGTTTTGTTGTCAAAAGGCGGTCTACCCATTGAGGTGAATCATCATCTTTTGGTGATTTTTGATAGTCACTAGAGTAACTCTCAAAAAATTTCTTGTTTACGAAATAACCTCTCCTGTTTTTGGCTACTATATATGAGTCATACTCTAACTCTTTGTAAGCAGCAATCACAGTGTTTCGTGCTACATTAAGTTCCTTAGAGAGAGCTCTTGATGATGGCAACATTTCACTGGTTGCAATAAGCCCAGTAGTGATAGCGTCAATTAGTTGCTGACGAATTTGTATTTGTAGAGTGCGAGGTTTGTTATAATTCAAAGAAAAGAATTGATTCCACATTTCGTTCATAGTGTTGGTCCATTAAGTTGTATACATCTGGTTCTATATAAGTCATTATACCCACAATTAATTTATCATAAAATCACCTTTGTAAGGAACTTTAATTACTGCTAGGAGGAGATATGACAATAAATTCTACTGTACAAAATGATAAGTTACATGTATGGCATCATTTAACCCAACACAAGGCCTTTGAAACGAGCGACCCTTTGGTCTTTGTTAGTGGGAAAGGTATGTACGTTAAGGATATAAATGGTGATGAATATTTAGATGCCACATCTGGCGGTGTATGGACTGTTAATCTTGGTTTTGGAAGAGACGAAATGGTGAACGCTGTTAGCGATCAGTTATCAAAGATTCCGTATTTTGCTGGTTCATTTGGTACTGAGCCTGCTGCAGATTACGCCAAGGCATTGACAGACATAATGCCTGGCTTTGAGAGAATTTATTATTCTAATTCTGGGTCAGAGGCGAACGAGAAAGGTTATAAGATGGTCCGCCAGAGAGCACATTTCTATAATGGCGGCAAAAAGCACAAAATTATATATCGCGACCGTGACTATCACGGAACAACCATAAGTACTCTTAGTTCTTCTGGGCATTTACAAAGGAAAAAGCATTACGGACCCTTTACCCCTGGCTTTGTTGAGATGCCTCACTGTTGTTGCTATCGTTGCCCATTCAATAAGAAGTATGGCGAATGCAACATTGAGTGTGCCCACGCCCTAGAAGATGTAATTAAGAATGAGGGTCCAGACAGTGTAGGATCAGTTATCTTGGAACCCATAACTGCGGGTGGTGGCGTTATTGTGCCTGTGCCTGAGTATTTCCCAATAATTGAATCGATATGTAAGAAGTACGATGTATTGTTGCATATAGATGAGGTTGTCTGTGGCTTAGGAAGGACAGGCAAATGGTTCGGTTATCAGAACTATAATTTTCAACCAGACATTGTAACTTCAGCAAAAGGTGTAGCTGCAGGCTACGCGGCTATATCTGTGACAGTAACTTCTGCAAAGGTTTTTGAACTATTTAAGGAAGATCCAGGCAACCCTGACAGTTATTTCAGAGATATTTCAACCTTTGGAGGCTGTACAGCAGGTCCAGCTGCAGCTTTACAAGCTCTCAACATTATTAAGAGGGAAAATTTGCTTAAGAATGTGAACGAGATGGGGAATTATTTAAAAAACAAACTATTTGAATTACAGGACAAGCATCAGGTGATTGGAGAGGTAAGAGGAGAGGGCCTGCTTTGCGGTATAGAGCTTGTAAAAGATAGATCAACAAAACAACCACTGGACGAACAGGATGTAACTGCTGTTGCAGGACATTGTTTACAGAACAAAGTGATGATTGGTAGGACCAACCGTAGTTTTGAGAATAACAACAATGTTTTACTGTTTAGTCCTGCATTTATTAGCACTAAGGGCGATATTGATTTAATCATTGAGGCTGTAGACAATGCACTCAAAGAGAAGACTTAGAACATAATATATAAGGAGAGATACAAATGATAGTTGGTGTTCCAAAAGAAATAAAAAATCATGAATATAGAGTTGGGTTGACGCCCTCAAGTGTGACTGAACTGGTAAGGAATGGTCATCAAGTTCTTGTAGAGACAAATGCAGGTATCGGTATTGGCGCGAGTGACGACAAATACATATCGTCTGGCGCAACAATAATAGGCACTGCCAAAGAGGTTTTTTCAAATTCTGAGATGATAGTTAAAGTTAAAGAGCCTCAACCAGTTGAGCGAGCAATGCTGAGAGAACGTCAGATCCTTTACACGTACCTACACCTTGCACCAGACCCAGAACAAACCAAAGATTTGATAGATAGTGGAGCAATATGTATTGCATATGAAACTGTGACTTCGCCTTATGGTGGGTTACCATTGCTTGCGCCTATGTCTAAGGTTGCAGGAAGGATGGCTGTACAGGCTGGAGCGCACTACCTCGAGCAACCTAACGGTGGAATGGGCGCTCTTCTTGGCGGCGTTCCAGGGGTAGACCCATTGAAGGTGGTCATTTTAGGTGGTGGCGTTGTAGGCTCTCATTCTGCACATATGGCTGTAGGAATGGGCGCAGATGTGTGGGTTCTTGATAACAACCCGAACGCTTTAGAGAGTCATTGGCAACAATTTGGTCGTAGCACAAATACTGTATTTTCAACTCAAAGCTCGGTTGAAGAACACGTACTAGAGGCTGACTTGGTTATTGGTGGAGTTTTGATTCCTGGGGCAGAGGCACCTAAATTAGTAACTAAGGCTATGATAAAAGCAATGAAGCCGGGTTCTGTAGTTGTTGATGTTGCTATTGACCAGGGTGGATGTTTCGAGACATCTAAGGCTACAACTCATGCCGAACCAACATATGTAGTGGATAATGTGGTTCATTATTGCGTTGCTAACATGCCTGGCGGAGTTCCAAAAACATCAACATATGCACTTAACAATGTGACACTACCATTTGCATTAGATATTGCAAATTTAGGTGTTACAAGGGCCTTAAATGGCAATGAGCATTTGCGTGCTGGGCTCAACATTCATAGTGGAAAGGTTACCTGTAAAGAGGTTGCCCATGACTTAGGCTATGAATACGTGCCAGCGTTAAATATTTTAAATAGTTGATTTATTAAAGGAGATAAATAAGATGACGAAGATGACCTCTAGCGAAGCTTTTGTAGAAACAATGGTTGCGAATGATGTTAAAGATATATTTGGAATAATGGGTTCAGCGTTCATGGACGCTATGGATATTTTTGAGCCAGCAGGTATCAGGTTAATTCCTGTAGTTCATGAGCAGGGTGCAGGACATATGGCCGACGGTTATTCTCGTGTGAGTGGTAGGCACGGCGTCTGTATTGGGCAAAATGGTCCTGGCATATCTAACTACGTTACTGCTATTGCTGCAGCCTATTGGGCTCATAGCCCTGTAGTTGTTGTCACTCCAGAGGCAGGAACTATGGGTATTGGTTTGGGAGGATTCCAGGAAACCAACCAATTACCAATGTTCCAAGAGTTTACAAAATATCAGGGCCATGTAGTTAACCCAATGAGGATGGCAGAGTTCACAGCTCGATGTTTTGATCGTGCAATGAGCGAGATGGCGCCGACTCAGCTAAATATTCCTAGGGATTATTTTTATGCTGAGGGCAACTTTAAGATACCTAAGCCACGAAGAATCGATAGAGGGACCGGCGGCGAGGCAATGATTAATGAGGCGGTAGAATTAATATCTAAAGCAAAGTTTCCAGTAATAGTTTCTGGAGGTGGTGTTGTTATGGCTGATGGTGTTGATGAGTGCAAGGCTTTAGCTGAGAGGTTAGGGGCACCAGTTGTTAACAGCTATCTGCATAATGACTCATTCCCTGCAAGCCATAAGCTTTGGTGTGGGCCGCTTGGATACCAAGGATCTAAAGCCGGAATGAAGCTCATATCCCAGGCCGATGTTGTGATTGCTCTTGGAACAAGGCTTGGGCCATTCGGAACATTACGGCAATACGGAATGGACTATTGGCCAGAGGATGCAAAAATTATCCAAATAGATGCTGACCATAAAATGCTAGGACTTGTGAAGGATATAACTGTAGGAATATGTGGTGACGCTAAGGCTGTTGCATCTGCATTAACCACTAAGTTAAACACAACTAAACTTGAATGTGATTCAAGTAAGACGGAGAGAGCCAAAAAAATAGCCACAGAGAAGGAATCTTGGGAGACTGAACTTGATGGATGGATTCATGAAACTGACCCCTACAGTATGGATATGATATCAGCTATGGAGTCTGGGCTACTGCACCCAAGGCAGGTATTAAGAGAGCTCGAGAAGGCTATGCCGGAAGACGTGATGGTGTCTACTGACATCGGAAACATAAATTCAGTAGCCAACAGCTACCTGAGGTTTGAAAAGCCTAGAAGCTTCTTTGCAGCCATGAGTTGGGGTAACTGTGGCTACGCTTTTCCAACAATAATTGGCGCAAAGGCAGCGGCACCTCACAGACCAGCAGTTTCATACGCTGGTGACGGTGCATGGGCGATGAGTATGGTAGAGACTATGACCTGTGTAAGGCATGACATACCTGTAACAGCAGTAGTGTTCCATAACAAGCATTGGGGCGCTGAAAAGAAAAACCAAGTTGACTTTTACGACAGACGATTCGCTGCTGCAGAGTTGACAGACCAAAATTTTGTGGAGATTGCTAAATCAATGGGCGCAGAAGGTATTCTTGTAGATAAGCTAGAAGACGTCGGTCCTGCACTAAAAAAGGCGATTGATATGCAAATGAACGATAAAAAAACTACCATAATTGAGATTATGTGTACAAGAGAGCTTGGTGATCCGTTTAGAAAGGACGCACTAAGTAAACCAATACGGTACTTAGAAAAGTATAAGGAGTATGGTTCCAACTCTACTCACAGGTAGATCAAGTATATACAACTCCGGGGCAAGCATTAAACTTGCCCCATCTTTCATGTAAACTTATTGTAATATTAATACGCCATTAATTAATGACACTGTTAGAGACCTTAAGTTCAAAAGCTAAACAAAAAAATGCACGTATTTTACTGCCAGAGTCAGAAGATGAGCGTGTAATTCAGGCCGCTATAGAGGCTTCTAAAAGAGACATTGCAAAAATATTTCTACTAGGCAATGAAGAATTAATGAGAACAAAAATAGGCAATCTTGTTGGCGGTGAAGGGTGCTCTATTGAGTTTGTAGATGATGAGAATAAAGAGCTCAGAGACAAATACTCAAAAACATTTTGGATGAAAAGGAGAGATAAGGGTTTAGGGTTGCTAGAGGCTAGCGAGTTAATTAAAGATAGGACTGTTTTTTCTATGATGATGTTGGACGATGGCATCATTGATGGTGTTGTAACTGGTGCAGTAACTCCAAGTAAGTCAGTTCTCAGTAATGCCCTTAAAATTATAGGGCCTGCAGACGGTGTCGACCTTGTTTCAAGCTTCTTTATTATGTCATTTGATGAACATCATCAGCAATTTGGTAAAGAGATTGTTTTTGCAGATTGCGCTATGAATGTGGACCCTGATTACGAAGAGTTAGCTGCTATCGCAATTTCAACGTCTTGTAGCGCTAAAAAACTTCTCGGTATTGAACCTAAAATTGCAATGCTTTCATTTGCAACTAATGATAGCAATAAGCATCAGCTAGTTGAAAAAGTTAAAAAAGCAACAGCACATTTCAAGAGCCAAGTTAAGGACACTGAAGTTGTTGGTAATATACAGCTAGATGCTGCAATGGATTCTTATGTACTAAAAATAAAGCACCCAAACTCGAACTTCACGCCGCCAGCTAATGTGCTTATTTTTCCAAACCTTGATTCAGGCAATATTGGTTATAAACTGGTCCAGAGGTTTGCCAATGCTGAAGCTATAGGACCTATATTGCAGGGATTGTCTAAACCAGTCAATGACCTATCAAGGGGATGCAGCGTAGAAGAGATTATAAACACAATTACAGTTACGGTTAACCAGTGCGACTGATTACTAACTAAACTTTACATTCCTATATAGTTAGGTCCGCCACCACCTTCTGGAGGCGTCCATGTTATATTTTGATATGGGTCTTTAATGTCACATGTTTTGCAATGCAAACAGTTTGGTGCGTTTATCTGAAAGTAGTCTTCTCCATCCCTATCTATGATTTCATACACACCTGCAGGGCAGTATCTTTGTGCTGGTTCATCAAATTCAACCAAATTTTTGTTAATAGGAATTTCGGCATTAGATAGCTTCAAGTGAGATGGCTGGTCCTCTTCGTGATTAGTTCCAGATAGGAACAATGAGGACGTTATATCAAAGCTCAGTTTGTTGTCAGGGGTAGGGTATGGAGTCGGCTTAATGTCTCTTATAGAGATTAAATTTTCATTATCTGCGTTGTCATCTTTTATATTGAAAGGTAATTTATTTTGAAAAATATTGTAATCAATAAAATTGTAAGCAGATCCTAGATAAAAACCAAATTTATGAATTGCATTGGAAAAGTTTCTTGATTCTTTTAGTTCTCTATAAAGTGAACTGGACTTGAATATAGCGTTGAAGTCGCTATCTGTAGAAGTTAGTTTGTTATTTACGTGAGTTGCTGCAAGCATTCCTGATTTAATGGCGCAGTGGCTACCTTTTATTTTTCCAGGGTTAAGTGTACCTGCATCGCAACCTATAATCATACCGCCATCGAAATCCATTCTAACAAGTGAATGTATACCACCCTTACTGATAGCCCTAGCCCCATAAGATATGCGTTTGCCACCTTTCAAGTATTTCTTTATTAATTTGTGGTGTTTAAAGCTTTGAAAATCCTTGAACGGGTTTTGGTATGGGTTTGAGTAATTAAGATCAACAATGAGGCCAACAGCAACTCGGTTATTATCAAAGTGGTAAAGGAAGCCACCGCCTGTAGTGCCTTTTGTAAGGGGCCATCCAACAGTATGTAAAACATCTCCTGTACTGTGTAATTCAGACTCAAGCTCCCAAATTTCTTTAAATCCGATTGCAAAATGTTGTGGAGATTTGCCTTCACTTAAATTAAATTCATTTATTAGTTTTTTTCCAAGATGGCCTCTCGCTCCTTCGGCAAATATAGTCTGCTTGGCAAGAATATCCATTCCAGGAGCCCAGGTACTTTTTTTATCACCGTTCTTGTCTATGCCCATATCTGCTGTGGCTATACCACAAACATGGCCATCTTCATTTAACAGGTATTTGTTGGCAGGAAAACCAGGGAAAATGTCAACACCAAGGTCCATCGCTCTTTCACTAAGCCATTTACACATTTCTCCTAGGGAAATAATGAAGTTGCCTTTATTGTGGAGTCCTTTTGGGGTAATAAAAGAGGGCACTTTGTATGCGCTATTTGCAGTCAAAAAGTGCACCTCATCCTTTTCAACTGGTATAGATAAGGATGGGCAATTTTTTGATTCTTCTGGAAACAAATCAAACAGTGCTTCTGGTTCAAATATAGCACCAGAGATTATGTGAGACCCAATTTCTGACCCCTTCTCTAATAAACACACAGAGGTTTCTGAGTTTAGTTGCTTAAGTTTGCATGCAGCCGAGAGCCCTGCGGGGCCACCACCAACGACTACTACGTCATATTCGATTGACTCTCTATCCATAACCAATCCTAATAAATAATGAGGAAAGTAATATAATTATTAATGCTTCAGCATATCATCAATAGCTTCAAACAGGTCTACCTGCCAAACCAAGTCAGCCATTCGACACATAGGTGCATCAGGGTCGTTGTTGATTGCAACTATAACTTGCGAATCTTTCATACCAGCCAGGTGTTGTATTGCTCCAGAAATTCCCACTGCAATATAGATCTTAGGAGCGACCACTTTGCCGGTTTGTCCTACCTGATAATCATTAGAAATGAATCCTGCATCAACAGCAGCCCTGGAAGCTCCAACTGCCGCACTTAACTTATCGGCTAACTTTTCAATCAATTCAAAGTTTTCTTTAGAGCCGAGCCCACGACCTCCAGACACTATTCTTTCAGCGGTGGTTAGTTCAGGTCTTTCAGACTTTGATTCTTGAATTTCAACAAAGGATGAGTTTGATTTAGGAATATCAACTGTGAGCTGCTCTATAGGGGCCGAACCTCCGTCTGGTGCATGCTCGAATGAGGTCGACCTTACCGTTAATATAATAGTAGGGTCGATCGACTCAACAGTTGCCATAATGTTTCCAGCGTAAAGAGGTCTTACGAAAGTGTTACTGGATTTTATTTCGCAAACGTCAGATATTGGTTGAACATCAAGCAACGCACCAACTCTAGGTAAAATGTTTTTACTGAAAGTGGATGATCCAGCTACAAGGTACTGGTATCCATCCATAACGTCTGACACAAGTTTACTTGCAACTTCTGAGCTTACGTGTTCTAAGCTATCATCTGTTATTAATTTTACAGTATCAATACCATCAATCGAGGATACAGACTTAGCATAATTAGAGTTATTAGTTAATATTAAAGCATCAACCTTGTTAGATAGTAATTTTGCAGCAGTAACTGCTGCACGAGTGTTAGCGCTTACTTGGTCGCTATTTAGTTCTATTAACACTAGAGTAGACATCACATAGCTCCTAGTTGCTTTAATTCTTCAAATAATTCATTTGCTGAATTTATTTGCTTTGCTGCTCGATCCTTTGACCCGGACTCTTCAACTCCTAGAACTTTTACTCTAGGGCTAGTGTCAATGTCTAAACTAGATAATTCTACCGTTTCTAGTGGCTTAGACCTAGCCTTCATGATGTTAGGCAAGGAGGCGTATCTTGGTTCATTTAGTCTTAGATCAACTGTCACTATCGCTGGAAGTTTAAGGTTGCGAGTTTCTATCCCGGTATCAATTTCACGACAAACTTCAACGCTATTGTTGTCCTCACTCAGTTTAAACTTAGAAATGAAAGTTCCTATTGAGTAGTCAAGAAGTCCAGAAAGCATCTGGCCTGTTTGGTTGTTGTCGTTATCAACGGCTTGTTTGCCCATAATGACAAGATCGGCTCCCTCTTTCTTGATTATAGCGCTAAGAATTTTCCCCAACGTTAATGGTTGCAGATTGAGTTCAGTTTCGGTCCTAACAAAGATAGCCCTATCAACGCCCATTGCTAGAGCGTTCCTTAGGGTGTCTATAGTTTTATCTGCACCAATACTTACCGCTATTGTTTCTGTTGCATGGCCGCTCTCTTGTATTTTTAAAGCCTCTTCTACGGCAATCTCACAGAACGGATTCATCGCCATTTTTGAGTTAGTTAAATCGACAGACTGTGTTTGCTTGTCGATACGGGCTTGAGTGAAGGGGTCAAGGACCCTTTTAATAGGGATAATTATCTTCATTTTATTAGTACTGTATGTTTAGCTATAAATTGAGCGAATGTTATCATAATATTTATACAAATCAAGAAAAATTTTGTAAGATAAATTGTAATATAATTCGTTATCTAGTATGGCCAATAATTAATTGATTCTACAACGATTATAATGGCATTTAGTTTTATATATTTTTGTGTAAACTGGTGTTTTTAAGTTATCATTTTGGTAACCCGTTATTGTTGAGGTCACTTGGTATGAAATTAAAGGTTGTTAGTTACAAGGCTTGCCCTTTCGTGCAAAGGGTTCTAATAGTGTTGCAACACAAAAAAATTGAACATGAAATAGAATATATTGACTTAGCAGAGCCGCCAGGCTGGTTTTTAGATATGTCACCATTAAAGAAAGTTC
This sequence comes from Gammaproteobacteria bacterium, assembly GCA_015659815.1. Lineage (GTDB taxonomy): Bacteria > Pseudomonadota > Gammaproteobacteria > PS1 > Pseudothioglobaceae > SZUA-1055. The sequence continues at coordinate 757 of DQME01000130.1, read as the reverse complement.
CTATACTCATTGTTGGTGAAGATGTTGTGTTTGAATCAAGTGTTATTAATGAATATCTAGAAGAAACTTACGACAATAAAATGCACCCAGAAAGTGCCATTTTAAAAGCACAAAATCGTAGTTGGATAGAGCTAGGATCCAATGTCAGCATGTGCACCTTAAGACTCACTTTGTTACAAAATAAGGATGAATTTTTGAGTGCTATTTTGGAGCTACATGATTACTTTGATCAGATTGAAAAAGCCCTATTAAGTGCACCATTCTTTAATGGCAACCAGCTCTCATTGGTTGACGCAACTTATGCCCCAGCATTTCAGAGGTTAGATTTTATAGAGCAAATATATGGTTCCATTTATGATCAAAAACGACACAAACGAATCGTCAACTGGAAAAAAAATCTGCTAGATTTAGAGGCTCTTAAAAAGTCTTCTGTACCTGACTTAAAGAGTATTTACTATGAACTTCTTTGGACTAGGCAGGGATATATTTCTAACTTCTTAGATGAGAGAAAGTATGGATCTAGAAAGGAACAGAGTACATATTAAACACAAACTGCTGGTTTTTGAGCAGTGACCGCTAATAACTATTCCTTTTGCAGGTAGATAAGGTCGTCAAGAATCATTTGTGTGTGCTTTGCAGGATTAACGCCTATGTAAGTTTTGGCAATTCTTCCGTTAGGGTCAACAATGAAAGTATTTCGTTTAGCCAACTTGAAAGAAAATAAACTACGTAAGGAGTCATACGAATCAGCCACCTT
>DQME01000168.1 GCA_015659815.1 Gammaproteobacteria bacterium | reverse complement strand
TCTGATGCAGACTCCTTCTTTAATTGAGACTTGATTGAAGATTTAGCTTTAGCAGTTACCACGGTTTGTAGCCATGAGGAATGTGGTTTGGCTTTTTTACTGGTAACTATTTCTATAGTCTGGCCTGACCGTATTTCAGTAGAAAGGGGGACGCTTGCTTGGTCTATTTTTGCTTTAATTGTCCTATTTCCAATGCTGGTATGTACTGCATAAGCGAAGTCAACTACGGTTGATTTGTAGGGCAACTGAACAATCTCTCCTGTAGGAGTAAACACGAATACTTCTGACGGAAATAAGTCAGTCTTAGTTTCTTCCAAAAAGTCAACAGATGTCCCGGATTTTTTTTGAATATCTAGCAATGATCCTAACCAATTTGCGGCAAGCTCAGGTGTGTTTCCTGAAACATTTTTGTAGTGCCAATGAGCCGCTATCCCATATTCAGATATGAAGTGCATATCACGGGACCTAATCTGTACCTCTATCAAAATCTTATCTGGGCCAAAAAGAACGGTATGTATAGATTGATAGCCGTTAGATTTTGGTAGTGCAATGTAGTCCTTAAATTTACCAGGAAGTGGCTTGTATAGGTTGTGCACTACACCAAGCGCTTGGTAGCATTCATTAACATCGTTGACGACAACACGGAAGGCAAACATATCGAGTACTTGACTAAACTTAAGGCCCTTCAGTTTCATTTTATTGTAAATACTGCTTGGCTGTTTTTTTCTTCCACTAACCTCAACCTCTGTAAGGCCATCTTGAATAAACCTATTATTTATTTGCTTCTCTATGTGCTTGATTAATCTTCTTTTAGCTCCCTTCTGTTTCTTTATTTTGTTTGTTATTGCTGTGTACCTAAATGGGTGCATGTATTTAAAGCATAGATTATCAAGTTCCGTTCGTATACTGTTCAGCCCTAACCTTCTAGCCAAGGGTGCATGTATCTCAAATGTCTCTTTGGCTATTCTAAGCCGCTTATCTTTTTCCATTGAGTCAAGAGTTCTCATGTTATGTAGCCTGTCAGCCAACTTTATAACCATGACTCTCATATCTGAAGTCATAGCCAGTATTAGCTTCCTAAAGTTTTGTGCCTGCTTATCAGTTATAGAATTAAACTTTAGACCGGTAATTTTTGAAACCCCTTCGACGATGTTTGCAACCTCGCCCCCAAAGTCATTAGCAATCTCTTCATGTGTTAGTGTGGTATCTTCAATACAGTCGTGCAGAAGTGCTGCCACAACACAGGCATAATCAAGCTGCAATTCAGCAAGTATCATGGCCACATTTAATGGGTGAAATACATATGCCTCACCTGAATTACGGAACTGACCATCGTGTGCAGTTGCGGCTACTATGTATGCTTTATATACGATTTCCACCTGTGGCTTAGGCATGTACTGCTCTAGTACGCTACACAAATCGCTAATTAGGACTCTTTTTTCAAATAATTTCATCTTGAATTAGGTATTACAGTTACTTAATCTTTGTCAATATAATACATCCCTACAAGTATAATGCTTTGCATATTTATAAAAACCTTCATATTTTCTTAATTATGAGAAATATAGCAATAATTTTAACTCTATTATCTTTTACACTAAGTGGTTGTTTTTGGCAGGACGAAGAAAAAAGGCCACCCATATCAGGCGGAATGTCTCCAAAAATGATGTTTGATGAGGCCAAAAATGAAATGTCTGCTGCAACCATAGATTCAGCAATTGCGCTATTTGAAAAGTTGGCGGCGGCCTACCCAGCATCTAAATATTCAAAACAAGCGAAACTAGAAATAGCGTATGCACTCTACGACAACGAGCAATATGACCTTGCAATCTCTAGGCTAAACAAATACATTAAGTTGTACCCAGATGACCTGTCTTCAACACCATATGCATACTACTTGCGTGGAGTTATATCGGAAGACAAGTCAAGGTCTTTGCTTGACGAGATAATGACTGATAATGCCCAGAGGGATGTAGATTCTGTTCGTGATGCATTCAACTACTACCTTGCACTGATCAAGAGGTTCCCTGAAACTGAGTACGCAAATGAGGCTAAAGACAGACTCCCAATTCTGAGAAACATTTTGGTTAGGCATGAATTCTACGTAGCAATTTTTTATACCAAAAACAAGTCGCCTATAGCTGCCATCAATCGCTGTAAATTTATTGTAGAAAAGTACCCAAATTCACCATCCATACCTGAAGCTTTACACCTTATGGCCCACAACTATGACATCTTGGGTACTGAGCAGTTGGCTATCGACGCAAGGCGCGTTCTAGACAAGAACTACCCACAATACAAACCAAAATACTCGCTAGACGACTAATATATATTTACAATGAATAGACTGGAGCGCACATTTGCGCTTAAAATTTCATCAATTATGGCTGCCCGCATGTTTGGGTTGTTCATGATTTTTCCAGTATTCTCCGTCTACGCCAACGAATACACTAATACAACGCCATATCTAATCGGTTTGGCTATTGGGATTTATGGCCTAACCCAGGCACTTCTACAAATACCTTTTGGTTACCTGTCTGACCAGTTTGGCCGTAAACCAATCCTTGTGATTGGTCTTGTTTTATTCTTTATAGGTAGCGTTGTAGCTGCAGAGTCGACAGACATAATGGGTATTGTTGCTGGTAGAGCTTTGCAAGGAAGTGGAGCAATCTCTGCTGTCCTGATGGCTTACCTAGCAGATTATGTATCCCCAGAACAAAGAGCTAAAGCTAACGCATTTGTTGGCGCCCAAATAGGTGCAGCATTCATGCTGTCTATTCTTTTAGGTCCAATAATTACAGTAAATTTCGGTATATCTGGTTTGTTTTGGTCAATATCTGCACTTTCAATTGTTGCACTTTTGATAGTTGTTTTTATGCCTCATACTAGGCCTAAGACGCAATACAAAATGTCTCTGCACAATTTTAAGAAGATTCTAAATTATGACCTATTAAGGCTAGATTTAAGCGCCTTCTCTCTTCACCTTGTACTTACATGTGCATTTATAGTAATGCCAGTACTGTTGGTAGACAATAACATCATAGAGATAAAGGACAACTGGAAAATGTACCTACCAGTCATATTGTTATCATTTGCCGGCATGATTCCAATGATTATATTGGCAGAAAAATATAAAAAAACCAAGGCCGTGCTGCTGACTGCGATTGGGGCACTAATAATAAGCCAAATACTTTTTTATAAAACCACACTAAATTACACTACCTTTTTCGCAATAATGACAATATTTTTTGTAGCTTTTAATTCCTTAGAGGCTTTGTTGCCATCTTTATTATCTAGGACTGCCAGTACAGATAAGCGTGGGTTGGCAATGGGCATGTTTTCTACTTCTCAGTTTCTTGGCGCATTCATGGGTGGTGTTTTTGGGGGTTGGATTTACAACAAATTTGGTATAAATAGTGTATTCTTATTCACTACATTAATTGCAACAATTTGGTGGATATCTATGTTCACTATGAAACAAAATAACTAAACCGGAGAAAACAAAAATGGCTGGCATAAATAAAGTAATTTTAGTGGGTAATTTAGGACAAAAACCTGAGGTCAAATATGCCTCAAATGGTAGCGCAATTGCCAACCTTTCGGTAGCAACTTCGGAATCATGGACAGACAAAACTACTGGCCAAAAGCAGGACAGGACTGAGTGGCATCGTGTCAGTCTGTTCGGCAAGTTAGCGGAAATTGCTGGCCAATATCTGGATAAGGGTTCAAAGGTCTACGTTGAAGGAAAGTTGCAGACACGTAAATGGCAAGACCAGTCCGGTGCTGACCGCTACACAACAGAGGTCGTTGTTAGTGGATTCAATGGCACACTACAAATGCTTGATCGCCGTGAAGGTGCTAGTACTGGTGGTGAATTCTCTCAGACACCCAACTCCCCTACTAAGCCAAAAGAAACTATTGATGAGCCTATAACACCGGTAGACAACTCATTCGATGACGACATTCCGTTCTAGTTAATCTTTTAATTAAATCAAGACCGCGCTATCTTTGTTGATTCAAGGATCGCTTTTGAGCGTTAAGTTTTGTGTTTTTGTTGGTTGGTCTTTGTTTTGTGCACTTAAGTACCAGTCCCTAGCGTCCATGAATTGTTTAACAGTCAAATCAGGTTTTTTAAGTAACCCGTAGTTCTTTTCTTCTGGTTTAAGCTTAATTTTGGTCACTTTTATCTTTTTTAGCTGTAACCATAAATCGTAGTGAATTTTGTTCATCTACAAGTCCAAATGGCCAAATAGTTAGTAGTTTAAGCTCCTCGACCTCTTCAACAACCTCTACTTGCTCCTCTTCCAGGTCAATAATACCAACACCTTCAACAACATAGTTGTACTGTGATCCCATGTTGTCGTTGATTATTATCTGGTCGTTTAGGTTGA
>DQME01000035.1 GCA_015659815.1 Gammaproteobacteria bacterium | reverse complement strand
CCTGCACCATTATCGTAGTAGTTCCAACAGTTTACTTCAGATGAAAATTCTTTGTCTATTGTATAAGTGACAGGGTTCCATGTCATGACTATTGCGATCCATTCTGTATTGGTCTCCGCAAGAGTAGTTCTCTCTAATGATTGTTCAGCAGGTGTGACTGCGGTAGAGTCTTCTGCTGTTGCGTCACGTGCACATCCACTAAAACTCAATGCTATCGCTATAATTAATATCCATTTCATGTTGTTGTCTATAATACGAATGTCGATGCCTCTCCTTAGTATTTCCTAACCATCGGAAAGGGTTACATAGGGTACATTTTGGTTGTTTTTTAGTTCGTTTACTCTTGCGTTTACCTACTTTGCGTTTGCTCATATTATCTCCTCTCTGCATCATTGATTTCTGGAAAATGGTGAGCTAATTTTTCACTAGTTGCCTTGATATAAGGATCATCAGTCTTGCGTCTGTTTCTGTGATGTATTTCATCTATATCTCTTATGGGATCATAACCTAATGGATCTAACATCATCCTTTGGTTCTCTTTTTGTATGTGTCTCCATACTAGTCTATTACCAGAAATTTCTATAGGTTTATTTTCTATTACCACCTTCTAACTCTTTAACACGATGTTGTAAAGTAGAAATAGTAGTATGAATATGTCCTGTATCATGAGGTTCAAGTTTTGATTTTAAGTGTTCTATCTCAGCCTTGAGTACTGAAATGTATGTTGTTATCGCTTTATCCATATCTTGTCCATTCATTATCTCCGTAGTTTCCTGTTTTATGCATCTTCCTTGTTTGTGAACATTCAAAACAAAGCTGTCCTACACCTTCTATGTATCCAGAACGGTATACGACATTATCGGTTTTCTTTATTGTCGTTAGTTTTTCACACTTAATACAAATTTCAAATTCTTCTTCTTCTTCAAACATAACTTCTTTAAGAACTTTTCTTGCCATTTTTACCTTTTTATATAGTGAAAAAGGACCATGCGATTGTCCTTGTACTTCGATACCAAGAATCTTAGGTCTGCGAACTTCTCACGAATCGTCATCACCATTCTTGTGTATGCAATTGAATTTCATCTCTTAAATGAAAGGGACTTAATTGCAACTCTCGCACATAACATTCTTACCTCAGAGTCATTGAAGGGGAAGTTACCCTAGAAGTCCACTCAACGAAGCTTTCTCCTACCTCTGACCATCCACCACCTACCCAGAACGTTTAGGTCCTTAATTTGTTTAATCTTCTTTATATTCGTCTTTTAATATGAATTTTCCTCCATAATCCAGTTCACAATATCGATGAATGTCAGACATATTTGCTAACACACCGCCATGTTCTTGTGTTACTCTATACTTTCTAGGACAAGGCTCTGGATTCAACCACAGTACACAACCAACCACAACAACTTGAACTATAATCAATGTGGTAGTAGCTATAATCATAACTATTCTTTCGGTAAATGATTTATAAATCGTTCTACTTCTGTATATCCACCAATAAATTGATCATCAATAACTACTTGAGGAACAGTATTCATCTTTGTTTTCCCTACATGAGCTTTCATCTGTTTAAAATTGTCTTGGCTTTCTGAAACATCAATTTTATTTACTTCTATTTTAGCGTCTTTTAACATAACTGTTACTCTATCACACCAAACACATTTTGTTGTACTAAATACTGTTGCTTTCATTAATATCCTTTATTTGTTGACTGATATAAAATTATT
>DQME01000116.1 GCA_015659815.1 Gammaproteobacteria bacterium | reverse complement strand
ACCAAAGCTTTCCGTAAAACCTATCAATATTTTTATTCTTGCTTTTTATACACTCAGTGTGACAGTTATCTATAGCTGGAAACTCGTATAAAAAACAAATATTCATCGAAAATTTATAATAAAAAACAACCAAGTCTAGGAGAAAAATCAATGGTAGTGTACACAGTAGGAACATTTGATTTATTACATGTAGGTCATCTTGCCTTATTGGAACATTGCGCATCTTTAGGAGATACTGTTGCTGTTGGTATTGCCTCTGACGAAGTTGTCAAACTATACAAGCCTAATGTGCCTGTTATTCCGCTCGAACAACGTATTGAGATGCTACAGGCGCTTCGTTGTGTGGATATCGTAATCCCATATCATGAACTAGATTACCTTACTATTTGTCAACAAGTTAAAGCAGATATTTTTGTTATTGGGGAAGACTGGGGTAGAAAGCCTCATAATCAAGATGTGGAAGAATACTTTCATTCACAAGGAAAAAAAGTTGTACAAATTCAATATCATCCGCGAACTTCGTCCACTCAAATAAAGAAAAATGTAATCGCTCAATTTGTAAAATAAAGAGGATACCCTTGATTAAGAAAGTTAAAAAGTGTTACAGTACTCGGAATTGTAGACTGAGCTGAGTAGGAGTAGAGTTAAAAGCAAAGTTAGTGGTTTTTTTCATACTAAAATTATAAGTTAACCTGAACTAAAGTCCAAATTTCGTTTGATGTGTGATGTGCATTCATCCACAAAATAAATAAGACATAAGTATCTAAGAATCATCCAAGTTATTTTTATTTCAATAAAACTAGAAATATAGTTGTATTTTATTGTATAATGTAATTATGAATGATGAAAAAATGATTCAAATCCTCTCAGAATTGGGCAATAAAACAAGGATTGATATTTATAGATTGTTGATTAGCTATGGCGACGAAGGATTAGTTGTGGGAGAAATTGGTAAGCGCTTGGATATACCGCCTTCAACACTGAATTTTCATTTAAGAGGATTGGTAGATGCCGGCTTGGTCAGCCAGGTTAAGCAAGGTCGCAGTATAATTTGTACCGCTAAATTAGAGCAACTTACAGAAGTACTAAGTAAACTCCAATCTGAATGTTGTAGTGGAATTGGTTGACATTTCAGAGTATTTTTTTACTACATATAAACTAGAAAACTAGAAACGTAGAAATTAATGGAAATCGTATGAATCAAAACGAAATACAGGGGCAAAATACATGCTGTTCAGATCCAGACATCATCAGCACAAACCACAATCAATGGGTTCTTTTTATAAAGAAGATGTCTTCTTTTCTGGGATTTCCGATTGGACTCTCCATTGCAATTATTACTATCCTTGCTATTGTCTCTCCTTCACAGGCTGCCAATAGTTCTATTGATACCCTTGATGCCCTGATACGCATTTCACCGTTCATATTACTATCGGTAGCGGTAGCTGCATATTTAAAAGCCACTGGTGCTGATCAAATTGTTGCCAATGCTTTCCAGGGGAGTCCCATTAGAGCTATTGCCGTTGCATCCATATTTGGCGCACTTTCACCTTTTTGCTCTTGTGGTGTGATCCCTTTAGTTGCAGGGCTATTAGCGGCAGGAGTACCCATTGCGCCGGTGCTAGCATTTTGTATAGCCTCACCGATAATGGACCCAGAAATGTTTATCTTGACAGCAGCAGAATTGGGAATTGAATTTGCTCTAGTCAAAACATTCTCAGCCATTGGAATGGGATTGTTGGCAGGTTACGGTGCATGGTTGATCAGCAAAACTGGTTATCTAAATGATGCCTTAAAAGATATTGCTAAACCTAGTTGTTCAACCTCTTGTTCGAAAGAAGATAAAGCTGAGATATTGTACAAATTTTGGCTTAGTTCCGATAGGCGGAAAACCTTTACTAAAGAGGTTTTTTCGGTTGGATTATTCTTAACACGTTGGCTGGCATTTGCATTTTTACTCGAAAGTCTGATGCTAGTGTATGTGCCCAATGATTTGATTGTTAATTGGCTTGGCGAGGGCAATGCTTTCGCACTCCCTTTGGCAGTGTTCTTGGGTGTTCCGGCTTATTTGAATGGTTATGCAGCCATTCCACTCGTTGGTGGATTAATGGAAATGGGTATGTCACCAGGCACGGCACTTGCCTTTATGTTAGCTGGCAGTGTCACGAGTATTCCAGCGGCAATTGCTATATACTCACTTGCTAAGCCTCGACTTTTTGCGCTTTATTTGAGCTTTGCTGCAGTTGGTTCAATGGGGGCTGGTTTTCTGTATTTATTTTGGTTAGGCGTATAGTTTTTCCTTTCATTTCAGAAAAGAAAAAAGCCTGAATTGACGGGCTTTTCAGGGACAGATCTTTTTTATTAATCTATCGTGTGCAATCCACGCCTTATACCAAGCCCAGCCTTACATCACTTGCATGACTTAAAAAGCTAAAATTATAATTCAACTTGAACCAAAACCCAAATTTCGTTTGATGTGTGAGGGAGAAACGAACCCATTAGAACTACTAATTTTATAGTTGATTATGCTCAATGGACACTAGTGGAGTTAGAACGTATTAGAGAAGGATGTAGGGCTTGATACTAGAGAGTTAAGGCATATACTAAACTTGGGTAAATAGTAGTCCGTATACTACACAGGCACTCCTCAAAAGTTGAGGTTTTAATTTCATGCACTACGCAGTTAAGTTTGAATTGATATAGTATATTTTATATTCAATCTCCAAGTTTTATTATGCTCAGATAGTTAAGTAAAAAAATGATTGACAGAAACTGTATTTAAGAACAAAATTCGCGCATTAGTGACATCTAATCAGATGTTATTTAGAGGGCTAAAAAATGCAGAATAATTATTTCTTGGGTTTTGTTCTAGTGGTCATTAGCGGACTTGTCTGGAGTTTGGGTGCGCCACTTGTTCGTT